>NZ_JBITZP010000160.1:0-1038 GCF_044546945.1 Kitasatospora sp. NPDC053057 | reverse complement strand
GCCGGACGCCCCGTCAGCGTCGTGATCCACCCTGCTGGCCGTCCCATGCAACACCACCTCGATCAAGGTGTTGCGACGACCGATGGAATCCACCCTGTTCCCGTCCGTACAACCGCACCGCTGCTAGACCCTGCCACGCTGCGCACGCTGGCCCATGAGCTTCCCCTCTCTCGGACTGGGTGATCCCGGGACCAAGAGTCGCCGCCCTGCCGGGCGTGGCAGCAGAGCGTGCAGGGCGGTGCGCGAGGCACGTCAGAACCAATCGGAGAAGACACGCTCAAGACGACACATCGCCCGGAAGATCACCATCCGTAGCCAGTGGGTAGTCGACCTTGATCTGCCCGAGGCGCCCGGGCTGGTCAGCGGCAATGCACGACGGGCCGCAGCGGCCCGCAGACGGTCTCTGCTGAAGGACTGCCAGATTGCCGTCACTCGCGGTGAGTGAAGCCGGTCCAGGACCCCGGGGACCATTTGGGGACCAGTTTGGGACCGCGCGTGGTGAGCGCCAATGAGCGCCCGTGGGCGATAACGGGCATCAATGTACGAACTTGAAGTTGACGGCGCGTTATGTTGGTTCGAGCCCCGCCGATCAGAGATGTTCATGACGGGTATCAACTCCCAAGGATTCCAGTGTAGTTGAGCAACAAAGAAGCCGAGACCTTGAGGTCCCGGCTGTCGACAATAATTGAACCCCTTGACTGGGGGTCAAGGGGTCGCAGGTTCAAATCCTGTCGTCCCGACAGTGATGTCGGAGCCCCGCTGACTGGACGAAGGTCCAGGCCAGCGGGGCTTTTGCCGTTTCCGAGGGCGGGTCAGCGCACGAGCCGCAGGTGGCGGCCGGGGGAGTCCGGCGGGACCACTTCGGGACCAGGGGCCTGGCGGGACCCGCTCAGGTGGGCGCTCAGTGCCTCGCCGGCCAGCTCGATCGAGCGCCGGTCGGGGTGTGATGGTGGAGTCGGGTATTGGAAGTCTCGGAATGCCTCGATCGAGGTCACATCCCGCGGTCAGGGCCGTGCCAGGGAACGGGGCGGTCCTCTG
>NZ_JBITZP010000159.1:0-1065 GCF_044546945.1 Kitasatospora sp. NPDC053057 | reverse complement strand
CTTGCTGTGTCGGTTGCCGCAGGCGCCGGTGCACTCGCAGGTGCGGTCGGCGCGGGCCATGACAGCGGTCCAGGCCGGGGTGGCGGCGAGCGGGTCGGCGGTGGGCGGGGTGGGGGTGTGGGTCTCGAACAGCACGGGTGCCTCCGTACGTCGATCCGGGGTCGGCCGGGCGGCCGGGGCCGTCTCCACCGGCGGGCGGTGGAGGCGACCCTGACGGTCCGGGCGGTCAGTCGAGGTCGGTGATCGACGTCTGGCCGGGCGTCTCGGCCGGGGCGGCGGTGACGCGGTCCCAGGCCTGGCGGAGTCGGGCGGCACCGGCGACGTAGCCCAGCTCGCGGAAGCGGGCCTCCATTGCGCGGAGGCTGCGGGGCGGGTCGGTCTCGGTGCGGATCATGTGGACCACGACGTCCAGCTCGACGTCGCTGAGCGGGGCGCCCGGGGCGGGCGACGCGGGCGCGTCGGGGGCCGCGTCGACCGCGTCGGCCGGGGTCTCGGCCTCCGTCTCGGGCTCGGGCTCGACGTCCAGCTCGGCCTCCGGCTCGACCGTGGGCTCGGGGTCCGGGGTCCGCACCGGCGCGGGCGCGGCGCTCTCGATGGGGGCGGTGGGGGGCGCCGACGCGGTCTCCGGGTCGGGCGACGCGGCCGCGTCGACGGCGGGCTCCACCGGGGTCGGGGTCCGGCCGTACAGGCCGTCGAGGGCGGCGATGGCGGCGGCGGCGGTCCGCTCGGCGTAGGCGTTGGGCAGGGCCGTGCCGAGCCGCGCGTCGCCCGCGCCGATCCGGCGGGCGAGGCGCCAGGCCGCCTTCTCGGAGCGTCGGCGGACTCGCTCGATCGGGTGACGCTCGGCCCGGGCCCGGTGGTACTCGACCAGCCGCAGTGCGTCGCCGGTGCGGCGGTCCGCCTCGGCGTCGACTCCGGTTCGGGCGACGACGATTGAGCGGGCGAGCAGGCCCGCCAGCTCGGCCGCCGCCGTCATGGCCAGCGGAGACACGCCGTAGGCCACTCGCTCCGCAGCCGTCTGGGCGATCAGCACCCCGGCGGCGGCGGCCACGACGGGGATGCCGA
>NZ_JBITZP010000158.1:0-1082 GCF_044546945.1 Kitasatospora sp. NPDC053057 | reverse complement strand
TCCAACTTGAGTCTCGACACCTCAAGGATCACAGAGGACGGCGTGTTTCACGTCCAGCCGCAGATCAGCGCACCCACACATGCGGCAGGAGAGCCGTTTTTCGCGGAGGTGTTCGGCGCGAATGAACGGGCGGCCGGGGTGCTTCTGCCAGCAGGGCGAGCACAGCCCCAGCCCGGCATGCCGCCGAAGCTGCCCGCACTCGCGGCAGACCTGCGGCGGCTTCTTCGCTCCCCCTGGGTGGGAG
The DNA here is from genome assembly GCF_044546945.1 of Kitasatospora sp. NPDC053057. Lineage (NCBI taxonomy): Bacteria > Bacillati > Actinomycetota > Actinomycetes > Kitasatosporales > Streptomycetaceae > Kitasatospora > Kitasatospora sp. NPDC053057. The sequence goes on along the minus strand of NZ_JBITZP010000158.1, from coordinate 838 downwards.
CACGGCCCGCACCAGCCGGTCGCCTCGCGCAGGAGCCCCGGTTTCCCGCAGCGCGGACACGACTGCTTGGCCGCCAGGCGCCGGGCGGCGTTGCGGCAGTCCCGGCACAGTCGGCTGTCCGCGGACCGCACCAGGTGCCCGCACTGCCCGCAGACACGCGAGCACAGGATGCACCGGCCGGTGTCCTGCCACAGCACCCGGGCGAGACCGCAGGACGGACAGGTCGCCCTGGCCGCCTCTTCCTTCATCGTCCGCCAACAGCGGCAGCAGTGCTCACGGTTGAGATATCCGACCGGGGCACCGCAGGTGACGCAGTCGCGTTGCCTCTTGCCCATCGAAGTCCCCGCCCGTCACAGGGGCGGCATCGACCGGCCGCGGGCGGAGGCGGCCTGCGGCAGGTCGGCGATCGGGCGAAGGGGCGCGATCGGTCGCTCGACCGGAGTGGTGTCGACCTCGATCAGGTCGTTGGGAGTGCATTCCAGCGCGGTGCACAACGCCGCCAGCGTGGTCATCTTCACCTGCGAGGGCTCCTTGGTGAACAGCGCCGACACCGAGGCAGAGGACAGTTCCAGCCCGGCCTTCTCGGCGAGGAGCCGCCGCAGTTCGGTGCCCGTCCAAACCTCGCGCTGGGCCGCGGCCATCCTCAGCCGCCACTGGATCTTCATGCTGTGGAATCCTTCCCGGTCAGCTCGGCCAGGGTGCTGGCGACGGCCCGCTGATTGGCGTCCTCAATGAACGTCGCGGAGGGCCGTGATGGTGGAGTCGGGTATTGGAAGTCTCGGAATGCCTCGATCGAGGTCACATCCCGCGGTCAGGGCCGTGCCAGGGAACGGGGCGG
>NZ_JBITZP010000157.1:0-1083 GCF_044546945.1 Kitasatospora sp. NPDC053057 | reverse complement strand
GGCCTGAAGGGTGTCTTTACTTCCGTACAGCGGCTGACCAGCGCCCTTTGCGAGCTGCCGCGCCCCGGGCATGATCCCAGTTCGTGGGTCTACGACTGCTGTACTTGATCTTCTGCCGACTGCTGGGCTGGCTGACACTGCTGGGACGCTCCTCCGCCACGAACAACGCCGAGATCCTCGCCCTGCGCCACGAGGTAGCCGTGCTGCGCCGACAGGTCGGGCGGCCGCGGATGTCGTGGGCCGACCGTGCCGTGCTTTGCGCTCTCGCGCGGCATCTGCCGCCTGCCCTGCGTCGGCACCGGCTGGTCACCCCGGGCACGCTGCTGGTCTGGCACCGACGTCTGGTGCGCTGGAAGTGGCGCCAGCCACCGGCCAGGGCCGGCCGACCACCACTGCCGGAGGAGATCGTCGCGCTCATCCGGCGCCTGGCCGAGGAGAATCCGGCCTGGGGGTATGTCAGGATTCAGGGCGAGCTGCGACGGCTCGGCCACCGGGTCGCCGCCGCTACCATCCGGCCGTATCCTGTGCGGCTGCGGCCTGCCGCCCGCACCACAGCGCGCCTCCCGGCAGACCTGGCGCACCTTCCTCCGCACCCAGGCCCACACGCTTCTCGCCTGCGACTTCATGCACGTGGACACGGTCTTCCTCAAGCGCTTGTATGTCTTCTTTGTCATGGAGATCGAGACCCGGCGCGTCCACGTCCTCGGCGTCACCGCGCACCCGACGGGCGAGTGGGTGACCCAGCTCGCCCGAAACCTGCTGATGGACCTCGGCGACAGAGCCGGGTGCTTCCGGTTCCTCATCCGCGACCGCGACGCGAAGTTCACCGCCGCGTTCGGCGCCGTCCTCGCCGGCAACGACATGGCCGTCATCCCGACCCCGCCGCAAAGCCCGCGGTCGAACGCATTCGCCGAGCGGTGGATACGCACCGCGCGCACCGAATGCACCGACCGCCTCCTCATCGCCAGTGAACGGCACCTGCGCGCCGTGCTCGCCGAGTACACCGAGCACTACAACGCCGGACGAACCCACCGCGGCCTCGACCTACGAGCACCAGACGACGAACCGAACGTCATCCCTCTG
>NZ_JBITZP010000156.1:0-1127 GCF_044546945.1 Kitasatospora sp. NPDC053057 | reverse complement strand
GGCGGAGCGGTTCGTGGCGAGCCCGTACGGCGCCGGGGAGCGGTTGTACCGCACCGGTGACGTCGCCCGCTGGAACGCGGCCGGTCAGGTGGAGTACCTGGGTCGTGCGGACGAGCAGGTGAAGGTCCGTGGTTTCCGGATCGAACTGGGCGAGGTCCAGTCCGCGGTGGCCGCGCACCCGCAGGTCGCGCAGGCTGCGGTCCTGGCCCGTGAGGACGTGCCAGGGGACAAGCGCCTGGTCGCGTACGTGGTTCCGGAGGGTGCGGCTGGTGCCGAACTCGCGGAAGCGGTACGGGAGTACGTGGCGGCGTCGCTGCCGGAGTACATGGTGCCGTCGGCGGTGGTGGTGCTGGACGCGCTGCCGCTGAACGTGAACGGCAAGCTGGACCGCAAGGCCCTGCCGGCGCCGGAGTACACGACCGGTGCGGGTCGTGGCCCGGCGAACGTGCGCGAGGAGATCGTCTGCGCGGCGTTCGCCGACGTCCTCGGGCTGGAGAGCGTCGGCGTGGACGACGACTTCTTCATCCTCGGCGGCCACTCCCTCCTCGCCGTCCGCCTGATCAGCCGGGTGCGCTCGATCCTGGGCGTCGAGGTGCCGGTGCCGGCGCTCTTCGAGGCGCCCACGGTGGCGCGACTGGCGGCCCGGTTGTCGGGTGCGGCTGAGGCGCGGGAGGCGTTGACGGCGGGGGTGCGGCCGGAGCGGGTGCCGCTGTCGTTCGCGCAGCGCCGGCTGTGGTTCATCAACCAGCTGGAGGGGCCGAGCGCGACGTACAACGTCCCGGCGGTCATCCGGCTGTCCGACGAGGTGGAGCGCGAGGCGCTGGCCGCCGCGTTCCTGGACGTGCTCGGGCGGCACGAGGTGCTGCGCACCGTGTTCCCGGTCGTGGACGGCGAGCCCTTCCAGCAGGTGCTGGAGCCGGGTGAGCTGGACTGGGAGCTCGCGGTGTCCGAGGTGGCGCCGGAGGAGCTGTCGGCGGCGGTGGACCGGGCGCTGAACCACACCTTCGACCTCTCCCGTGAGCTGCCGTTCCGGGCCTGGCTGTTCGAGGCCGGTGCGGGTCTGCGGGTGCTGGTGGTGGTGATGCACCACGTGGCGAGCGACGGCTGGTCGAAGGCGCCCCTGGCGC
>NZ_JBITZP010000155.1:0-1162 GCF_044546945.1 Kitasatospora sp. NPDC053057 | reverse complement strand
CCGAAGCCTCGGCGGATGATCAGTCGGGTCTTGGTGTTGGTGGACTCGATCAGTCCGTTGGACAGGCCGGTGATCAACGCGGAGCGGATGGCGTCGTAGTGGCGCGTGATCGTGCGTTGGAGGTCGACGAAGGCGGGGATGCGGCAGCGGCGGGCCCAGCCGATCCACTGGTCCAGAGCCTTGAGGGCGGCGGTGGGGCGGTGCTTGGCCAGGGCGAAGACGGCCCGCAGGGCTTCCTTCAGTCGCCAGGCGCGGTGCAGGCGCGGGTCTGTGGCCGCGATCCAGGTGAGCTTGGCGGCCTGGCGGTCGGTCAGGTCCTCGGCGTTCTTCCACAGCGCGAAGCGGGAGTCCTTCAACGCCCTCGCCTTCTCCCGGTCGCCGAGCTCGCGCCGGGCCCGGTTCCACGAGGCCCGGCGCTCGGTGTTCAACGCCTCGGTAGCCCAGGCCACCACATGGAAGGGATCCATCACCCGCAACGCGCCCGGTGCCCGATCGGCGACGACCTGGGCGATCCAGGCGGCGCCGTCGGCACTGATATGCGTCAGCCGCGCGGCTCGAACCCCGCCGAGCTCGTCGAAGAACCGGGAGAGGACCTCGGTTCCGTGGCCGTCGGCCATCCACACCACGCGGGCGGTGTCGTGGTCGACCACGACGGTCATGTAGCGCTGACCCTTGCGGTAGGAGATCTCGTCGATCCCGATCCGGCGCAACCCCGCCAGCCGGTCCGTGCCCCGGTCACGGTCGGCGGTGTAGCGCTCGACGATCCTGCCGACCGTGCGCCAGGTGCAGCGCAACAGCTCGGCCGCCGCGCTCTTGGAGCACTCGGCGGCCATCCACGCGGCCTGCTGGTCGAAGGCCAGGGTGTGCCCGGCGTCGTGCCGGGCCCACGGCACCGCTGCCACGGTCGGACCGTGCCGGCGGCAGTGCACCCGCGGGGCGTCGGCCTCCAGGAACACCCGCACCGCCCCGTGGTCCAGGTCGCGCCACCGGCGTCGGCCGCGTCCCCGGTCGTACCAAGGAGCCGGGCGCCGGCACAGTCCGCACCGTCCACGCCGCCGCGCGTCAGGCCGCACCGACGCGACTACACACTGTTCTGATTTGTCCCAGCGCACCGCCTCGACCACGGTGTTTTCGACCATCAGGGTGCGCTTCCATATGCTGA
>NZ_JBITZP010000154.1:0-1216 GCF_044546945.1 Kitasatospora sp. NPDC053057 | reverse complement strand
GCGGAGACAGGAGGCGGCCCGGGCCGGGCCGCCGGAGGGCTTGAACCCGTAGAGAAAGTTTGAACGCGGAAGCGCCCCCGCCTCGGTTGAGACGGGGGCGCTTCGAGCCGGTCAGTTCAGCGGGACTCGTCGGGGTACCAGGTGTAGGCCAGGCTCCACAGGTGGGTCGGCATCACGTGGACCGTGGTCTCCACCGTGGTGCCGTCCTCGGTGTAGGCGCTGTGGGTCAGCTCGTACACGCGGTGGTCCTCGCTGAGGCCGAGGAACTCCTGCTCCTCCGCCGTCGGGGGGCGGACGTCGATCTCCTCGCGCATGAGGTCCTGACCGTGGCCAGCCTGCGCCATGCGGCTGATGATGCCGCCGGTGCCGGTGTCCTGGCCCTTCACGTCGGCCGCCTCAGCGACGCGCTTGGGGACCGTGGTCACCGCGATCTGCACCGGCACGTCGTCCGCCCACATCTTCCGGGCACGGATCGTGGCGTCATCGGTCTCGGTGACGGTGGTCTCCCAGCGGGGCTCGTAGCCGTGCTCCCGCACCTCCACGTCGAAGGCTCCGCGCCCCCTCTCGCGGTACGTCGCCTCGTAGCGCTGCGGGACGGCGCGACGGATCTTCTGGGGGATGCGAGTCACGTGGGTTCCTTGGGTCGTCATGGTGATCAGTCCTTCGGCGGCCAGCACACGGAGCGCCTTCTCGGCGGTGCCCTGGCTCACCTCCAGCTCGGCGGCCAGCTCCTTGCCGGTGGGCAGTCGCTCGCCGGGGGCGTACTCCCCTCCGGCGATGCGTCCCCGGATCGTGTCGGCGACGCGCCGGTACTCGGGGCGCTTCGGTGTGTTCGTCATGGAACGGACGTTAGCGCCGTCAGCACGAAGGCGCAATCCGTCAGAGCGGCTTGACGTTCTGTCAGAACGAGTCCACTCTTGGAGAGCACAAGGCCCCGCCGGGTTACCGGACGGGGCTCGGCCTCGCCATGGGGAGACCACAGTGGTCGACACGTCGAAGAGCACGTCAGGTACCACCAACGGCACCACCGGCGGCACCAACAGCAGCCGCACCCGCAACGGCTTCGGCTCCGGGGCGACGTTCGCCCCGGGGATCAGCATCAACGTGAACAAGAGCACCGGCGGCGGTGCCGGCGTCCCGCCGCAGATGGGTGCCGCCGCGAACCCCGGCGCGGGGGCGGCCCGCAACAGCCAGCTCGCGCTGCCGGAGCCCGCGT
>NZ_JBITZP010000153.1:0-1269 GCF_044546945.1 Kitasatospora sp. NPDC053057 | reverse complement strand
AGAAGCGATTCCCAAACCGAAGGTAGGGTCACGTTTTCCCAGGTGAGGTGTGTGGCCGTCGCTCGGTAGGCATGCTCGGGCCGTCGTGTCGGTGTGGGGCGTGGTCGGAGGTGGCGGATGCCGTCGGTGCTGGGGGTGTTGGAGAGGCGCGAGCGGGTGGCGCTGGCCCGTGCGGAGGAGTTGCGGGCCGAGCTGGAGCGGGTTCAGGCTGCCGTGGTCGAGGCGGATGAGGCCGCGCGGCGCGCGGTTATCGCTCGCGAGGAGATCGTCGCGGCGCTGGCCGAAGCGGCCGAGGAAGCCGGCGCGTCCAGTGCGGCGGTGGATGCGCCGGCCATGGGGGTCGCCGGGCCTCGGGTCGAAGTCCCGCTGTGGCACGAGGGGTTGGGGATCGAAGTGCTTCCGCCCGACTGCGCGCGGATTGTGGCCCTGATCCAGGAGGACGCCGCCGGTGGTGGGCAGGGAGTGCGGGCGCGGGCGATGCGCGAGCATCTGGGCTGGCCGGCGAGTGACGCGAAGGAGCAGGCCGCGCGGTTTCGGGCGAAGCGGCTGGTCGAGCGGGGCTGGTTGAGCGAGGGACGGCCTGGGCTGTTCAGGCCGCGGACCGCTTGACGCGGCGGGGAGCTGGTCGGCCGGAGCGGGCCAGGCGGCGGGTGGCCGGGATGCTCGCGGCCCACCAGGCCATTGCCTCGGCGCTGTCGATGCGGGTCTCGTAGTCCCGGGCGAGGCGCCGAGCCCGGATCAGGTGGGAGAAACTGCGCTCCACGACCCAGCGGCGCGGTAGCACCACGAACCCGGTGGCGTCGTCGCTGCGCTTGACGACGGTCAGCGCGACGGCCAGGACGGCGTGGGCGAAGGCGACCAGCCAGCCGGTGTAGCCGCCGTCGGCCCAGACCAGGGTGATGCGGTGGTGTTCGGCGCGCAGGTGTTCGAGGAGGTCGCGGCCGGCGTCGTTGTCCTTGACCGAGGCGGCGGTGACCAGCACGACCAGCAGCAGACCCAGAGTGTCCACCGCGATGTGCCGCTTCCTTCCGTTGATCTTCTTCCCGGCGTCGTAGCCACGGGTGGCCGCGCCGACGGTCGCGTCGGCCTTGACCGACTGGGAGTCGATGATCGCGGCGGTCGGCTCCTCCTTCTTCCCGGCCAGCTCGCGCAGCATCTTGCGCAGCCGGCCGTAGAGCTCCTTGATGTAGTCGTTGTCGCGCCAGCGGCGGAAGAACCGGTAAACGGCCCGCCATTTGGGGAAGTCGATCGGCAGGCTGGCCCAGCGCA
>NZ_JBITZP010000152.1:0-1280 GCF_044546945.1 Kitasatospora sp. NPDC053057 | reverse complement strand
TCCTGGTCGCGGACGCCCAGGCCCTCTTCGGGGGCGAGGCAGAGGACGCCGACCTTGCCCTGGTGCTTGTTGTGGTGCACGTCGAGGGCGGCCTGGCCGGTCTCCTCCAGGGAGTAGACCTTGGAGAGGGTGGGGTGGATCTTGCCCTTGGCGACCAGGCGGTTGGCCTCGAAGGCCTCGCGGTAGTTGGCGAAGTGCGAGCCGACGATGCGCTTGAGGGACATCCACAGGTAGCGGTTGTCGTACTGGTGCATGTAGCCGGAGGTGGAGGCGCAGGTGACGATGGTGCCGCCCTTGCGGGTGACGTACACCGAGGCGCCGAAGGTCTCGCGGCCGGGGTGCTCGAAGACGATGTCCACGTCCTCGCCGCCGGTGAACTCGCGGATCTTCGATCCGAGGCGCTTCCACTCGCGGGGGTCCTGGTTGTTCTCGTCCTTCCAGAACCGGTAGCCCTCGGCGGAGCGGTCGATGATCGCCTCGGCGCCCATGGCGCGGCAGATCTCGGCCTTCTGGTCATTGGAGACCACGCAGATCGGGGTGGCGCCGCCGGCCAGCGCGTACTGGGTGGCGTACGAGCCGAGGCCGCCGCTGGCGCCCCAGATCAGGACGTTGTCGCCCTGCTTCATCCCGGCTCCGTTGCGCGAGACCAGCTGGCGGTAGGCGGTGGAGTTGACCAGGCCGGGGGAGGCGGCCTCCTCCCAGGTGAGGTGCCTGGGCTTGGGCAGCAGCTGGTTGGTCTTCACCAGGGCGATCTGGGCCAGGCCGCCGAAGTTGGTCTCGAAGCCCCAGATGCGCTGCTCCGGGTCCATCATCGTGTCGTTGTGGCCGTCGGGGGACTCCAGCTCGACCGAGAGGCAGTGGGCGACGACCTCGTCGCCGGGCTTCCACGCGTTGACGCCGGCGCCGGTGCGCAGGACCACGCCCGCGAGGTCGGAGCCGAGCACGTGGTAGGGCTGGTCGTGGCGCTTGGTCAGCGGCGACAGGCGGCCGTAGCGCTCCAGGAAGGCGAAGGTGGAGACGGGCTCGAAGATCGAGCTCCACACGGTGTTGTAGTTCACCGAGCTGGCCATGACGGCGACCAGGGCCTCGCCGGGGCCCAGCTCCGGCAGGGCGACGTCGTCGAGGTGAAGGGACTTGCGGGGGTCCTTGTCGCGGCTGTCCAGGCCCGCGAACATCTGCTCCTCGTCCTTGTGGAGCGTGACCGCCCGGTAGGACTCGGGGAGCTTGATCGCCGCGAAGTCCGCCGACGTGGCGTCGGAGCTGAGGATCGCGTCGAGGAT
>NZ_JBITZP010000151.1:0-1287 GCF_044546945.1 Kitasatospora sp. NPDC053057 | reverse complement strand
GAGTCGCCGGTGAGGGTGAGGACCTCGGCGTGGTGGACCAGGCGGTCGATCATCGCGGCGGCGACGACGTCGTCGGAGAAGGTCTCTCCCCAGCGAACTGGGGCTGGCACTTGTTCCTCGGAATGAGAGTGCCCTGGGACCTGGCCGTTTCGTGGGTCTGAGTGTCTCTTTGATTGTCTTGCTGACAGCGCGGTTTTGTAGGCGTTACCTTCATTCGTCAGGTGCGAGGAAGGTGTGCCGGATGGTGGAGTCGCGTCTGCGGGTGATCGAGGGCCGGACGGTCCCCGAGGTGCCCGTTGCCTGGGATCCGTGGGAGTTCCAGGCGCTGTGCGTGGAAGCGTTCGTGGCCTCCTGGCGGGCCCGGGGGTTCAGCCCGGTGACGGTCGACAACGACATAGGCCTGCTGGAGCGGACGTTGAAGGCCCTGGGACGGCCGGCGTGGGATGTCACACCCGAGGACATCGACCGCGTGGTCGGCGGCCTAGCCGTGGAGGGGCGGGCGCCGTCCACCCGCCGCGGATACGTCCAGATCTTCAAGGGGTTCCACCGATTCCTGCAGGCCCGCAAAGCCGTCGAGATCGAGGCCGCCTTCGGGGTCCGACTGGTCTGCCCGGTGGACGAGTTCAACGCCTCGCGGCATGTCGGCGACGACTCCCCGGCTCTGCTGCCGCCGCCGACCCCCGAGCGGGTCGAGGAGTTCTTCGACTTCCTGAAGGCTCGGATCGCCACCGCCCGGAAGTACGCGCCGGCCGCTCGCGACTACGCACTGTTCCGGACTCTGTATCACGCTGGCCTGCGCTCCGAGGAGGCCTCGCTCCTGGACCGCCCGGACGTCCATTTCGGCCGCGGCCCGTTCGGCAAACTGCACGTGCGCTTCGGCAAGGGTGCTCACACCTCTGGGCCCCGTCCGCGCTGGGTTCCCATGCTCGACCAGCTGGACCTGGTCCTGCGCTGGTTCCTCGACGACGTCCGCGGCAAGTTCCCCGACTCGCCCGCGCTGTTCGCCGACGAGTCGGGCGGCCACCTGCACCAAGGCACCGTCCGCAACCGCCTGCGCTATCTGATGGAACTGGAGGGCCGTCCGGCCACCGACCGGTTCAGCCCGCATGCCCTGCGGAGGGCCTGCGCGACCCACAACTACGAGCGCGGAGTGGACCTGGTGGCCATCCAACAGCTCCTTGGTCACTGGACAGTCAGTTCGACCATGAGATACGTCAACCCTCGGGAGTTGCATCAGATGGGCGAGAAGTCGCAGGTCGGCAGCTCACGGGAGGAGCCTGAGGCTCT
>NZ_JBITZP010000150.1:0-1288 GCF_044546945.1 Kitasatospora sp. NPDC053057 | reverse complement strand
CTTTCGGAAAGTACTGTCGCAACAGCCCGTTCGTGTTCTCGTTCGTGCCGCGCTGCCAGGGGCTGTGAGGATCGGCGAAGAACACCAACATCCCTGTGTCCGCGCTCAGTTGCACGTGCTGTGCCAGTTCCTTCCCGCGGTCCCAGGTCAGCGAGCGTCGCATATGTCCAGGCAGCGTCGCGAAGGCAGCGGCGAGGGCTTTGCGGACGGCTTCGGCACCGTGCCCGGCCAACGCCGGGCCGTTCTTGGTACGTGGTCCGACGCCGTATCCCTCCAGGCGGGGCAGGTGCAGCAGCATGGTGAACCGCGTTGTTCGTTCCACGAGGGTGGCGATCGCGGACTGGTTGGTGCCGATGATCAGGTCGCCCTCCCAGTGGCCGGCGACTGCGCGGTCGTCGGCCTCGGCCGGTCTCTGGGTGATCACGGTCTCGGAAGTGACATGGCCGACGGCACGCTGCCGGGAGCGTGCTCGGGGCGTCCGCAGCGCCCGTCCGGTCCGCAAGCAGGTGACCAGCTCGCGATCGAGTGCTCCGCGTCCTTGGATGTAGAGCGCCTGGTATATCGCTTCGTGGGAGATCCGCATGGAGTCGTCAAGCGGGAAGTCGAGCGGGAGCCGGTTGGCGATCTGCTCGGGGCTCCAAGCCGTCGCCCATCGCCGGTCCTCGCGGCGCGGCTTGTTGCGTCCTTTCCACTCCGGAGTGTGCGGGCCGGATACCGCTGTTCCGTCAGGGAGTTGGACCGCGCCCGACAATCGAGCCTGAACGTAGTCGCGCAGGCGCTCGTCCGCCACGAGCTTCGCGGTCTTGGGGCGCCGGGCCGCCAACTCGGCCTTCCACTGGGCGATCGAGGCGCGGTAGTCCAGCCGGGCGCCGCGCGTGGCCGCGTTGCGCCGCAGCTCTCTCGAGATCGTCGAGGGCGACCGGCCCAGCTGGCGCGCGATCTCCCGCACCCCGGCGTCCTGGGCCCGCAGCAGCGCGATCTCCTCACGCTCGGCGAAGGACAGGTACCGGCCCGAGTCCGGGCCCAGCCGGAGCGTGGGCATGCCGCCACCCTCCCGGAACCAGCGCGAGCCGACCACGCCCGAGACACCGCACGCAATCCCCGCCTCCTCGCTGGACATCCCCTCCGCGATCCGCACCCAGAACTCCCGCTCCACACCGCGCCGAATCGGGGGCCGCCCCGGCGAACGCATCGCCGGACGCCCCGTCAGCGTCGTGATCCACCCTGCTGGCCGTCCCATGCAACACCACCTCGATCAAGGTGTTGCGACGACCGATGGAATCCACCC
>NZ_JBITZP010000149.1:0-1346 GCF_044546945.1 Kitasatospora sp. NPDC053057 | reverse complement strand
CAGCACCTGCGGACCACCGTCCAGCGCCACCTCCAACGCCGCCACCAGACTCTCGGCAGCCGTCCGCACCAGCGCACCCACCGCCACCGGGTCGATCGGGGACACCGCGTCCACCGCCAGACCGATCGCGTCGCCGTCGTCGTCCACCGAAACGGCGAGCGGGTAGTTGGTCAGCTCCCGGGCGAACAGCGTGCGGTAGCCGCCCGCCGGTCGGTCCGTGTGCTGGACCGGCGCCGGGGCCTCCTCCTCCGTGTTGTGGCGGTAGTTGAAGAGCGCGGAGAACAGCGGGCTGCCGCCCTCGACGCCGCTGGCGTTCTGTGCCAGGGCGAGCGGGGCGTGCTCGTGCTCCAGCAGCTCGGCGAGCTGGTCACGCATCGCCGACACCGCGTCCAGGACACCGAGCCCGTCCGTCCGCACCCGCACCGGCAGCGTGTTCATGAACGGACCGGGCACCCGGTCCGACGCCGCTCCCGCATTCATCCGCCCGAACAGCACGGTGCCGAAGACCACGTCGTCACGACCCGCCATGACGGCGAGGGCGCGCGACCAGGCGACGTGCATCACCGTTGCCGCACTCGCTCCCAGCCTGCGGGACACCTCGCGCAGACGCACGTCAAGCTCGGGCTCGAAGGCGACCTTGGCGCGGACCACGCCCGCCCCGTCGCCGCGCACGTTCACCGCGCCGTACGGTGCGGTGCCCTCGGTGACGTCCGCCAGCAGGCGGTTGAAGTAGCGCTCGTGCCCGGCGGTGTCCGCCCCGGTCTGCGCCTGGGCGACGAAGTCCCGGAACGGCAGCGGCTCGGCGAGCTGGCCGCCCCGGCCGTTGACGAACGCGTCCAGCTCGGCCAGCAGCACCTCGAGTGCGGTGTGGTCCTGGACGATGTGGTGCAGACGCACCAGCGCCACCCAGCCCTCGGTCCCGGGGAGGGGCGCGACGTGGGCGGTGATCAGGGGCGCCTGGGCGAGGTCCATCGGCATGCCGACGCCGGCCAGCAACTGCCCGACTGCATCGGAGTCCTCCGGGTCCAGGGCCACCTCCGTGACCGGCAGGTCAGCCCGGCGCCAGACCACCTGAACGGGCTCCCGCAGTCCCTCCCACACGATGCCGGTCCGCAGGATGTCATGGCGGGCGACCACCTGTCGCAGCGCGCCGAGGAAGGTGTCCAGCCACTCGCGCGAGCTGAACTCCAGCACCATGGGCATCACGTAGGCGTCATCCTCGTCACGGGCGAGGAGGTGGTGGAAGAGCAGGCCCTCCTGGAGCGGGGCCAGCGGGTAGACGTCCGCGACGTTCGCGGCGCCGCCGTCCACGGTGGCGACGACCCGCTCGACCTCCTCCGCCGTCA
>NZ_JBITZP010000148.1:0-1352 GCF_044546945.1 Kitasatospora sp. NPDC053057 | reverse complement strand
CCGGAGCTGACCGAGGCCGCCATCGTGGTCTCCGGCGGCCGTGGTGTCGGTGCCGCCGAGGGCTTCGGCGTGGTCGAGGAGCTCGCGGACGCGCTCGACGCGGCCGTCGGCGCCTCGCGTGCCGCCGTCGACGCCGGCTGGTACCCGCACAGCTCCCAGGTCGGCCAGACCGGCAAGCAGGTCTCCCCGCAGCTGTACGTGGCCAACGGCATCTCGGGCGCCATCCAGCACCGGGCCGGCATGCAGACCTCGAAGACCATCGTGGCCGTCAACAAGGACCCCGAGGCCCCGATCTTCGAGCTCGCCGACTACGGCGTGGTCGGCGACCTCTTCGAGGTGCTGCCGCAGCTCACCGCCGAGGTGAAGGCCCGCAAGGGCTGATCCCCCGGAAGCCGAACGGAGGGCGTGGCACTCGGTACCCCCGGTACCGAGTGCCACGCCCTCCGTCGTGTCGTCCCGTGCCGTGCCGCGTGCCGTGCCGCGTGGTGGGCCCGCCGCTGGAGCGCGGGCCCGTCGCGGACTACTCGGCGAAGGCCGCCAGGTGCTGGGTGAACCCGCCCTTGACCGGCGGCAGCGGGCGCGGCTCGGCCTCCTGCTCCGCCGGCGGCTCCTCCACCGTCAGCAGCCGCAGCTCGGGCTGGTCGGAGCCGGGGGAGGAGTACAGCCGCACCCGGGTGCCGACCGGGACGGTGCTGCGCATCCCGTCCACGATGCACCAGACGTCGAACCCCTCCGTCATCCGGATCAGCGACTTCTGGCGGACCAGCGGCGTACGGGCCTGCTCGACCGCGCAGCGCCGCACGACGCCGGTGCCCTCGCTGGGCTCCAGCCGCAGCTCGGTGGAGCCGCAGGTGGGGCAGAGCAGCCGCTGGAAGGTGGGGTTGTTGCACCAGGTACAGCGCTGGAAGTACAGCGTCGTACTCCGGGTGTCGGCATCGATGGCTGAGTGGACCACGTGTCATCTCCCTGCGCTCGGACCGGCTCTGTCGGCAGAAGTACGCCAGTAGTTCGGCTGTAGTACGGCAGGAAAAGGATAGGGAACTCAGTGCCGCCCTGTGAAGGCACTGAGTTCCCTTTTTGCCGCGCGCATGCATAATGAAGGGTACTGAGTACCGTCGTGAAACAGGAGTGGCGATCATGAGCCAGGAGTTCGATCTCTTCCGTATCTCCGAGGAGCACGAGATGCTCCGTGAGGCGGTGCGTTCGCTGGCCGAGGCGAAGATCGCTCCGTTCGCGGCGGAGGTGGACGAGCAGGGTCGGTTCCCGCAGGAGGCGTTGGACGCGCTGACGGGCAACGACCTGCACGCGGTGCACGTGCCGGAGGTGTACGGCGGTGCGGGGGCGGACGCGCT
>NZ_JBITZP010000147.1:0-1362 GCF_044546945.1 Kitasatospora sp. NPDC053057 | reverse complement strand
ACTCCACCTGACCGGCCGCGTTCCAGCGGGCGACGTCACCGGTGCGGTACAACCGCTCCCCGGCGCCGTACGGGCTCGCCACGAACCGCTCCGCCGACAGCCCCGCCCGGCCCAGGTACCCACGGGCCAGACCCGAACCCGCCAGGTACAGCTCACCCGCCACACCCACCGGCACCGGCCGCAGCCGGGCATCGAGCACATACGCCCGGGTACCCGCCACCGCACGGCCGATCGGCACCACACCCTCGACGTCGCCGTCCGCGAACCACGCCGTCGCGTACACCGTCGCCTCGGTCGGACCGTAGATGTTCGCAACCCGCACCCCCGGCAGAGCAGCCCGGATACCGGCCACCGTGTCAGCCGTCAGCGCCTCACCCGCCAGCACCACCACACCCGGCTCCACGCCGAGCCCGCCACCGGCCACCACCTGCGCGAACGCCGACGGCACACCACTGACCAGACTCACCGCACCCACACCGGCCTGCGGATCCACCAGCGCCAGCAGGTCCTTCACGACCTCCACACTGCCGCCCGACACCAGCGGACCGAACAACTCGAACACCGACACATCGAAGTTGAACGACGTCGACACCAGCACCCGCGCGAAGTCCGCACCACCGAACTCCGCACCCGCCCACGCCAACAGACCCGCCACCGAACGATGCTCGACCACCACACCCTTCGGCCGCCCCGTCGACCCCGACGTGTAGATCACATACGCCGGATGCGACGGCAGCAGCACTCCACGACGCTCCGCATCCAACAGCGTGCCACCCTCGGCCGCCGCCAGCTCGGCGATCACAGCGGACTCGTCCAGCACCACCAGCGAATCCCGGACCAACTCCGGAAGGATCCGCGACGCCTCCACCGACGTCACCACGGCCACGGGCGCGGCATCCGCCAGCATGAACGCGATCCGCTCCGCCGGGTAGCCCGGGTCCACCGGTAGATACGCACCACCGGCCTTCACCACCGCCAGCAACGCCACCACCGTCGCGGCACCACGCTCCAGCGCCACCGCCACCACCGACTCCGGACCGACGCCCCGGCCCACCAGCAGCCGCGCCAGCCGGTTCGCACGGGCATCCAGCTCCGCGTACGACAGCTCCTCACCACCGGCCACCACCGCCAACGCCTCCGGCGTCCGCGACACCTGCGCCTCGAACAACGCCGGCAGCGTGACCCCGGAAACCTCGGCCGTCACGCCGCTCCACTCGTCGAGCACCCGAAGCTGCTCGGCCTCGTCCAGCACCTCGACCGCGCTCAGCAGCACCTGCGGACCACCGTCCAGCGCCACCTCCAACGCCGCCACCAGACTCTCGGCAGCCGTCCGCACCAGCGCACCCACCGCCACCGGGTCGA
>NZ_JBITZP010000146.1:0-1363 GCF_044546945.1 Kitasatospora sp. NPDC053057 | reverse complement strand
CCACGAACAACTCCGGCACCGTCGCCGACCCGACCTCGACCACCGTCTCGTTCCACTCCACCAGCAACCGGCGCCGGTCCTCAGGGGCCAGCACCCAGACGGCGTGCAGCGGCGTGTCCGGCTCGCCGTCCAGGGCATCCTCGACCAGGGGGACGAGGTTCTCGACGGCGGTGCGCAGCAGAAGGCCGACCGCCTCCGGCGCGATGGGGGCGACCGCGTCGACCGCCAGCGACATCGCGTCGCCGTGGTCGTCGACGGAGGCACCGAGCGGGTAGTTGGTGCGTTCCCGGGAGGAGAGCACACGCATGCCCTCGGGCCGGGCGTAGCCCTGCTTCTCGCTCTCCGCACCGGTGTTGTGGCGGTAGTTGATGAGCGAGGTGAACACGGGAGTGCTGCCCGGAAGACCGCTGGCCTGCTGGGCGAGGGCGAGGGAGGCGTGCTCGTGCTCCAGCAGCTCGGCCAGCTGCCCGCGCATGGCCAGCACGGCCTCCAGCGCACCCAGCTCGCCCGACCGCACGCGCACCGGGAGGGTGTTGAGATAGAGGCCGGCGACGCGGTCGGCGCCCGCGCCGGCGTTCATCCGGCCGAACAGCACCGTGCCGAACACCACGTCCGCGTGGCCGCTGACGGCGCTGAGCACCCGGGCCCAGGCGACGTGCATCAGCGTCGCGGGACTCGTCCCGACCCGGCGCGCCACCGAGCGCAGCCGCTCCACCGTCTCTGCCGCCAGCGGCACCACGGCACGCTCGACCGCCGCACCGTCACCCTGGACGTCCACCATCTCGTAGGGGGCGGTCGGCTCGGTCACGTCACCCAGCAGACCGGCGAAGTACCGCTCGTGCTCCGCCCGTCCGATGCCACCGCGCACCTGCGCGACGAAGTCACGGAACGGCAGCGGCTTCGGCAGTTCATCACCGCGACCGGCCAGGAACGCCGCCACCTCGTGGAGCAGCAGCTCCAGCGCCGTGTGGTCCTGCACCAGGTGGTGCAGCCGCAGCAGCACCAACCAGCGCCCGCGCTCGGGCAGCGCGGCCGCGTGCACGCTGATCAGCGGTGCCCGGCCCAGGTCCATGGACAGGCCCACGACGGACTGGAGTTCGGCCGCCGCATCGGCGGCTGCCGGGTCCAGGACCACCTCGGTCACCGGCAGTTCGGCCTTGCGCCGGACAACCTGGACCGGCTCGGGCAGCCCCTCCCAGACGAAGGACGTCCGCAGGATGTCATGCCGGTCGACGACCTGCTGGAGAGCGGCCGCGAAGGCGTCCACGCGCTCCCGCGAGTCCATCTCGATGACCACCGGCATCAGGTAGGCGTCCTCGCCCCCCTCCGCCATCAAGTGGTGGAACAGCAGACCCTCCTGCAG
>NZ_JBITZP010000145.1:0-1364 GCF_044546945.1 Kitasatospora sp. NPDC053057 | reverse complement strand
AACTGTGAGAATCGACGGGTGCTGTCCCGGGCCGTGGCCTGACCCGCGCGAGAACGGACCGTGGTGTCCTGGTTTGGATCTGTCGGCCGCTGGTTCGGGGCGGTGCTTGCTGTCACCGGGCCGGCGGGGTGTGTCCCGATAGGGGCCTTGCCGTGAACAGGGCGCCGTCACAGTTTTGACCGCCCCGACCGGTCCGGTGTCGGCCAACCGACACTCCAACAGGCAGGGAGCGGACCGACCGTGGCCAGTATGCCCAACCGCGAGAGCGCCAGCCAGCCGCAACGCGACGCCGAGGTCGTCCTCGGGGTCGACACCCACAAGGACGCGCACGTCGCGGCCGTCCTCACGCCGCTCGGCGCAGTCCTGGCCACCGAGGCGTTCCCGGCCTCCTCGGCCGGCTACCGTGAACTGCTGGACTGGGCCCAATCGTTCGGAACGCTCACGCGCGCCGGAGTCGAGGGCACGGGCTCCTACGGAGCGGCCCTGACACGCCACCTGCTCTCCCGCGATGTCCAGGTGTTCGACGTCAACCGGCCCGACAAAGCGGCCCAGCGCCAGCAGGGCAAGACCGACACCGTCGACGCCCAGGCGGCCGCGCGGGCCGTCATCTCGGGCAGGGCCACCGCCCGGGCCAAGAGCGGCGACGGGCCGGTGCAGATCGCACGCATGTACAAGCTGGCCAAGGACTCCGCCATCAAAGCCCGCACCCAGGCCGTCAACCAGCTCAAGGCCGTCCTGGTGTCCGCGGACCCCGGCCTGCGGGAGCAACTGACACCCATGACCAACCCGGTGCTGATCCGCACCTGCGCGGCGCTGGCGTCCGACCCCGACTACCTCGGCCGCGACGACGTCCTGGACGCCACGCTGATCACGCTCCAGCTGCTGGCCGAGCGCATCCAGCAGCTGACCGCCCAGATCGACGGCCTGAAGAAGCGTCTGGCAGCCCTCGTCCAGTCCCACGCTCCGCAGCTGCTTGAGCGCGTCGGCATCGGGCCGGACAGCGCTATCACGCTCTTGATCACCGCAGGTGACAACCCCGAGCGTCTGACCGACGAGGCATCCTTCGCCGCGCTGTGCGGAGCCAGTCCAGTCGAGCGCTCCTCGGGCAAACAGCAACGCAGACGCCTCAACCGCGGCGGTGACCGGCAGGCGAACGCCGCGCTCTACCGGATCGTTCAGAGCCGCCTGCGGTGGGATTCCCGCACCCAGGAGTATCTGAAGCGGCGGACCGGCGAGGGGAAGACCCGGCGCGAAGTGATCAGATGCCTCAAGCGCTACGTCGCCCGCGAGGTCTTCTCGCTGCTGCCACGTGTCGGGCTCACACCGCTCCCGGCATGACTGCTTGACAGTCATAGGGGCATCCA
>NZ_JBITZP010000144.1:0-1394 GCF_044546945.1 Kitasatospora sp. NPDC053057 | reverse complement strand
CTGAGGACAAGCCCTCGGCCTATTAGTACCGGTCAACTCCACCCCTCACAGGGCTTCCATATCCGGCCTATCAACCCAGTCGTCTACTGGGAGCCTTACCCTCTCAAGGAGGTGGGAGTGCTCATCTCGAAGCAGGCTTCCCGCTTAGATGCTTTCAGCGGTTATCCCTCCCGAACGTAGCCAACCAGCCATGCCCTTGGCAGGACAACTGGCACACCAGAGGTTCGTCCGTCCCGGTCCTCTCGTACTAGGGACAGCCCTTCTCAACACTCCTACGCGCACAGCGGATAGGGACCGAACTGTCTCACGACGTTCTAAACCCAGCTCGCGTACCGCTTTAATGGGCGAACAGCCCAACCCTTGGGACCTACTCCAGCCCCAGGATGCGACGAGCCGACATCGAGGTGCCAAACCATCCCGTCGATATGGACTCTTGGGGAAGATCAGCCTGTTATCCCCGGGGTACCTTTTATCCGTTGAGCGACGGCGCTTCCACAAGCCACCGCCGGATCACTAGTCCCTACTTTCGTACCTGCTCGACCCGTCAGTCTCACAGTCAAGCTCCCTTGTGCACTTACACTCAACACCTGATTGCCAACCAGGCTGAGGGAACCTTTGGGCGCCTCCGTTACCCTTTAGGAGGCAACCGCCCCAGTTAAACTACCCACCAGACACTGTCCCTGATCCGGATCACGGACCCAGGTTAGACATCCAGCACGACCAGAGTGGTATTTCAACGGCGACTCCACAACAACTGGCGTTGCTGCTTCAAAGTCTCCCACCTATCCTACACAAGCCGAACCGAACACCAATATCAAGCTATAGTAAAGGTCCCGGGGTCTTTCCGTCCTGCTGCGCGAAACGAGCATCTTTACTCGTAATGCAATTTCACCGGGCCTATGGTTGAGACAGTCGAGAAGTCGTTACGCCATTCGTGCAGGTCGGAACTTACCCGACAAGGAATTTCGCTACCTTAGGATGGTTATAGTTACCACCGCCGTTTACTGGCGCTTAAGTTCTCAGCTTCGCCCCACCGAAATGGAGCTAACCGGTCCCCTTAACGTTCCAGCACCGGGCAGGCGTCAGTCCGTATACATCGCCTTACGGCTTCGCACGGACCTGTGTTTTTAGTAAACAGTCGCTTCTCGCTGGTCTCTGCGGCCACCCCCAGCTCAAGGCGCAAGGCCCGTCACCAGGAATGGCCCCCCTTCTCCCGAAGTTACGGGGGCATTTTGCCGAGTTCCTTAACCATAGTTCACCCGAACGCCTCGGTATTCTCTACCTGACCACCTGAGTCGGTTTGGGGTACGGGCCGCCATGAAACTCGCTAGAGGCTTTTCTCGACAGCATAGGATCATCCACTTCACCACAATCGGCTCGGCATCAGGTCTCAG
>NZ_JBITZP010000143.1:0-1404 GCF_044546945.1 Kitasatospora sp. NPDC053057 | reverse complement strand
GGCTCTTCTGATGTACCTGTGGGTGTGATCATGCGGGTTGGCGGCGTGGCAGGGTGGGTCGGTTGCCGCCGAGGCAGAGCATGACGAGGGCGATGACGGCGTCGGCGGTGCGGAAGCCGAAGCCTCGGCGGATGATCAGGCGGGTCTTGGTGTTGGTGGCCTCGATCAGGCCGTTGCTCAACTGCTCGGCGATGGCGGCGATGATGGCGTCGCAGTGCCGCCTGATCTTGCGCCGCAGGTCCAGGAAGGCGGGGATGCGGCAGCGCTGGGCCCAGGAGAGCCAGCGGTCCAGGGCGGTCACGGCGGCCGCCAGCCCTTCGGTCTTCGCGATGCGGTAGACGGTGCGCAGGCCTTCCTTGAGCAGGTAGGCGCGGTGCAGGCGGGGGTCGTTGGCGGCGATCCAGGTGAGCTTTGCGCTCTGGCGCTCGGTGAGGTCCTCGGGGTTCTTCCACAGCGCGTGCCGGGAGTGCTTGAGCCTGCGGGCCAGGTCCGGGTCGGCGGCCTCACGCCGGGCCCGGTTCCAGCTCGCCCGACGCTCTTCGTCCAGCGCCTCGGTGGCCCAGGCCACGACATGGAAGGGATCCATAGCGCGGATCGCGTTCGGGGCGCGCTCCGCGACGACATCGGCGATCCACTCCGCGCCGTCCGCGCTGATGTGCGTCAGCCGGTGGGCCCGTTCCTCGCCAAGGGCGTCGAAGAAGGAGCGGAGCACGTCCTTGCCGTGGCCGTCGGACATCCACACCACGTGCCGGCTGTCGTGGTCGGCCACGACGGTCATGTACTTCTGCCCCTTGCGGTAGGAGATCTCGTCGATGCCGATCCGCCGCAGGGACGCGAGGCGGTCGATCCCGGCGTCGGCGTCGCGCCGGTAACGGGTCAGGATCGCGCCGACGGTGCGCCAGGCGATTCGCATCAGCTGGGCGGTCGCGGACTTGGAGCATTCGGTGGCCAGCCAGGCGACCTGCTGGTCGAAGTCGTAGGTGTGTCCGGCGTCGTGTCGGGCCCAGGGCACCGCGGCCACCACCACCCCGTGGCGTGGGCAGCACACGCGCGGGGCCTCGGCCTCCAGGAACAGCGGCAGCCCGGCCGCGTCCAGGTGTCGCCACCGCCGCCGGCCGGCCCCGGCGTCGAAGCGGGGGCAGCGGCTGCGGCAGATCCCGCAGCGGCGACGCGCCCGTGACCTCGGACGCACCGCGACCACCATGACCTGCGCTTCCTCGTCGAACCAGGCGTCTTCCGGCACCGCCTGCTCGCATCCGACCAACCGCTTCAATACCGTGGTGAACCGCACGCCGCTTCTCCTGCGCGCTCGATCTCGGGCCTCAACACCTCAAGATCCGCACAGGGAGCGGCGTGCACTGCGTCAGGCTCTCCGAAGCGACCCACAGATGGAGCAGAAGAGCC
>NZ_JBITZP010000142.1:0-1452 GCF_044546945.1 Kitasatospora sp. NPDC053057 | reverse complement strand
TAGTACTCCAGTGCGACTTCGTGATCTATCCGGTTGAGGGGTCGGCGAGCCGTCGTTGGTAGTGGCTGCGGCGAGCACTGGCTTGATGGCGTCTGCGCCAGTTCGACCAGTGCAGCAGCCTGTGCGGGGAGGTGTTCGCCGTGATCAGCAGGGCGCCGAGCAGGTGGCGGATTTCGGGGACGGTCAGGTCGATCGGGTCGGTGCTGCGGGCGGGTCGGTTCGGGTCGGCGGGCCTGGCCGGTGTCGCGTCGGCGGCGAGGACGGCCAGGAAGGCGAGCGCGAGCATGGCCAGGGTGATGTGCCGGTGCCAGGCGGTCCAGTGGCGGACCTGATAGTGGTCCAGGCCGACCTGGCCTTTCGCGGCCTGGAAGCACTCCTCGATGCACCACCTGGTCCCGGCCACCCGGACCAGCTCCGACAGCGGCACTCGCCTCGGGGACCAGCACAGGTAGAAGGCGAGTTCGCCGCTGCTCGGGTTGCGGCGGATCAGCAGGTGCCGGTGGCCGTCGGTGCCGATCTCGATCCAGGCCCAGTCGTAGTAGCGCGGCCCCTTCGCCCCTGCTCCAGCGCTTTGCTGGTGCCAGGCCGAGGCGGGCAGGCAGTCGGCCACGGCATCCGCGCGGGCAGCGGTCCGCCCCTGGTTGATCCGCACCCGCGTGCTGCACGCGACGGCCAGGACGTAGCCGACCTCACGGGACTCCAACAGGGCGCGCAGGCCGGGGTCTTGGCCGTATGCCTCGTCGCCGCTCACCCAGGGGGCGCCGATCCCGGCGTCCAGTGCCTGCGCGATCATCTGCCCGGCCAGCGTGGGCTTGGTCGCGAACTGCGCCTGGTCGGGCACACCGGCGCGGGTGCGGCGCTCGGCGTCCCGGCACCACGAGGCGTCGGGCAGGTAGAGCCGACGGTCGATCAACGCCCGTCCTCTGCTGGAGGCGTAGGCGAGGAAGACGCCGACCTGCGTGTTCTCGATCCGCCCCGCGGTGCCGGTGTACTGCCGCTGCACGCCAGCGGAGCCGGTGCCCTTCTTCAGGAAGCCGGTCTCGTCCACGATCAGCACGCCGTCGTCGGCGCCGAGGTGTTCGAGGACGTAGGCGCGTACGTCGTCGCGGACCGCGTCGGCGTCCCAGCGGGCGCTTCGCAGCAGTCGCTGCATCGGCCCGGGGCGGGCGTGGCCGGCCTGCTCGGCCAGTCGCCAGCAGTTCTTCCGCTCGACGCCGGACAGCAGGGCGAGTACGAAGGCGCGGGCGGTCGCCCGCGGTTCCACCCGCCGGAACCGGCCCGCGATCCGGGCCATGGCCTGGTCGAACATCGCCTGCCATCGGGCGGCGTCTATGCTGTGACCCGCGGCCACCGCATGATCGTCATGAGTCCACACAACCCTTGATGATCACGCGGTGGCCGTTGCCGTTCTCACCCGGCTCCCGGGAAAGATCACGAAGTCGCACTGGAGTA
>NZ_JBITZP010000141.1:0-1475 GCF_044546945.1 Kitasatospora sp. NPDC053057 | reverse complement strand
GCGTCGACGCCACACGCTCGACAGCCGTGTCGTTCCACTCCACCAACACCCGACGCCGCTCCGCCGCGTCCAGCACACCGATCGCACTCAGCGGCAGCTGCGGATCGGCGGCCACCATGGCCAGGACTCGCACGAGGCGCTCGGCCAGTCGTTCGACCGTCTCCGCTTCGAACAGGTCCGCCGAGGCGACGAGTCCGCCGTACAGCCCGGCCGGAGAACCGTCGGTGTTGAAGGCCTCGCCGAGGCCGATCTCCAGGTCGAACTTCGACCGCACCCCGGTGGACAGCGCCGCGCCTCCGGTTCGCGCATCGCCGAGGTCCAGCGCCGCCGGCTGGTTGTTCTGCAGCGTGAGCGAGACCTGGAAGAGCGGGTGCCGGGCCAGCGATCGCGCCGGCGCAAGCTCCTCCACCAGCTTCTCGAATGGCACCTCCTGGTGGGCGAAGGCGGAGAGCCCCGCCTCCCGGACACGGGCAATGACGTCGGAGAACGTCGGGTCGCCGGACAGGTCCGTGCGCACCACCAGGGTGTTGATGAAGAAGCCGACCAGGTCATCCAGCGCCTCGTCCGTACGGCCGGCGTTGACCGCGCCGATCGGGATGTCGGTGCCGGCGCCGAGACGGTTGAGCAGGACGGCGAGGGCCGACTGCAGCACCATGAACACCGTCGCGCCCTCGGCCCGCGCCAGCTCCGCCAGCCTGGCGTGGACATCCGCCGGCACCTGCAGCGGTGCATCGTGCCCGCGGTGCGTGGAGACAGCGGGACGAAGGTGGTCGGTCGGGAGGTCCAGCTCCTCGGGGATTCCCGACAGCGTCTCCTTCCAGTGCGCGACCTGGCCGGCCATCAGGCTGTCGGCGTCGTCCGCGTCGCCGAGCAGCTCGCGCTGCCAGAGCGCGTAGTCCGCGTACTGGACCGGCAGCGGCTCCCACTCGGGCGCCCGGCCCGCGCTGCGCGCCGCGTAGGCGGTCGACAGGTCCCGCGCCAGCGGCGCCGTCGACCAGCCGTCGCTGACGATGTGGTGCAGGACGACGACCAGCACCGGATCGGCACCGCCCTCCGTCTCGAACAGCCAGGCGCTGATGGGCATTTCGCAGGTCAGATCGAAGACATGCCCCGTTGCCCGCTCGACCTCGCCCTCCAGGTCCGCCGGCGCCACCGGGACGACCGTGACCTCCCACTCCAGCTCCTCGACTCCGAGGATCCGCTGGTAGGGCTCACCGTCGACGGCCGGGGACACGGTGCGCAGCACCTCGTGCCGCCCGATCACGTCGCGGAACGCGGCGTTGAGCGCCTCTCGGTCGGTGTCACCGGACAGTCGGAGCACCACCGGGATGTTGTACGAGGCGCTCGACTCCTCCAACTGGTTGATGAACCAGAGCCTTTGCTGTCCGTAGGAGAGCGGGAGGCGGTCGGGGCGGGGCATCGCCGTGAGCGGGGTGCGGGCCGTGTCGGCGCCCGCGAGCCGGGCAGCGAGCCCG
>NZ_JBITZP010000140.1:0-1476 GCF_044546945.1 Kitasatospora sp. NPDC053057 | reverse complement strand
GACCCGAATCCGCAGGTAGTGGCCGACGGCCAGTCAGTTGATATCTGGGCTGGCCGTCGGTGCGGGTGAGAGGTGCGCGGGCATGGCGGCGGCCCGGTTGTCGTGCCGGGTGGGCGGCTTTCCAGGGCGGTTGCGGGTGGTTCGGGCCCGGTCGGGCGGGTCGGTCAGGCGGCCGGAAGGTGCCGGTGGGCGCGGATCCGGGCGAGCGTGTTGGCGATCAACTCGCCCGCTGTGGCGGTGAAGTGGAGTTCGTTGCGGCGGGCGGTGACCGTGCAGCGGGCGGCCCGGCGGATCAGCAGGCGACGCACGGTGGCGATGCGACGGCGGGCCTGGCCGATGGGGGCGAGCATTTGCAGCCACGCGGTGAGGTTGTAGGCCAGCAGCGCGCCCCACATCCACATGCTGTTGATGGCGTGGGAGGCGGAGGGCAGGTGGTTGAGGCCGGCGCCGTGTGCGGTGTCGCGGAACAGCTCCTCGATCCTGGTGCGGCGGCGGAACTCCCACTCCGCGCCCGCGATCTCCTCGTCCAGGTCCAGGGGCTCGTTGGTGGCGAAGAACGAGTAGGCGTAGGCGGTGTCGGTGATGCCGTCCAGCACGAGAGCGAGCTGGTCCTTGCCGACGGTCCGCGAGCGGCGCGAGCGCGGGTCCGCGGACAGCTCGACGGCGTCGTAGCGCACCCGGCGGGCGATCGCCCCGGTGCCCTCGGGCCATCCGGTGGGCACGTAGTCCAGCATGGCGACCTGCGCGCCCGGGTAGTCAACGGCGTCGATCCAGTCCTCCTCGTCCACGCGGGCCACCGCCCGCCACAGCGGAGCACTGCGCGGCACCCCGAGCCGGAACAGGCATCCGCGGGCGACGATCCGCTCGGCGACCCTGCCCGCGTAGTAGCCCGAGTCGCCCTGGAACAGGACCGGGCCCGTCGCGCCGGCCGCACGCACCGCATTCACCGCCCGATCCACCTGGCCGGGCGCGTGGGTGCGGCCGTCCGAACGGCCGTCGAGCAGGTCGGCGACCAGCACGGTGCCGGCCTGGGCCCAGTGGGCGGCGTGCACCCGCCCGGCGATCTCGCCCTTGTAGGAACGGATCACCTGCTCCTTGCGGGTGGAGTAGACCTCGATGTCCTTGGCATCCAGGTCGATCGTCACCGGCCCGGACAGGACCGGGGCCCGTTCGCCGACCGGCAGTGCGGCCAGCGCACGGGCGGTGACCTGCGCACACGCTGTCTCGACGCCCTCGCGCCGGGCCTGGTCGAAGCGGGCGGCGAGCGTGGCGGCCGTGGTGGACGGCGGAACGGGCGCGGGCAGCAGAGCCTCACCGACCGCATCCGCGCGCAGCCGGTCGAAGCCGACCATGTGGTCCTCGCCGGTCAGCTGCACCGCCGCCAAGGCCAGCGCGAACTCCCCGCCGGTCAGGCCCCGCTCGCGTGCCTTGATCGGGCCGATCGACGTGTCCAGCGCGGCAGTGACGCCCAACGCC
>NZ_JBITZP010000139.1:0-1514 GCF_044546945.1 Kitasatospora sp. NPDC053057 | reverse complement strand
CATCCGCATAACGCATACCAACGGCATAGCGCGCAGATGACCGTCAGTCAGCTACACAAACAGGCCAATCACCTTGAAGCGCCGAGGTCAGTAGGAGGCCCGGACGTCATGCGGGCCCAGCTTGCCCACTTGATCTCCGAAGCCGAGAACTGCCCGCATCTCATGCTGCAAGTCCTGCCGATCGATGCGGGCGCTCCACCGGCAACGGACAGTTTCACGGTGCTCCGATTCGACCACAGGCCCGATATCGTCTACGTCGACTCGACCTTCACGGGCCAGGTGATCGAGTCGGCAACAACGGTGGAGGATGCCAAGGAGACGTATGACCGGCTCCGAGCGGCAGCACTTCATCCGACCGAATCAATCGCGGTGATGCGAAGAATCATGGAGGAGTTCTACAGATGAGCTCAGCGCTCGACACATCGATAGCGGAGTGGGAGAAGTCCAGCTACAGCAACGGCAGCGGTGGCGAGTGTGTTGAATTCTCCCGCTCCTTCGCCGCGACTGGCGTGGTCCCCGTACGCGACAGCAAGGACCCGGGTGGTCCTGCGCTGATCTTTGATGTTGCCGCATGGGCCGCGTTCATCGCCAAGATCAAGAGCGGGAACTTCCCGACCACTTGAGTCATGTTGCCGGGCCCGCCGCACACTGAGGCGGGCCCGGACGCGGAGGACCGCACCCATCGGCAACCACCCGGCCGCCCCCGGAGCGAGGACGGCCTCCCCGCCATGGCAGAGTCATTTCCATGATCTTCATACGCCAACAACCCAGGCGCGTCACCGCAGTTGTCTTCGTGGGCGCCGCCGCACTTCTCCTGACCGCATGCGGAGAACAGCGTCCCGTGCACTCGGCGGCGACCAGCACCGCCACACCCACGCCCTACGTGGAGCCCGGCGCCGGCGACGGCGCGCCGCACTACCGCGAGAACAACGGCTCCCGCATCGCGGGTGAGATGTCCCCTGCGAGCGCGGCGGAAGCGAAGAAGGAGGCCGACCGCATCGAGCCCGTCCTCAAGGCGCTCTGGCAGGCCGGCACCTGGGACCCGAAGACCGTCCGTACCGCACTGCTCAAGCTCGGCTACCAGGAGCAACCGAACGGGCCGCTGGTCGTGCGGCAGATGGACGCGCGTTTCGAGACCGACCACTACGTCACCCCCGAGGGCGCCGTGGTCAGCCTCCGGGTGCACGACGACGCCTGCGTCATCGGGTTCGTGCAACGGACCAACTACCAGGTGAAGGCCACCGGGCCGTACCCCGAGTCCGGCTGCTTCGAGCCGCCCTTCGCGCACTGACCTGCGGAAGCCCCGAGCGCGCTCCGTTGTTGCTACCGGGTGGACCCGCGACCGGAAGGGGTGAGCAGCGTGGCCGACACCATTCCCGGTCCCGAGCGCGCCCCCGAGGCGGAGGCGCCGCTGGACGCCTAGTACTCCAGTGCGACTTCGTGATCTTTCCCGGGAGCCGGGTGAGAACGGCAACGGCCACCGCGTGATCATCAAGGGTTGTGTGGACTCATGA
>NZ_JBITZP010000137.1:0-1575 GCF_044546945.1 Kitasatospora sp. NPDC053057 | reverse complement strand
CAGACGCCATCAAGCCAGTGCTCGCCGCAGCCACTACCAACGACGGCTCGCCGACCCCTCAACCGGATAGATCACGAAGTCGCACTGGAGTACTATGTCGTCCTCCAGGACC
Source organism: Kitasatospora sp. NPDC053057 (assembly GCF_044546945.1). Taxonomy (NCBI): domain Bacteria; kingdom Bacillati; phylum Actinomycetota; class Actinomycetes; order Kitasatosporales; family Streptomycetaceae; genus Kitasatospora; species Kitasatospora sp. NPDC053057. Next base: position 1,463 of record NZ_JBITZP010000137.1, on the reverse strand, counting down.
ACCCGCTCAAGAACGGCGACGACGGCCCCGTCATCGCGGTGGACGCGCAGACGGCGAAGGAATCCACGGCCCCGGGCGAGTCGAAGGCCGTGGTCGCCGAGGGCCAGCGCTTCACCGAGCGCCAGATGCTGCAGCTGATGCTGATCCCTTCGAGCAACAACATCGCACGTCTGCTGGCTCGTTGGGACGCCGGATCCGACGCGGCGTTCCTGGGGCGGATGAACGGGGCCGCCCGGCAGCTCGGTATGAACGACACCACGTACACCGATCCCAGTGGCTTGGATGTCGGTACCCGAAGCACCGCCGTCGACCAGATCAGGCTGGCCCGAGCCGCCATGCAGGACCCGACGTTCAGCGCAGTGGTCGCCATGCCGCGGGTGACCATCGCCGGGGTCGGCCAGATCGACAACAACAACACCGACCTTGTCGACCCGGGCGTCATCGGGATCAAGACCGGCTCGACCTCGGCGGCGGGCGGCAACCTGATGTGGGCCGCCCAACAGACCGTCGGCGGCAGCAAGCAGCTCATCCTGGGCGTCGTGATGGCTCAACACAGCGCCGGCGCGTCCGACTACGGCCTTGCCAAGGCCCTCGCTGTCAGTCAGAAGCTCATCACCCAGGTCCGGAAGGCCCTGATCTGCACCACCGTCGTCCACAGGGGCGATGTCGTCGGCTACCTCGATGACGGCCTCGGCGGGAGAGCCCCTGTGGTCGCCGGAGCTGACCTCACGGTGATCGGCTGGCCCGGCCTATCCACACAACTGACGGTCTCGGCACCGGTCACGGGTCTGCCGCACAGGGCGAAAGCGGGCACCACAGTCGGCACGATCGCCCTTCGCACCGGCCAAGCCGCCGGCACGGAGATACCAGTTGTCCTACAGCACGACATGACCACACCCGGCCTCAGCCAGAGGATCGCCCATCTACGGTGACACCAGAGTGGCAAGTCGTGTGTCGGCAACGACATCGGGCTGCCAGCCGGGCGGCCCAGCCGATGGCTTGACCAGCAGATGGGCGGGGCGGTGGCGGGGTCAGTGCTCGTGGAGGCCGTCGATGAGGCTCTCCAGCAGGTCACCGAACGGCGTGATCGCCCACTCGCCGTGAAGCCACCCTCGGTCAAGAGGACGCCGACGAGCGCGTCGGTCAGCTCCTCGGCCTCCTCTTCACCCGGGGGAAGAACCGGGTCGAGCACCACACCGCGCTCCCGGGCGGCACGGTGCAACACGGCGAGCATCTCGTTGGGGCCCGTGAACCAGCCGAGGCGGTCTTCGACCGTCGCGGTGGCCTGCTGGGCTGCTTGGGAGAGCAGCCGGTATGCGGTGCTCGGGGAGAGGCGCAGGTTCCGAGCGATCTGGCTGATGGCGTGGCCACTGAAGCTTCGCCATCTTCGAACGTGCTGGTCGGAGGGGCTGGCGTGCGGGTCGTTGGCCGTGCTCGTGCTGGTGGTGGGCGGCAGTCTGAGG
>NZ_JBITZP010000136.1:0-1581 GCF_044546945.1 Kitasatospora sp. NPDC053057 | reverse complement strand
AGCTTGCCGTTTAACCTCGGCGGGCTTGGTGTTCCTTGATCGACTCGGCGCGTTTGACGGTCTTGCCGACGTCGTGGCGCCTGGCTCGCTGCTTGTTCTTCGAGCCGGGAGGCCGCCCGGGGCCGGGGCGGGACGGTTTCGGTGCGGCCGCCGGGCAGGCTGCCGCCGCTCGGACGTTGCGAAACCCCCGGCGGACCCGGGCGGGGGTGAGGCGGCGGGGTTCGGCGGGTCGCTCCCAAGGGCGGCGAAGATCCTCGGCCAGCGGCCGAGCGAGGCGGAGCTGGGCGTGGACGGCGACGATCAGCCAGGTCCACAGGTCGGCGGTGTCGGCGTGGCGGATCTTCGGGGCGGTCCAGCCGAGGGTCTGCTTCATCAGCCGGAAGGTGTGCTCCAGGTCGAATCTGCGGAGGAATGCCTGCCACCAGCGGTCCACGTCCGCCGGTGTGGCGGCGGTGACCGAGCACCACAGCCAGACCGGCTTCGGGGCGCGGTCGCCCGGCAGGCGCTCGACCTTCAGGCGAATCAACGTGCCATGGAGGATGGGCAGTTCCTCCTTCGCGTGTTCCAGCCAGGGCCCGCGGTGGGTCAGCCTCGGATGCATCCGGTCCCAGGCGATCGCCTCGGCGGTGCCGTAGCGGGTGGTGTCCGTGGCGGTGATGACGTCGGGCTGGTGCCAACTGTCCGGCCTGGCGAAGGCCAGGACGCCGCCGTGCTTGCGGGGCCGGCCGCCCTTCGGCCCGGAGCGCGCGGAGCCCGGGTCGCGGAGCATGACGCGGTCCGAGCGCAGGCGTCCGACCAGGATGACCGGCAGGTCCGCGAGGGCGTGGGAGAGGTAGGCGACGTCATAGCCGGAGTCCATGACGATGAGGATCTCCGGATCGCCGTCGTGCCATTGCCCGGCCTGGGCCAACCGCTCGACGACGTCCCGCAGTTGGGCGGCGGTCACGAGCGTGGCATCGTCCGCCGGCCCAAGTCGCACGGCGTCCAGAAGCCCGACCCAGGAGGTGCGGCCGGACTCCAGGGCGGCGACGAAGGAGTACGGCCAACCGGGGACAAACTGGTCTGTGCTGCGGTCGCCGCGTCCGTAGACGTGGCAGAAAAGCCGGTCCTCGCTGGTCGGAGCATCGGGCCGGAGCCAGTTACTCACGTCCACGGCCAGCACGATCCGCCCATCGGCCGCCTTCGGTAGCGGGAGACTGGTCAACGCGCGACGCAACCGCGCCGGCTCCAGCCAGCCCCGGTCCAGCGCCGAATACAGGGCGCCGTGCCCCCTCCGGTGCTCGACCGCCAGCGACAGCTCGACCAGGGTCTTCACCGGCCCGTCCGCGCACAGCACAGCGTCCGTGAGCTCGAAGAGCGCGTCCGCGCGGGCGTAGAGAGATTCGTAGAACTCGACCCGAAAGCGGGACAACAGGCCCAACGCCTGGCCTACGGGCGCGTCGACCGGGAGACTCATACGCAGCGGCCGTTCTCTCGCACTTCGTTACTCGACATCTCGAAGCGTGAAGAACGGCCGCGTCACGTGCTGCCGAATCCCGGAGATCTCAGCAGGTCGAGTGACCGCCGAGGTTAAACGGCAAG
>NZ_JBITZP010000135.1:0-1585 GCF_044546945.1 Kitasatospora sp. NPDC053057 | reverse complement strand
CAGCACCTGCGGACCACCGTCCAGCGCCACCTCCAACGCCGCCACCAGACTCTCGGCAGCCGTCCGCACCAGCGCACCCACCGCCACCGGGTCGACAGGCGCGACGGCATCGACGGCGAGCGACAGCCCACGGTCCTCACCATCGTCGTCGACCGCGACCGCGAGCGGATAGTTGGTGCGCTCCCGGGAGAACAGCAGTCGGATGCCATCGGTCCCGGCGCGGTCCTTCGCCGCCTCCTCAGGGGCCGTCCGGTCGGCGTCCCGGCCGCCGCCGTTGTGGCGGTAGTTGAAGAGCGCGGAGAACAGTGGAGTGCCGCCCTCGACGCCACTGGCGCCCTGCGCCAGGGAAAGCGGGGCGTGCTCGTGCTCCAGCAGCGCGGCCAGCTGGCCGCGCATCTCCGACACCGCGTCCAGGACACCGAGCCCGTCCGTCCGCACCCGCACCGGCAGCGTGTTGATGAACGGGCCCGGGAGCCGGTCGGTGTCCAGGCCTGCGTTCATCCGCCCGAACAGCACGGTGCCGAAGACCACGTCGTCCCGGCCACTGACCACCGCCAGGGCGCGGGCCCATGCCACGTGCAGAACCGTGGCGGTGCTGACGCCGAGCCTGCGGGCGACCTCGCGCAGCCGCGTCTCGGCGGCGGGCGTGAACGGCACGACCTCACGCACCACATCGGCGCCGGCCCCTCGGACATCCACCAGCCCGTACGGGGAGGTGGGTTCGATGACGTCGCCGAGCAGCTCGGCGAAGTAGCGTTCGTGGGCGGCCTCCTCCGCGGCGGCACCACGCGTGTGGGCCACGAAGCTGCGGAACGGCAGCGGCTCGGGCAGCTGCTCGCCCCGGCCGGTGAGGAAGGCCTGCACCTCGGCCAGCAGCGTCTCCAGCGCGGCGTGGTCCTGCACCAGGTGATGGACGCGCACCAGGCCGAGCCAGCCGTCGCCGCCCGGCAGGGCCGCTGTGTGGACGGTGAAGAGCGGTGCCCGGTTGAGGTCCATCGACGAGCCCACCGCAGCGACCAACTCGCTCACCGGGTCGGCGTGCCGCGCGTCCAGCGTCACCTCGTCGACCTGCAGAGCAGCCTCGCGCCACACCACCTGGACCGGTCGGCTCAGGCCCTCCCAAACGAAGGAGGTACGGAAGACGTCGTGCCGGTTGATCACCTGCTGCAGCGCGGCGGTGAACGCGTCCAGGCGCTCCCGCGAGCCGAACTCGAGGACGAAGGGCATCACGTAGGCGTCCTCGCCGCCCTCGGCGAGGAGGTGGTGGAAGAGCAAGCCCTCCTGGAGCGGGGCCAGCGGGTAGACGTCCGCGACGTTCGCGGCGCCGCCGTCCACGGTGGCGACGACCCGCTCGACCTCCTCCGCCGTCAGGTCGACCAGCGGCAGCATCTCCGGCGTGATCGCGGTCGTACCCGCCGGAATCAGGTTCTCCGGCACCACGACCTGCGCCGCACCATCCGCGAGCGCCAGCCCCGCCGGCGTCGGGGACTGGAACAGCGCCCGCACCGACACCGACACACCCCGCCGACGCAGCACCTCCACCAGACGGATCCCGAGGAGGGAGTGACCGCCCAGGCGGAAGAAG
>NZ_JBITZP010000134.1:0-1632 GCF_044546945.1 Kitasatospora sp. NPDC053057 | reverse complement strand
GAAGCTTCGCCATCTTCGAACGTGCTGGTCGGAGGGGCTGGCGTGCGGGTCGTTGGCCGTGCTCGTGCTGGTTGATCGCGGGAGTCTGGGCTCTTGATCGTCCGTCACGGCGTTGTCAGCGGCTGGCTTCGAGGTCGGTCAGGACGAGCAGCGCGCGCAGGAGGGCGGTGGCGCGGGCGGGGTCGGTGCGGAGCTTGGTCAGGATCCGCCAGGCCTTCAGGTGGGCGAATCCGTGTTCGACGGGGGCGCGTCCGGCGGCCAGGATCCGGTTGGCCTGCTTCTGGCCGGTGGTGAGCTTGCGGTGGCGGGTGGCCTTGTAGCCGGTGACGATGACCTGGTCGTCGGGGTTCTCGGGTTTGTCCACGCCGAGGAAGCCCAGGTCGGCGAGCGCGCCGAGGCCGGCTGCCTTGAGGTGCTCGACGATCTTGTCGCGGCGGGCGGCGGTGGCGTCGTGGGTCCGCCCGGGCCGGGCGGCGGAGATCCAGATGATGTGGCCCGTCTCGTCGGTCAGGGCGAGGAAGTGCAGGCCGTGGCGGTGGTGCTTGCCGGAGTAGTTCGGGCGGTTCGCCTTCCCGGTGCGGCGTTGGGTGGGGATCAGCGTGCCGTCGATCAGCACCACTTCCCCGCCGCGCTTGGCTATCTTGCGCAGTGCCCGGTCCAGGCGCGGGGCCTTCGCGGCGAGCAGGTCGATCATCTCGTCGCGCCAGCGCCGCAGGGTGGATTCGGGCACGCCGTTGCCGCCGGCCAGGTCCAGGAGGCGCTGGTCGTGCCGCAGCATCGCCAGCACCAGCACCGCGATCCGTCCCGCAGGCTGCGACCGGAATGGCGAGCGGATCGCTTTCAACCGGGATCGCAGCAGGTCACGGAGGTAAACGATGGTGCTGGTGGACAGGTCCAGGCGGCACTGGTAGACAAGGGAGACGCCCTCGGCGGGCTCGTTGGTGTTCGTCACACAACTTCAACGGCCGCCGGGGGCACCGCGGTTACGCTCCTCGGTGTGCGTCGCCGCAGGTCACAGGCGCGTAGTGAAGCGGCCGTCGGGCAGTTTCCGCAGCCAGCCCCGCCCGGCGAGCTTGGACAGCTTCGCGCGCAGCGGCTCCAGTTTGCCCCGCACCGCCACCTCCAGCCCCAGCTCCTCGCCGACCTGCCGGGTCGCCACCGGCCCGCCCGCGCCCCGCACGATCGCGAGGATCCGCTGATAGTCCGGCGGCAGCGCGTCCTGGTCGACGCCGGGCCCGCGGTGCGGGACCAGCAGCACCGCACGGCCCGCCACCTGCGCGGACTCCGGTTCGGCCGCTGCTTGCTCGGCGGCGAACCGTTCGGCCATCCGCTTCCAGACCCGCTCGGCCACAGCGAGTTCGTCGCGCTCGGCCCGGACCTGTTCCAGTTGCTTGACCAGCTGTTCTTCCAGCTCGTCCAGTTCCGTGCGCCGCGCGGCGACCCGTTCCGCGATCTCGGACTCCACCATGAACCGGATGGTAGGCGGCACAAGGGCGGCGGAGCGGAGGAACCGGAGAAGCCACCCCGTCAGACGATCAAGGCCTCAGACTGCCGCCCACCACCAGCACGAGCACGGCCAACGACCCGCACGCCAGCCCCTCCGACCAGCACGTTCGAAGATGGCGAAGCTTC
>NZ_JBITZP010000133.1:0-1724 GCF_044546945.1 Kitasatospora sp. NPDC053057 | reverse complement strand
GAACTCGCCGTTCTACTCAGAGAGTTGCGCGATGGCTGCCCCATGACCAGGGGTTACTCCAAGATCCTTGCTACACCACTCCACGGGACGCCATCGGCACTAGTCGCTCCCTTCTCTAGGCAGATACCTAGCCAGGATGAACGATTGCGGGGGGCTTGCTGCCAGCCTCGGGCTGACCGCTCACAAGCGACCGATGCGACCGATGCTCAAGCCGCGATCCGCCCCGACGGCATGCGTATAGATCCCCGCTACGGGTTCAAGGGCGCGCGCGGCGCGCCAGCGCGCGGCCCAGCCGCTCGCCGCCGCTCCTGTCTTCGCCCCGCTCCGGTGGCGGCTGGCCGCGCGGGGCGGCTGAGGTCAGAACCTGCGGTGGCTGGGGCGGGCGGCTCCGCGGTTTTACCCACTTCTCCGGGCCGGGACCGGCGTCGAGCAAGACCGGGGGCCACTCGGCCAAACTGCGGTCAGGCCCCAAAGCCTGACCGAGTCGCAACAGCTTACGGGCCCCCGATCACGCTCGACCCCAGACCTGACAGGACATCGGCCAAAACCGCTCCACCGCAGCGTAGTTGGCGCGTTTGCCACCCGTGTGTCGGTGCCGCGTGCCAAGCTCGCCGTGGATGTCGGCGATGAGGAGCGGTCGTGGGAAATCGCAGGAAGATGAAGGCCAAGACGGTGAATGGCGCCCCGTCGAAGGGGATTGCGATCTATCACGACATGAAGGTCTATGAGAACTTCGAGCGGGCCGCAGCGCGGATCTTTGAGTGTGTGCAGCTGGCCGAACGACGCCATCCAGGGGTTCCGCGGTTCCTCTACCTGGATATCCAGGGGCATCGAAATGAGCAGGGAGGGTTTGATCATGACGCCTTCGAACTGATTCAACACTTCCTGCTGGGATTCCTTGGGGACTATCTCTCCGAGATTGACACGCCACCATTCACGGCCAAGAACCCCCGTCCGCAAAGAAATGACGTGCCGGATGTTCTGGAGATTGGATATCCGGACGATGGAAGTGATTATGGGTATGAAGTCTCGCGATTGGGGTTAAAGCCGCGGGAAAATGAGCCTGAGGATCGGAAGTCGCCGCCAACAGTCCGGGCGATCGCCGACTACCTGGGCCTGGATGACCCGGCTTGCCTTGTGTGCTGGCGTACCCCGGTGGAGCGAGCGCATGTCGTGCCAACCTCCCTTGGGGGCTCGATGGACGTGCGAAACTTCGCGCTGCTCTGCAAGGGTCACCACGCGGAGGCGCCGGACGTGGCAGACGCTGAGAGTTTTTGGGGATGGGTGGACTATGCGGAGCTAAGGGACAGTCCGGATAAATGGCTCGAAGCCCCGGATGATCTCAAGGATTGGCTTGTCGGGCGCGGAGTCAAGATCGGCATTGGGCGGCGTGAGTCAATTTCGTTCTTCTCTGCCGTTAGGCGTGAGCTGATTTCGCTTTATGGGTGGTCGGAAGCCGACTTTCGAAACGTTGACTGGCAGGGCCTGATGGATGAATTCCATCAGGTGATGGAGTCAGCGACTGGAAAGCACTTCTCGATCGAGAAGAAGATCTCCACGCATGCATGGGCATACCATGTCGCTCAGCAGCGGTGCGTCAGCAAAGACGGGCGTACGATGCCAATCTCTAGGCTAGTACTCCAGTGCGACTTCGTGATCTTTCCCGGGAGCCGGGTGAGAACGGCAACGGCCACCGCGTGATCATCAAGGGTTGTGTGGACTCA
>NZ_JBITZP010000132.1:0-1740 GCF_044546945.1 Kitasatospora sp. NPDC053057 | reverse complement strand
GGTGCTGGCCCCTGAGGACCGGCGCCGGTTGCTGGTGGAGTGGAACGAGACGGTGGTCGAGGTCGGGTCGGCGACGGTGCCGGAGTTGTTCGTGGCGCAGGTGGGGCGGGACCCGGACGCGGTGGCGGTGGTCGATGGCGGAGTCGAGCTGTCGTACGGCGAGCTGGATGCGCGGTCGAACCGGCTGGCGCGCTACCTGACCGGCCGGGGTGTCGGTCCGGAGTCGGTGGTCGGGGTCTGCCTGGAGCGCGGTGTCGAGTTGCTGGTCGCGGTGCTGGGTGTGCTGAAGGCCGGTGGTGCCTACATGACCATCGACCCGGAGTACCCGGCGCAGCGCGTCGCCCACATGCTGGAGGACGCCGAGCCGTCGGTGCTGCTGGCATCGGAGGGCACGCTGGCGCTGGTGCCGGGGGCGCTTGCGCTGGAGGGCCTGGACCTCGCAGGGCTGGACGACGGTCCGCTGGACGTGGTGGTCCGGGCCCAGGACTCGGCGTACGTGATCTACACCTCCGGCTCCACCGGTCGGCCCAAGGGCGTGCTGGTGTCGCACGCGGGTGTGGCGAGCCTGGTGGCGGGTCAGGTCCGTGATCTGGGTGTGGGTGCCGGTTCGCGGGTCGGTCAGTACGGGTCGGTGGGCTTCGACGCGTTCGCGTGGGAGTGGTTCATGGCGCTGCTGACCGGCGCGACCCTGGTGGTCATCCCGTCCGACCGGCGCGTCGGCGAGGTGTTGCCCGGGTTCCTGGCGGAGTCGGGGGTGACGCACGTGGCGTTGCCGCAGGCGGTGCTGGCGACGCTGGACGAGGGTTCGATCGCTTCCGATGTGGTGCTGGTGACGGGTGGCGAGGCGTTGCCGGTGGAGGTGATGGCGCGCTGGTCGCGTGGTCACCGCCTGTTCAACTCCTTCGGTCCGGCCGAGACGACGGTGGACGCCACCTGCTGGCCCTGCGATCCGCTGGCGGACGAGGTGGCGATCGGTTCGCCGGTGGTGAACACCCGGGTGTTCGTGCTGGACGAGTTCCTGGCGCCGGTGCCGGTCGGTGTCGCGGGTGAGCTGTACGTGGCGGGCGTGGGTCTGGCGCGCGGGTACCTGGGCCGTCCGGGTCTGACTGCGGAGCGGTTCGTCGCGAACCCCTTCGGTGGGTCGGGTGAGCGGTTGTACCGCACGGGTGACCGGGCCCGCTGGACGGCGGACGGACAGCTGCTGTTCGTGGGCCGTGCCGACGACCAGGTGAAGATCCGTGGCTTCCGGATCGAGCCCGGTGAGGTCGAGACCGTTCTCGTCGGGCACCCGCAGGTCGCCCAGGCGGCGGTCATCGCGCGGGAGGACGAGCCGGGCGACAAGCGTCTGGTGGCCTATGTGGTCGCCGACGGCGCACCGGCCGGCCTGCCCGAGCTGCTGACCCGGACGGCCGCCGAGCGGCTGCCCGCGTACATGGTCCCCTCGGCGGTGGTGGTGCTGGACGCGCTGCCGTTGACGGTGAACGGCAAGTTGGACCGCGGCGCCCTGCCCGCCCCCGCCTACGCGGCAGGTGCCGGCCGGGGGCCCGCCAACGCCCGTGAGGAGCTCGTCTGCGCGGCGTTCGCCGAGGTGCTGGAGGTGCAGGGCGTCGGCGTGGACGACGACTTCTTCCGGCTCGGCGGGCACTCGCTGCTCGCCGTGCGCCTGGTCGAGGTGCTGCGCGGCCACGGCGTGTCCGTCTCGGTGCGGGCGCTGTTCCAGACGCCGACCCCGGCCGGGCT
>NZ_JBITZP010000131.1:0-1876 GCF_044546945.1 Kitasatospora sp. NPDC053057 | reverse complement strand
ATTCGCCCGCACATCCAACTCCGCGAACGACACCTCCACACCCTCGAAGACCACCGCCACCGCATCCGGCGTCGACGCCACCCGCGCCTCGAACAACGCCGGCAGCGTCGTCCCCTCAACCCCCGTCGCGGTGTCGTTCCACTCCACCAGCAGACGACGACGCTCCGCCTCGTCCAGCAGTTCCAGGCCGCTCAGCCGGGTCCCCGGTTCGGCAACCAGCAGGTCCAGCGCCAGGCGCACCCGACCCGCCAGCCGCACTGCGGCATCGGGATCGAACAGGTCCACCGAAGCGGTCAGCAAGCCGCGCAGGCCCGCCGGAGCACCGTCCTGGTCGAACGTCTCGACGAAGTCGAGTTCGAGATCGAACTTCGCGGCCCGCACGTCGGCCGCAGCGTCCGCCGTCCGGCCGTCCGCCGCCGGGCCGTCGGCCTCGGCGCCCGAACGCTCCAGCACGATCCGCTCGTTGTTGTGAACGGTCAGCAGCACCTGGACCAGCGGGTGCCGGGCCAGCGACCGGGACGGGGCGAGTTCCTCGACCAGCTTCTCGAACGGCACGTCCTGGTTCGCGAACGAGTTCAGCCCGGTCTGCCGGGCCCGGGCGAGCACCTCGCGGAACGTCGGGTCGCCGGAGAGGTCGGTGCGCAGCACCAGGGTGTTGACGAAAAAGCCGACCAGGTCGTCCAGTGCCTCGTCCGTACGGCCAGCGACGGCCGTGGCGACCGGAATGTCGGTGCCCGCCCCGAGGCGGGACAGCACGACCGCCAGCGCGGCCTGGAGGACCATGAAGACCGTGGCGTCTTCGGCGCGCGCCACCTCGGCGAGCCGGGCGTGGACGGCGGCCGGGACCTCCAGCGGAACGCCGTGGCCGCGGTGCGAGGCGACTGCCGGCCGCGGGCGGTCGAACGGCAGCCCCAGTTCCTCCGGAGCGCCGGCGAGGTTGGCCCGCCAGTAGACGATCTGCCTGGCCAACAGGCTCTCCGGATCCTCCTGGTCACCCAGCAGCTCCCGCTGCCAGAGGGTGTAGTCGGCGTACTGCACGGGCAGCGGCTCCCACTCCGGCGCCCGGCCCTCACTGCGAGCCAGGTAGGCCCGCATCACGTCCCGCATCAGCGGGCCCAGCGACCAGCCGTCGGACGCGATGTGATGGGCCACCACGACCAGCACCTGCTCCTGCGGACCAGTGCGCAGCAGCGTGGCGCGGACCGGCACCTCGGCGGCCAGGTCGAACGTGTACGCCTCGGCCTCCGCGACCCGGGCACCGAGCGCGTCCGGCGCCACCTCGGCCACGGCCAGCTTCCAGTCGAGCTCCTCCAGCTTCAGGATGAGCTGGTACGGCTCACCGTCGACCTCCGGGTAGACGGTTCGCAGCACCTCGTGCCGGCCGATGACGTCCCGCAGGGCCTCGTTCAGCGCACCGGCGTCGACCTCACCCGGCAAACGCCTGACGACCGGCATGTTGTAGGTGGCACTCGGACCCTCCAGCTGCGAGAGGAACCACAACCGGCGCTGCGCGAAAGACAACGGAACCTGCCCGGGCCGCTCGGCCACGCCCAGTGCCACCCGCGCCCGGTCCGCACCCGTGAGTCTGGCAGCCAGCCGCGCCACCGTCGGCGCCTCGAACACCATGCGCAGTGTCATCTCCACACCCAGCAGTGAGCGCACCCGGCTCACCAAACGCATGGCAAGCAGGGAGTGTCCGCCGAGGGCAAAGAAGTCGTCGTCCACCCCGACGCTCTCCAGGCCGAGCACCTTGGCGAACGCGGCGCATAGCAGCTCCTCCTGGAGGGTGGCCGGTGCTCGCCCGGTGCCGCCGGCCTTGAACTCCGGGGCCGGCAGCGCCTTGCGGTCCAGCTTGCCGTTGACGCTCAACGGGAGC
>NZ_JBITZP010000130.1:0-1900 GCF_044546945.1 Kitasatospora sp. NPDC053057 | reverse complement strand
AGGGATGTTGGTGTTCTTCGCCGATCCTCACAGCCCCTGGCAGCGCGGCACGAACGAGAACACGAACGGGCTGTTGCGACAGTACTTTCCGAAAGACATCTCACGTGCCTAACAAGTCAAGCCGCGACGGCCAGATCCGCTGAGGAGGAGGTGAAGGCGTGATCCTCGTCGAAGAGCTGCCTGGTCTGCAGGCAGTGGTAGAGCTGGCCGATCATGCGGTTGAGCAGGTGCCGTTGGGCCTGGGCGTGCCAGTCGCCGCGCTCGCGCCTTCCCCGGTAGTGGGCGTCCGCCCCAGGCGAGGCCCTGAGGGCGGAGAACGCCCAGAGGAAGCCCGCCGTGATGAGCCGGTTGTTCTTGATGAACCGACGTCCGACGTGGCGCTTCTTGCCGGATGCGCGGGTGATCGGCGCGGAGCCGGCGTAGGACTTGAGCGCGCGGGCGTCGGCGAATCGGGTGCGGTCGTCTCCGATCTCGGCGAGCACCCGGGCGCCGAGCTGAACCCCGAGTCCGGGGAAGCTCAGGATGATCTCAGCGTCCGGGTGCTCGCGGAAACGGGTCTCCACCGCCTCGGCGAGCTCATCGGCCGCGACACAGGCCGCGTCCAACTGACGTATCAGCGCAGCGAGTTGGCGGCCCATGGCGTCCTCGACGGCTGCGGGCTGGCGGGCATGGTCGCCGCACAGGACCTTACGCAGGCGCTCGGCCTCGGCGTCGATGCCGCGCTTGCGGCCGGCCCGTTTGAGGGCGTCCCGCAGCTCGGGCAGGTCCAGGAGGGCGGCCCTGGCCGGGGTCGGCGCCGCCGCCAGGACGGCGCGCGCCTCCGGGCGGGCCAGGCCGTGCTGCTTGCCCATGAAGGCGTCCAAGGCGGCCGGGTAGTACTCGCGCAGCAGCGAGCGGACCTGGTTGACCAGCTGCTGACGGTTCCAGACGGCGTCCTGCTGGGCACGGGCGAGGACCGCGATGGCGCGGGCCTGGTCCGTGTCGGCGGGCAGCGGCCGGTGGGCGTGCATGTCGGTGCGCAGAATGTTCGCCAGCACCAGGGCGTCGCCCGGGTCGGACTTCTTGCGGGAGACGCCGTGCCGGTCCCGGTAACGGGCAGCGGCCAGCGGGTTGATGGCGTAGACGGGCCGCTTGCCGGTGCGCAGGGTGGCCACGAGCAGGCCCCGGCTGGTCTCGATGGCCACGGGTATCGGGGTCTGGGGCGTGTCGCCGTACTCGGCGAGCAGGTCGAGCAGGATCCGGTAGCCGGCCGCGTCGTCGCTGATGCGGCGCTTGGCCAGGAGCTGTCCGGTCTCGTCGACCAGGGCCACGTCGTGGTGGCGCTCGGCCCAGTCGATCCCGCAGAACACGGTCACACTGTCCTCCGTTCTGTTGTCGTTTGCTCAGGTGGTGAGCCTGTTCGGGCCACGCGGCGACCTAATTCCAGGACTCGATCGGTCCGCCATCTCACAAGCCGTTCGCGGCACCAGCGGACCGCGGGGGTCTCCATCTCGCTCAGAGCTCGAAGGCTCGGGACTGAAGCAGAGATCGCCCCGCGGCGGGCTCACACCACAACGGTCAACGTCCGGCCGACCAGCCAGGGTTTCGCGGTGGCCCGAGAACGCCGGGCGCCACCGGTCTTTCGGGAGGCCTCACCGGGCCGGGAACACAGAGGAGTCAGCCCGGCGCCCACGCGACCACCGCGAAACCCCCGGATGGAACAGCCGACCTCGCCCCAGGCCTGGAAGCCCTGACGAGGACCCGGCCCACCCGGACCGCAACTCCACCGGCCCACTCGGGCCGACTGGAATCACTACTCACGAATTAGGAACGGATTTGTCCCGATGGGGCGCCGACGAGATCAACGCGGTGGCTGCCACTCTCAACGGCAGACCTCGCAAGACCCTCGGCTGGAGAACAC
>NZ_JBITZP010000129.1:0-1903 GCF_044546945.1 Kitasatospora sp. NPDC053057 | reverse complement strand
CCGTCAGAATACGAAGCCAACTACTACCAACAACACCCAAACCTGCAGGTCACAGCCACAGCCTGAAGTCTCGAACGAACCCGGGGCGGTTCACCCGGCCGAGCATCTCGGCGAACACCGCTTCGGCAGGGATGCCGCGCGCCAGCGCATGACCGTGCTCCCGGTAGGTGGTGACCACCGCGTCCTCGGGGGTGAGAGCCTGGTGGACGCCCACCGAGACGGCCTCCTCGCCGATGCACAGGTGGACGAAGCCGCGGATGTCGCCGGCGCTGTAGAGCTCGACGCAGCGCTCTTCGAAGCGGCGGATGCGCAGCATCTCGCGCAGCAGGTCGTGCCGGTGCGCCGCCTGCTCGGCCGCGTCCTTGCCGCCTGCCCGTGTCCTGGTGCGGGACGCCGCCGGCTTGGCGGTCTTGGTACGTGGGGTCACTTCGCCTCCTCCAGGGCCGAGGTGTCGCCCTCCGGCAGGCCCAGTTCGCGGGCGCGCAGCAGCCGCCGCATCACCTTGCCGCTGCGGGTCTTCGGCAGGTGCTGGTCGAAGGCGAGTTCGCGGCGCACCGGCACGACCTGCTGCGCGAGATGCTGCGCATCCGCCGCTTCGAAGAGCGCTGCGTCGAGCTCTACAGCGCCGGCGACCGCCGGGTGTTCCATCAGGGTGCTCTCCACCTCGAACGGTCCGATCAGGTGGCCGGCTGACTTGATCACGTCGTCGGCCCGGCCGACGAACCAGTAGTAGCCGTCCTCGTCGCACCGGGCGATGTCGCCGGTGAGGTACCAGCCGCCGGCGAAGCATGCCTCGTAGCGCTCCTTCGCGTGCAGGTAGCCGCGGAACATCGACGGCCAGCCGGGCCGCAACGCCAACTCACCCTCGTCGTCCGGATTCTCCAGCTCGTGGACCTGACCATCCGTCACCAGCGCGCGGCCGTCCGCTCCGCGCTCCAGCACGGCGGCCTCGACCCCGGGCAGCGGGCGCCCCATCGAGCCGGGCCGGATCTCGGTGGCGGCGAGGTTGGCGATCATGATGCAGCCGGTCTCGGTCTGCCACCAGTTGTCGTGGATCGCCAGCCCGAGGACCTCCTGCCCCCAGCGCACGGCCTCCGGGTTGAGCGGCTCCCCCACGCTGGCGATCAAGCGCAGCGCTGACAGGTCGAAGGAGCGCGGCAGGTCCGGCGGGCTGCCCCGGGGGCTGGTGCGCATCAGCATCCGGATCGCTGTGGGGGCGGTGTACCAGACGCTCACCCGCTCGCGAGGATGCCGTACCAGCGCCGGGCCTCGTAGTCCCCCGCGTCGACCACCAGCGTCACCCCGTGGGTCAGCGGCGCGATGATCCCGTACGAGGTGCCGGTGACCCAGCCCGGGTCGGCGGTGCACCAGAAGACGTCCTCGGGGTGCAGGTCGAGCGCGAAGGCGGCGGTGGCGTGGTGGGCGACCACGGCCTCGTGCACGTGGATCGCGCCCTTGGGAGTGCCGGTGGTGCCGCTGGTGAAGTGCAGCAGCGCCATCTCCTGCGGGTCGGTGTCCGGGACGGCGAACTCCTCGGTGGCTGCCGCGAGCAGGGCGTCGAACGAACAGGTACCGGGGGATGCCTCCGGGTACGGTCCCACGATCAGCACGTGCTCCAGCTCAGGCAGTTGTTCACGCTGCTCGGCGACCTTGCGCCGATACAGCTCGTCCGTGGTGACCAGCACCCGGACATTGCCCAGCCGCAGCCGCTCGGCCACCGGCGCCGGGCCGAAGGCGGGGAACAGCGGGCAGAACACCGAGACGTTCTTCAGCGTGCCGAGAACGGAGACGTACAGCTCCGGGCAGCGGCTAAGAGCGTCCGCCAGTAGGTCATCGGATACGGGGGCTGCGGGGCCGGGTGTTCCAGCGATAGAGGGGCCAGGCTCGTGTGATCAGGCGCCGG
>NZ_JBITZP010000128.1:0-1974 GCF_044546945.1 Kitasatospora sp. NPDC053057 | reverse complement strand
CACGCTCCAGGCACACCCCCACCACAGAGCCCACACCCACACCGCGCGAAACCAGCAGCCGCGCCAGACGATTCGCCCGCACATCCAACTCCGCGAACGACACCTCCACACCCTCGAAGACCACCGCCACCGCATCCGGCGTCGACGCCACCCGCGCCTCGAACAGCGCGGGCAGGGTCGACGCCACACGCTCGACAGCCGTGTCGTTCCACTCCACCAGCAGACGACGACGCTCCGCCTCGTCCAGCAGTTCCAGACCGCTAAGCCGGGTCCCCGGCTCGGCGACCAGCAGTTCCAGTGCCCGGCCGACCCGGATCGCGAGCCGCGCGGCGGCCTCACGCTCGAAGAGATCCACCGAGGCGGTCAGCGAGCCGCGGAGGCCCATCGGGGCGCCGTCCTGGTCGAAGGTCTCGACGAAATCGAGTTCGAGGTCGAACTTGGCCGCCCGCACGTCGACCACTGCGTCCGCCGAGTCCGCGGCCGGGCCGTCGGCCTCGGCGCCCAAACGCTCCAGCACGATCCGCTCGTTGTTGTGGACGGTCAGCATCACCTGGACCAGCGGGTGCCGGGCCAGCGAACGCGCGGGGGCGAGTTCCTCGACCAGCTTCTCGAACGGCACGTCCTGGTTCGCGAGGGCGTCCCACCCGGTCTGTCGGACCCGGGCGAGCACCTCGCGGAAGGTGGGGTCGCCGGTGAGGTCGGTGCGCAGCACCAGGGTGTTGACGAAGAAGCCCACCATGTCGTCCAGCGCGACGTCGGTGCGTCCGGCGACGGCGGTTGCAATGGGGATGTCGGTGCCCGCGCCGAGGCGGGACAGCACGACCGCCATAGCCGCCTGGAGGACCATGAAGACCGTGGCGTCCTCGGCCCGCGCCACCTCGGCCAGCCTGGCGTGGACGGCGGCCGGGATCTCCAGCGACACCCCGTGGCCGCGGTGCGAGGCGACCGCCGGGCGCGGCCGGTCGAAGGGCAGGTCGAGCTCCTCGGGGGAACCGGCCAGCCGATCGCGCCAGTAGGCGATCTGGCGGGACAGCAGGCTCTCCGGGTCCTCCCGGTCGCCGAGCAGCTCGCGCTGCCAGAGGGTGTAGTCGGCGTACTGGACGGGCAGCGGCTCCCATTCGGGCGCCCGGCCCTCACTGCGGGCGAGGTAGGCCCGCGTCACGTCCCGCATCAGCGGGCCCAGCGACCAGCCGTCGCCGGCGATGTGGTGGACCACCACGACCAGCACCTGCTCCTGCGGACCGGTGCGCAGCAGCGTGGCGCGGATCGGCATGTCGGCGGCCAGGTCGAAGGTGTACGCCTCGGCCTCCGCCACTCGGGCATCGAGTGCGTCCGACGCCACGTCGGCCACGGCCAGTTCCCAGTCCAGGGCATCCGGCTTGAGGATGAGCTGGTACGGCTCACCGTCGGCCGTCGGGTAGACGGTTCGCAGCACCTCGTGCCGGCCGATGACGTCCCGCAGGGCCTCGTTCAGCGCACCGGCGTCGACCTCACCCAGCAGGCGCCGCGCGATCGGGATGTTGTAGGTGGCACTCGGGCCCTCCAGCTGCGAGAGGAACCACAACCGGCGCTGCGCGAAAGACAACGGAACCATCAGAACTCCTCCTGGTTGCGCATCGGCCGCAACGCCGGCCTAGCTGTTTTCTCATGTCCAAGCTGTTGTGCGAGCCCAGCCACCGTTGGCGCCTGCAGAAGCGCCTTCAGTGGCACCTCGATGCCCAGCTCCGCCCGGATCCTGCTGGTGAGTCGAACGGCGAGCAGGGAGTGGCCGCCCAGGGCGAAGAAGTCGTCGTCCACCCCGACGCTCTCCAGGCCGAGCACCTTGGCGAACGCGGCGCAGAGGATCTCCTCGCGGAGGGTGGCCGGTGCTCGCCCGGTGCCGCCGGCCTTGAACTCCGGGGCCGGCAGCGCCTTGCGGTCCAGCTTGCCGTTGACGCTCAACGGGAGCGCGTCGAGCACGACGACGGCGGACGG
>NZ_JBITZP010000127.1:0-2001 GCF_044546945.1 Kitasatospora sp. NPDC053057 | reverse complement strand
TTTGGTGTCCGGGTGAGCGCCGACACGCTTCCGGGATCATGGTCGGATGAGCACTCACAGGCGCCCGCTCCACGTCCGATCCGACGATGAGCACCAGGGCGACGAGCACACTGCCGGCGCCCGCCGACTCCCCATCGAAGCCGTGGTCCTCGACGGCCAGGTCGCCGCCGACGACGTCCACCAGGAGCACGTCGAGCCGCCCCGCCGACGTCCCCTCGGCCACGGTCCGGACGCCGCTTACTGGAACAGTAAGCACTAACTTGCTACCGGCAGATGCCTGCAGCGAGTTAGTGCAAACTGGTACCAGTTTTGCGGGCGGGGTCGGCTCCACACGCCAACTAGTCGGCGTCGAACTCGGGGTTCGCGGCGGGCACCGGGACCATCCGGACCGTCCCGTCCGGGTCGGTTTCGTACGTCCGGAGCGTGGGCTGGCCGAGGGTCAGGTGGACGCTGGTGAGGAGCCGGACCAGGGCGGCGATCCCGCCGTCTTCGTACGCCTCGTGGACCTGGGTGTCCATGTTGAGTCGGCAGATCCGGCGCCAGGACTCGACATCGAGGAAGCCGTACGTCTCGCCGACTGCCTCGGCCTCCATGATCTCGTCTTCGGTCCGCTCTTCCTCGGTCATGCCGAGGGCGGCGCGGAGGCCTCGGGTCCACTCGATCGCGCGCCAGCCCCGGGTGGCCGACTCGTACTCCAGCCACACGGCGTGCAGCTGGGCGACGCGCTTCTCGACTCCGGCGGCGATGTCCTGTTCGGTCGGTTCGGACTGGAGGCGACGGGCCTCCTGGAGGATCTCCATCGGCGTCAGGTTGCCGATCTTGCGGGCGCTCTTCATGTCGAGGCGGGCCAGCTCGTTGCCCGCCGCCTTCCCGCGCTTCTTCCCGGTCGGGTCGTCCTGGGTCTTGGCGACGTAGGCGCCGGCCTTCTTCGCGTCGGCGACCCGTTCCAGCCGGTCCCAGCTGATCGCGCGCCGAGCGTTGGGGCGGAACCCTTCCTTGGCGAGCCAGGCCTGCCAGATCCGGAGCCACCGGGCCTGCATCCGCTCGAAGTCGGCGAGCTTCTGCTGCTCGGCCTCCGACAGCTTGGCGCGGGCCGCCTTGCTCAGACCGGGGTCGGGGACGGGGAAGTACCCGACTGGCGCCGCCCCGGCCTGCTCGGACCGGACGGCACCGAGGAGCACGACCAGGTGCAGGTGCGGGTGCCACCCGTTGTCGCCCCAGGTGACCTCGACCGAGCGCATGACGCCGAGGACGCCCATCCGGGCCCGCTCGCCCTCTCGGCCCCGGGCGGGGTCCCCGGCCCACTGGGCGCCGGAGATCAGTGCCTTGTAGGCGCGGCTCATGGCCTTGCGGAGGTCGGCCAGGTTGTGGCGCTTGTAGTGCCGGGCGGTGAGGGTGACGAGGTAGGCAGTCCCGCCGTTCGCGACGTGCCGCGCGGCGCCTTCGCTGATGTCGTTCGCGCGCTCGGCGCGGATGACGGCCTGGCAGACCGGGCAGGCCCAGATGCTCTTGCAGGTGGTCAGACCGGAGGCGTGGGACCGACCGTCAGCGCCGACCTTGAGCACGACGCCCTGGTCGTGGTTGACGACGCCCCGGCCGCACGCGCGGACCGGCCCGAGGGCACTCCAGCGCCACAGAAGTCGGCGGCTCGCGAAGCGGTCCGCGCGGCGCTTCTTCCACGGGTTTCCGCTGGCGGGAGCCACCGTGACACCCGCGACGGCGGGGGAGGGGGGAAACTCTGTTACCCCAGTACCGAGCCGCTCGTCGGTGGGGGTGGCCGGAGGTGCCGGAAGCGCGGCGGCCGGGGCCTGCTTCGCGGCCCGGCGGCGGTCACGGGCGGCGGCGGCCTGCCGGTCGAGTTCGGCCCACGCCGCGTCGCGTTCGGCGGGAGTGGGGCGCGTTTGGGCAGCAGAACGCGCCACGTGCTCCGGCGACTCGCCGGGTAGCAGTGGCGCGGGGATAGAGCGCTCTCGTACGCTGGACACAGGACCTCGGTGCTTT
>NZ_JBITZP010000126.1:0-2130 GCF_044546945.1 Kitasatospora sp. NPDC053057 | reverse complement strand
TCGATGTACCCGACCACGACGTCGGCCCCGCGTTCCTGTCTGCGCCGCGCCTCGTCCAGCATCCGGTAGGTCTTGCCGACCCCCGGGGCGGAACCCAGGTACACCCGCAGCCGACCGGTGCGGGGGCCGGTGCCGGGCATGAGGTCGCGGGCCATGGGCGCTGCTCATTCCTTCGGGAGGTAGTGCACGTCTGCGGACACGGGTCGGCCGGCCCGGGCGCGGGAGACGTGCTCCACACCCGGGCCGGCCAGGTCATGCGACCGGATGACGTAACATCACTTCGACTCGCTGATCGCCTTGTTGAGGAGGACGACGTTGACGCCCTCCTGGCCGAGGAAGCCGAGGGAACGGCCCTCGGTGTACGTGTCGACCAGCTTGGCGACCGTCTCCACCGGCAGCTTGCGCTCCTTGGCGACCCGGTTGACCTGCTCCTTGGCGTAGGCCACCGAGATATGCGGGTCGAGGCCGGAGCCGGAGGCGGTCAGCGCGTCGGCCGGGACGCTCGCCGGGTCGACGCCGTCGAACGCGGCGACGGCGGCGCGGCGGTCGTTGACGGCCTTGAGCAGGTCGTCGCTGTTCGGGCCGAGGTTGCTGGCACCGGAGTTGTCGCCGGCGTGGTGGTTGGCGGAGGGCCGGGGCTGGAACCACTTCGGGTCCGGGACCGGCTCCTCCTTCGGGTCATCCGGGTTCTTCTTCGGCAGGTCGTAGTTCTGGCCCAACAGGCTCGAACCGACCTGGTTGCCGTCGGACTTCACGATCGAGCCATTGGCCTTGTCGCCGAAGGCGACCTGGGAGATGCCGGTGACCAACAGCGGATAGGCGATCCCGAGGATCACGGTGAGCACCAGGAGCACGCGCAGTGCGGTGAGGTGGGTCCGCACGATGGCGGGAAGGGGCTTGGACATTGCGGTGGACTCCTTTCTCAGCTGAGGCCGGGGATGAACTGGACGACGAGGTCGATCAGCTTGATGCCGACGAACGGCACGATCAGACCGCCGACACCGTAGACCCCGATGTTCCGGGCCAGCAGGGAGCTGGCGTCGGCGGGACGGTACTTCACGCCGCGCAGGGCGAGCGGGATCAGGCCGATGATGACCAGGGCGTTGAAGATGATCGCCGAGGTGATCGCGGACTGGGGGCTGTGCAGGCCCATGATGTTGAGGTGGCTCAGGCCCGGGTAGACCCCGGCGAACATCGCGGGGATGATCGCGAAGTACTTCGCCACGTCGTTGGCGATCGAGAAGGTGGTCAGCGCGCCGCGGGTGATCAGCAGCTGCTTGCCGATCTCCACGATCTCGATCAGCTTGGTCGGGTTGGAGTCCAGGTCGACCATGTTGCCGGCCTCCTTGGCCGCCATGGTCCCGGTGTTCATCGCGACGCCGACGTCCGCCTGGGCGAGCGCGGGGGCGTCGTTGGTGCCGTCGCCGGTCATCGCGACCAGCTTGCCGCCCTCCTGCTCCTTCTTGATCAGGGCCATCTTGTCCTCGGGCGTGGCCTCGGCGAGGAAGTCGTCCACACCGGCCTCCTCCGCGATCGCCTTGGCGGTCAGCGGGTTGTCGCCCGTGATCATGATGGTCTTGATGCCCATCCGGCGGAGCTCGTCGAAGCGCTCCCGCATGCCCTCCTTGACCACGTCCTTGAGGTGGATCACCCCCAGGACCTTGGCAGGAGCGTCGCCGATCTTCGTCGCGACGACGAGGGGCGTGCCACCCGCGGCAGAGATCCCGTCGACCAGCGTCGAGACCTCATCGGTGACCGAACCACCGTTGGCAGTAACCCAGTTGGACACGGCAGCCGCCGCACCCTTGCGAACCTGGTGCACGCCGTCCGCCTCGTCCAGGTCCACGCCCGACATCCGGGTCTGGGCGGTGAACGGCACCCAGGTGGCGTGGGTCAGCTCACCCTGCGCGCGGGCCCGCAGACCGTACTCGGTCTTGGCCAGGACCACGATCGAACGGCCCTCCGGTGTCTCGTCCGCCAGCGACGACAGCTGCGCGGCACTCGCGAGCTCGTCCGTCGAGACACCGCTCACCGACAGGAACTCGGCGGCCTGGCGGTTGCCCAGGGTGATGGTGCCGGTCTTGTCGAGCAGCAGGGTGTTGACGTCGCCGGCGGCCTCGACGGCGCGCC
>NZ_JBITZP010000125.1:0-2179 GCF_044546945.1 Kitasatospora sp. NPDC053057 | reverse complement strand
TGGTGAGTCGGCCCGGGGCGCGGTGCCGGGATTGCTCCCGGTCCGTTTCCCCGGACCGCTCTCCGAACCCGGCGTGCGATTCTCACCGCACCGGGCTCTCCACGGCTTCTGCCGTCAGGCGGGGTCCGCAGGAGGCCATGGGGGTGGGATCTTGTTGCCCCGGTAGGTGTAACGGGAGACCGTCACACCCTGGATCCGGAAGTACTCGACCCCGTCGGCCGCGATCACCCATCGCCCGGAGGCGGCGAGGTGTCGGCGGACCTGTCCCCAGTTCCAGCCGTGCCGTGCCCGCAGCATGTGGACGAGCCTCCACCAAGTGAAGGCGTCCAGTTTGCTGAAGGTCCATTTCGCCACGGCGTGTCGGAAGTAGTTGGCCCATCCGCGCATGATCTGGGCGAGCCTGACCAGCACGGACGCGAAGTCCTGCTGCGATGTCCTGTGCGTCAGGGCACGAATCTTCGCCTTCAGCGTCCGGACGGGCCGGTGCGCGATGAAGGTGTAGACGTACCACTTGTTCGTCCCCCTCTTGCGCTTCCACCGGATGCGGAAGCCAAGGAAGTCGAACCCGTCGTTCATATGCACCACTTGGGTCTTGGCCAGTGACAGCCGTAACCCAAGCGGTGCCAGCGCGACGGCGATATCTTCGCGCAGCGCTTCGGCGTGCTCGCGCTCGCCGTGTACCAAGACGACGAAGTCGTCCGCGTAGCGGACCAGCCGCCACGTCGATCGTCCCTTGGAACGCCGGTACTCGCGCTTGCCGTGGGTCGACATCGCCCCGCCCGGCTTCCACGGCTCCATCACGTGCTCGTCGAGCACGCTCAGGGCGATGTTGGCCAGCAGCGGGGACAGGATGCCGCCCTGCGGCGTGCCCGTCATGGTGTCCTGGTAGTCGCCGAGTTCGGTGAGGATCCCGGCTTTCAGGAACGCCTTGACCAGCGCCAGGACGCGTTTGTCCTTCACCCTGCGACGCACCCGGTCCATCAGGGCCGCGTGGTCGATCGAGTCGAAGCACGCCTCGATGTCCGCGTCCAGCACCCACCGGTAGCCGCGGGTGCCGAAGTGGTGGATCTCGGCGATCGCATCCTGTGCACGCCGGTTGGGCCGGAAACCGTACGAGCACGGCAAGAACTCCGCCTCGAAGACCGGTTCCAGCACCAGTTTCAGCGCCGCCTGGACGACCCGGTCCGCAACCGTCGGAATCCCGAGCTTACGGACCTTCCCCGACCCTCCCGGTTTCGGGATCTTGCGCTCCCGCACCGGCAACGGTCGGAACGAGCCGTCTTTGAGACCGGCCCGCAGGTCATCCAGGAACCCGGGCACACCCACCTGCTCGGCGACATCGGCGACCGTCAGGCCGTCGATGCCGGCAGTGCGCGCACCCTGGTTTCCCGCGACCCGGTCGAACGCCACGATCAGCGTCGCCGGGTCACACACGAAGTTGAACAAGTCATCGAACCGGCGGCCGAGATCGGCCACCGCCCAACGATGAAGCTTGGCCTGCATCTCCGATACCCTCGCTCCCGGCCCGGCCGGACCAGAGCAAGGAGCATCGCCGTTCAGCGGTGCGTCTTTCGGCATTGCAGCGTCCCTCCCTTCTCGAAACCGCTGCCGCCCTTCCCCATGCGGCCGGCTTTCCCGACCTCGGAGTACTACGGCGGCTCCGCCCCGTCCCGGACCGATCGGCGGTCGACGCGCCCAGCCCTACCCAGGCCACCGGAGGTGGCGCGGAGGGCAAGACCCGGGACGGTTCCCGTGTTCACTGTGGTTCGCTCGACGAAGTAGGAGCCCGACTATGCCCCTGCGGCATCGCCACGAGTACGCCGCAGACCTTCCTCGTGGCCTCCCGGACGGCTCGTGCCCACCGTCCTGGGAGTTACCCGCCGACCTGCTCGACGGGATACGCACCGCTCCCGGCCCAGATCCGCCAGGTTCGAGCCGGTGCCTAATCAAGGGGGTGTCACACGCCGGTTCCTCGCGTACTCCTCTTCGTCCTGCTCGCCGGACCCGAACCATCTGGCAGTACTGGCCCGTCCCGGCTTTGTCAGGGCTGCTCCCACCCTCCCCGGCGTCACCCGGATCAGGCTGCCCCCAGCTCCACCGTCCTGCTGCGACAGGATCAGCGGTGAAGGTCTCTCACCTCCACTCGAACCACAGCGCCTCACGGCGCACCCACGACCTG
>NZ_JBITZP010000124.1:0-2212 GCF_044546945.1 Kitasatospora sp. NPDC053057 | reverse complement strand
GCGACCACCGCGTCCACGCCGCGAGGCAGGCAGACACCCACCAGCGACTCGACACCGACACCCTGGGCCAGCAGGTAGTGCGCCAGCCGGTTCGCCCGCGCATCCAACTCCGCGAACGACACCTCCACACCATCCGCCACCACCGCGACCGCATCCGGCGTACGCGCCACCTGCACCGCGAACAGCCCCGGCACCAGGACGTCGTCGTACACCACCTCAGTGGCGTTCCACTCCACCAGTACCCGAGAGCGCTCGGCCTCGCCCAGCACCTCCACCGAGCCCAGTGGCGTGTCCACCCCACTGTCGAGGGCCGCCTCAAGTGCCGCCACCAGGCTTCCGGTCGCCACGTGCACCAGCTCGGCCACCGTGCCCGGCACGATCGGGGCGATCGCGTCGACCGTGACGTCGAGGGTCTCTCCGTCGTCGGTCACCGCGACGGAGAGCGGGTAATTGGTCCGGTCGTGCTCGAAGACCATCCGGATGCCGCCGGACGACCCGAACGGGGAGCCGACCTTCTCGACCTCCACACTTCGCGTCCCGTTATTGTGACGGTAGTTGAAGAAGGACGTGAAGAGCGGGCTGCTTCCGGGTACTCCGCTCGCGCGCTGCGCGACCGCCAGCGGGGCATGTTCATGCTCCAGCAGTTCGGCGAGCTGGCCACGCATCGCCGAAACAGCCTCCAGGACGCCGAGCCCACCGGTGCGCACACGGACGGGAAGCGTGTTCATGAAGGGGCCGGGGACACGGTCGGATCCGGCACCAGCGTTCATGCGGCCGAACAGGACAGTGCCAAACACCACGTCCGTGCGGCCCGAAACCGCCGCTAGAACCCGCGTCCAGGCCACGTGCAGGATGGAGGCCGGAGTGACGCCGATCCGGCGGGCAGTCTCCCGGATCTGGTCGCTGATCTGCTGCGGCAGGGTAAGCGTGTCACGGACCACACCGCTGCCGTCGCCGCGCACGTCGACCTGGCCGTAGGGGGCAGTGGGTTCGGTGACATCGCCAAGCAGCTCGGCGAAGTAGCGCTCGTGCTCGGACTCGTCGACGGCGCCGCGCGCCTGGGCCACGAAGTTGCGGAACGGGAGCGGCTCGGCGAGTGCGTCACCCTGCCCAGTGAGGAAGGCGTAGACCTCCGTCAGCAGGACCTCCTTGGCGGTGTGGTCCTGTGCGATGTGGTGCATGCGTGTCAAGACCAACCACCGGCCCTCTGCCCCAGGCTTCGGGGCGGGAGCTGCGTGGAGGCCGATCAGCGGAGCACGGCTGAGGTCCATCGGCGTACTGCCCAGTCCCACCAGCTCGGCGATCGGGTCGTTGCCAGGCTCAGTGCCCAGGACCACCTCCGTCACCTGCAGTTCGGCCCGGCGCCACACCACCTGGACGGGTTCACGCAGCCCGTCCCAGACGATACCGGTGCGCAGGATGTCGTGCCGGTCCACCACTCGCTGGAGCGCGTCCAGGAAGCCGTCCACGAGCTCGCGCGAGTCGAACTCCAGCACGGTGGGCTGGGTGTAGGCGTCGTCGCTGTCACCGGCGAGCAGGTGGTGGAAGAGCAGGCCCTCCTGGAGCGGGGCGAGCGGGTAGACGTCCGCGATGTTCGCGGCGCCACCGGGAACGATGGCGACGACCCGCTCGATCTCCTCGGCGGTCAGGTCGACCAGCGGCAGCATCTCCGACGTGATCGCGGTCGCGCCCGTCGGAATGAGGTTGTCCGGGACAATGACCTGCCGGTCACCCGAGGCCAGTGCCAGTCCCGCCGGGGTCGGGCCCTCGAACAAGGCGCGGACCGAGACGGGTACACCGCGGCTGCGCAGCCGCTCGACGAGCCGCACGGCGAGCAGGGAGTGGCCGCCCAGGGCGAAGAAGTCGTCGTCCATACCGACCTGCTCCAGGCCCAGCGCCGCGGCGAACTCCTCGCACAGGACCCGCTCCTGGCGGGTCGCCGGCAGTCGGCCTCCGCCGGCCTTGAACTCCGGGGCCGGCAGCGCCTTGCGGTCCAGCTTGCCGTTGACGCTCAACGGGAGCGCGTCGAGCACGACGACGGCGGACGGGACCATGTACTCGGGCAGCTTCTGCGCGGCGAATTGCCGGAGGGAGGCGCCGAGTTCGGACATCGCGGCGTCCTCGGTGACGACGTAGGCGACCAGACGGGTGTCGCCCGGCGCGTCCTCGCGGACCACCACGGCCGCCTGGGCGACCTGCGGGTGCGCGGCCA
>NZ_JBITZP010000123.1:0-2243 GCF_044546945.1 Kitasatospora sp. NPDC053057 | reverse complement strand
TGCTGACCCAGACCCTGCGCCGCCTGGAGGACTTCGGCATCCTCGACCGCACCGTCTACCCCGCCGTCCCCCTCCACGTCGAGTACTCCCTCACCTCGCTCGGCCAGAGCGCCGCGATCCCGCTCAACCAGCTCCGCTCGTGGGTCGAGGACAACATCGACCACGCCTACCGACCCGAGCCGGTCGCGTCGTAGCAGGGCACTTCACGACACTGCCGAACCGGCTCGCGCCGCAACGCCGTCAGCGCCGTCGCGGGCCGGTACAGGGTGGGCGGGCTGCCACCATGGCCCGAGGGCGGGGCTTGAGCCGGTGATGGGGCCCGGCACGCGGGAGGTGCGTACCGGCGACCGTGCAGCCCCTATCCGCCGTGAAAGACTGCTGCCCGCCGACGCAGGCGGGCCGGTGTGACGCGTCGCGCTTCAGCCCCACTCCGACCTGTCAGCCAGGCGGCGATACCACCAGAACTCCGTGCACCACTGGCGCCGGTGCGCGAACGGGTCGGGCAGGGTGCGGCGCAAGAACACCGTATCCAGGGGCTTCACAAGCCGGCCGAGCTCGGCACGCGCCCGTTCCGGCAGCCTCTCCAGGGCATCCTCCAGCACGTCACGCGCGTGCCTGACATCGTCGAAGGAACACCCCGAGCACGAGCAGTACGACTCCTGCGGGTACAGCGGACGTCTGCCGGGTGGGTGGAGGAACTCGCGGTACCGCCGCAATGCGCGATCGGTCGCCCCCGGGTGCAGGTAGAGGCTGCCGCTCAGGTACTCGATCTGGTGCACAGCCAGGCTCGCCCTAGCGGAGAGTCCGTGAATCCGGAGCGGTGGGGTCGGACCCCAGGCACGGGAGACCGGTCGTTCAGCGCGCAGCGCGCGTGGCCGTCTACGCGGCATCGGCCTTTCGATACGTGATCACGGGAGCCATGATGCCAGGCAGGGCTGCCCTGCCGCACCCGGTTTCCGGCCTCCGTTGCTGCCCTCGCAGACCTGCGAGGGCAGCAACGGGACAGCCCTTGGTGGACCGGCTCCGCGGGGTGCTGAGGGATTGGCGGGACCGTCGAGCAGATCGCCGATGCACTGATCCGTGGCGCTCAGCCGACCGGTCCCGTCATCGCGTGCGGCTCTACCGCGGGTTCGAGCAGCGACAGCGTCCGCTGCTGCGCATCGAGGCCGACGCGGATGCCGACCGGCATCGGCAGATTCGGGCCGGCATGCCCGAACTCGACATTCCCCAGGACCGGGATGTCTCGGTCGCCGATGACGTCGAGGACGATCTCGCGCAGGGTCGGGGACGCGCCGGGCTCAAGTCCGCTGATCTCGCGCGGAACGCCCACGACCATGCCGGAGATCCGATCGAGGATGCCGCAGTGTCGCATCACCTGTAGGTAGCTCCACACGTGCGATGCCAGGCCGCCCATCTCCTCCCAGAACAGCACCGCACCGTCGAACCGTTCGAGCGGCAGCGCGTAAGGCGTCGCCTGCGCCAGCACGATGCGATTGATCACCCCGCCGATCAGCCGACCTTCGACACGACCGGGACGCCAGCACTCCCACGACGGGCTCGCAGGCAGCGCACCGATCGCCTCGGTACCGGTCAGCAACCTGGAGTAGAGCTTCTCGAGTTCCGCTTGGCGCGCCACGGGCGCAGACTGCCAGTGTCCGCCGAAGCCAGGGACGGCCATGTCGGCATGGAACCCGACCAGACCCGTGCGCGCATGGAGCACCAGATGCAGCAGCGAGATGTCGCTGTAGCCGAGGATCGGCTTGGGGTCGGCCCTGATCGCCTCGACGTCGATCAGGTCAAGGTAGCCGAGCGCCGTCTGGCCGCCGTCACTCGCGACGATCGCGCGCACCTCGGGATCACGCAGAAGACCGTTGAGCTCCCCGGCGATCTCCGCCGGCGTGGCCGCGCTCCACCAATGGCGGCGCCCTACTTCGAGCAGCGGAGCCCGACGCACGCGAAATCCCATCCGCTCGAGCACGACCACCGTCTGCTCGACGTTGGGCTCGTAAGCGGCCGGCAGCGGGCCGGACAGCGAGGCGATGACAACGAGATCTCCGGGCCTCAGGGCACGCGGTCGAAGCAGTCGAGGCAGTGCAGAACTGGTCATGGCGTCAGTGTCTCCGGCGCCATGGGCAGGGTCACGCGACTTTTCGGGCTCTCCTGCCGCATGTGTGGGTGCGCTGATCTGCGGCTGGACGTGAAACACGCCGTCCTCTGTGATCCTTGAGGTGTCGAGACTCAAG
>NZ_JBITZP010000122.1:0-2360 GCF_044546945.1 Kitasatospora sp. NPDC053057 | reverse complement strand
TCCAACGTCTCCTCATCGGTCAGCGTCAGCACCGCACCACTGTCCGCCAGCATGAACGAGATCCGCTCCACCGGATACGACGGATCCACCGGCAGGAACGCCGCCCCCGCCTTCCACACTGCGAGGATCGCGACCACCGCGTCCACACCGCGCGGCAGGCACACGCCCACCAGCGACTCCGCACCGACACCCTGCGCCACCAGGCAGTGCGCCAACCGGTTCGCCCGCACATCCAACTCCGCGAACGACACCCGCTCACCATCGGCCACCACCGCCACCGCATCCGGCGTACGAGCCACCCGCTCCGCGAACAGCCCCGGAACCAGCGTCGAACCGAACTCCACCGCCGAGGAGTTCCACTCGGTCAGCACCTGCGAACGCTCCCGCGCGGAGAGCGCCTCCACCGAGTCCACCGCCGTGCCGGGGTCACGCGTCACCGCGTCCAGCACTCGCAGCAGAGCGGATGCGATCCGCTCGACCGACTCCGCGTCGAACAGGTCGGCTGCCGCAACCACCACGCCGCGCAGCCCGCCGGGCGCACCCTGCGCGTCGAACGCCTCGGTGAGCCGCACCTCCAGGTCGAACTTCGCCGCCGCGGTGCCGATCGCAGCGCCGCGGGTCGGCTCACCGACCGTGTCGGCACCGGCCGTCACGCGGCCGCCAGCGTTGTTCTGAAGGTCCAGCTGGACCTGGAACAGCGGGTGCCGCGCACGGGAGCGAGAGGGGGCGAGCTCCTCCACCAGCTTCTCGAAGGGAACGTCCTGGTGCGCCAGGGCCGACAGGGTCCGCTCCCGGACTCGGCCCAGCAGCTCGCGGAACGTCGGCTGACCCGACAGGTCCGCCCGCACGACCAGCGTGTTGATGAAGAAGCCGACCAGGTCGTCCAGCGCCTCGTCCGTACGACCCGCGTTCGCCGAACCGATCGGAATGTCCGTCCCCGCACCCAGCTTCGACAACAGCACAGCGAGCGAGGCCTGCAACACCATGAACGACGTCACACCCTCCGCCCGCGCCACCTCGGCGAGCCGCGCGTGCACCGCCGCCGGAACCTCCAGCGGCAGGCGGTGACCCCGGTGCGAGGCGATCGCGGGCCGCGGCCGGTCCACGGGGAGCGCCAGCTCCTCCGGCGCCCCGGCCAGCGCCTCACGCCAGTAACCGATCTGGCGCGACATCAGGCTGTCCGGGTCCTCCTGGTCACCGAGCAGTTCGCGCTGCCAGAGGGTGTAGTCGGCGTACTGCACGGGCAGCGGCGCCCACTCCGGCGCACGGCCCGCGGACCGCGCCTCGTAGGCAGTGGCGATGTCCCGGCTGAGCGGGCCCTGCGACCAGCCGTCGCTGGCGATGTGGTGGAGCGTGATCAACAGGACCTTCTCCTCCGGCCCGGCCTCGAACAGGGTGGCGCGGAACGGCACCTCCGCCGACAGGTCGAAGACGTGGCGCGAAGCCTCGGCGAGCGCCTCCTCCAGTGCGTCCGGCGCAAGCTCCACGACCTGCAGCTCCCAGGCCAGCTCGTCCATGCCGGTGATCCGCTGGAACGGCTCGCTCTCGTCCGCCGCGTAGACGGTCCGCAGGACCTCGTGCCGGCCGATGACGTCGCGCAGTGCCTCGCTCAGCGCATTGCTGTCCACATCGCCCGGCAGCGACACCCGGAACGGGATGTTGTACGTCGGGCCTGCGCCCTCCAACTGGTCGATGAACCAGAGCCGTTGCTGGGCATAGGAGAGCGGGAGGCGCTCCGGCCGCTCGCCGGCTCGCAGGGCCAAGCGGGCCCCGACCGATCCGGCCAGGCGAGCCGCCAGCCCGGCGACCGTCGGTGCCTCGAACAATGCCCGCAGCTGCACCTCCACGCCCAGGACCACGCGCACCCGGCTGATCAGCCGGACGGCGAGCAGGGAGTGGCCGCCCAGGGCGAAGAAGTCGTCGTCCACCCCGACGCTCTCCAGCCCGAGGACGTCGGCGAACGCGGCGCAGAGCAGTTCCTCCTGCAGCGTGGCCGGGCCACGACCCGCACCGGCGGTGTACGCGGGGGCGGGCAGGGCCTTGCGGTCCAGCTTGCCGTTGACGCTCAGCGGCAGCGCGTCGAGGATGACGACGGCCGAGGGCGCCATGTACTCCGGCAGACTACGCGCAGCGAACTCACGCACGGAGTCTGACAGTTCGGAAGCATCGTCGTCGGTGACGACGTAGGCGACCAGGCGGACATCGCCTGGCGCGTCCTCGCGGGCGACCACGGCCGCCTGGGCGACCTGCGGGTGCGCGGCGATGACGGCCTGCACCTCCGCCGGCTCGATCCGGAAACCACGGATCTTCACCTGATCGTCCGCACGGCCCAGATACTCCACCTGACCGGCCGCGTTCCA
>NZ_JBITZP010000121.1:0-2399 GCF_044546945.1 Kitasatospora sp. NPDC053057 | reverse complement strand
GAGCCCGGCGACGGTCGGCGTCTCGAACAGCGTACGGATCTCGGTCTCGACACCCAGGACGGTACGGATCCGGCTGACCAGCCGCACCGCGAGGAGGGAGTGACCGCCCAGCTCGAAGAAGTCGTCGTCCACGCCCACGGACTCCAGGCCCAGCACGTCGGCGAAGGCCAGGCAAAGCAGTTCCTCCCGCAGGCTCGCCGCCCGACGGCCGCCACCAGCGGCCGAGCTGCCGTAGGTCGGGGCGGGCAGGGCCTTGCGGTCCAGCTTCCCGTTGCCCGTCAACGGCAGCTCGTCCAGCACCACGACCGCGGCCGGCACCATGTGCTCGAGCAGACGGCGAGCCGTGAACTCCCGCACCGCGGCCGGCAGACCGCTGGTGTCCTCATCCGGATCATCCGCGACGACATACGCCACCAGACGCACATCACCCGGCACGTCCTCGCGGGCCACCACCGCGGCCTGCGCCACCAGCGGATGCGCCGCGACCCCGGCCTGGACCTCGCCCAGCTCGACCCGGAACCCGCGGACCTTCACCTGCTCGTCCGCACGACCCAGGAACACCACCCGGCCATCAGCCGTCCACCGCGCCCGGTCACCCGTGCGATACATCCGCTCCCCGCTGCCGTACGGGTTCGCCACGAAACGCTCCGCCGTCAGCCCCGGACGCTGCACATAACCGCGCGCCAACTGCGCACCCGCCACATACAACTCACCCGCGACACCCACCGGCACCGGCCGCAGGTGCCCGTCCAGCACATAGAACCGGGTGTTCGCCACCGGCGCACCCACCGGCACCAGACCGTTGGCGGCATCGTCCACGCCAAGACGCGTCGTCGCCACACCGATCGTCGTCTCGGTCGGGCCGTAGTGGTTGAACACCCCCCGCTCACCCGCGTGCTCCACCAGCTCCCGCACCAGGTCCGGCGTCGCCGCCTCGCCGCCCAGCACCAGCGAACGCGCCGGCAGCACACCCGCCGCCCCAGCCACCGACGCCAGCGCCGCCAGGTGCGAAGGCACCGCCTTCAGGAAATCGATCCGCTGCTCGGACAGGTAGGCCGCGACCCGTGCCGGGTCGGTGACCGCCTCCTCCCCCAGAACATGCAGCTCACCACCGGTCGCCAGGCTCGCGAACACCACCGTGTTCCCCAGGTCGGTGGCCTGCGCCTGAAGAAGCGCATACCGCCCACCCGGCACATCGAACCCGACCAGGCCCGGCACCGACGACACATAATTCGCCAAACCACCGTGCGTGACCGCCACACCCTTCGGACGACCCGTCGAACCCGACGTGTAAATCACATACGCCAGACCGTCCCCGGCAACCGACACCTCAGGCGCGGTCGTGGGCAGCGCGGACAACTGCATCGCCGTGAACGTCCCGTCGATCGCCACCAGACGAACCCCGACCGACGGCAGCTCGCCAAGGATCTCTTCCGTCGTGACGACCAGCGCCACCCGGCTGTCCTTCATCGTGAAGGCCACCCGGTCCGCTGGCTGCACGTGGTCGACCGGCAGGTAGCCCGCGCCCGCCTTCCACGCCGCCAGGATCCCCGCGATCATCTCCACGCCACGCGGCAGGGCAAGCCCCACCACCGACTCCGCACCCACACCCTGGGCCACCAGGTAGTGCGCCAAACGGTTCGCCCGCGCATCCAGCTCCGCGAACGACACCCGCTCACCGTCGGCCACCACCGCGACCGCGTCCGGCGTCCGCGCCACCTGCGCCGCGAACAACTCCACCACCGAAGCGGCCGCAACCTCCTGCGCCGTGGCGTTCCAGTCGCTCAGCACCCGCTCACGCTCGACGCCGTCAACCACGTCCACCAGCGCCACCGGCACACCCGGATCAGCGGTCACCGCATCCAGCACCCGCACCCACGCAGCGGCGATCCGCCCCGCCCACACCGGCTCGAACAGATCAGCCGACACCGTCACCGTGCCCCGCACACCCGCCGCACGACCCTCACCGTCGAACACCTCAGTGACGATGACGTCCAGGTCGAACTTCACAGCCGAGTCGTGAACATTCGCGACGGAGGTCTCGTCAGCGGGCTGCTCGCCGCTCTCGCCGCCGGCCTGGAGCCCGGGCAGGTCGAGCACGGCGTCAATGGTGTTCTGTGTCGTCAGAACCACCTGGAAGAGCGGGTGGCGGGCCATCGAGCGCGCCGGCGCCAGCTCCTCCACCAGCCTCTCGAACGGCACGTCCTGGTGCGCCAGCGCCGACAGGGTCCGCTCCCGAACCCGGCCCAGCAGCTCGCGGAACGACGGCTGACCCGACAGATCCGCCCGCACCACCAGCGTGTTGATGAAGAACCCGACCAGATCATCCAGCGCCTCGTCCGTACGACCCGCGTTCGCCGAACCGATCGGAATGTCCGTCCCCGCACCCAGCTTCGACA
>NZ_JBITZP010000120.1:0-2405 GCF_044546945.1 Kitasatospora sp. NPDC053057 | reverse complement strand
TCGGCGTAGGACTGCCCGAACTTCAGGCACCACCGGCGCACGGTCTCGTACGAGACGACCACACCGCGCTCCAGCATCAGCTCCTCGACCTCGCGAAAGCTGAGCGGAAAGCGGAAGTACAGCCACACACAGTGCGAGATGACCTCCACCGGATACCGGTGGCCCCTGTACGACGGCGGCACGGACGACATCGGCGAACCCCTCCCGACATGACCGACTACAAGATCATCCCGCACCCGCCAGCCAACGTGACAGTGCCGGTGAGGGTCTGCCATTCGCTGCGGCCGAATCGCCACCAGATGGGGCCGAGGAAGCCGTGGCGGCGCAGGCGGTCCACGGTGGTGCCGAGGACGGGGATCTTGCCGTCGAAGGTGGAGTAGACGACGCCCTCGTCCTCCCAGCGGCGGCCGCGCCAGTGGTCCTCGGTGGCGGTGCGTAGGTTCTTGAGGCGCTGGTTGAGGGCCTCGGGGGTGTAGCGGGGCCGGCCGAGCTTGGTGCCCTGGTCGAGGACGAAGAGGACGGGTGGGCGGACGACGTCTTCGTGGCGGTAGCCGTAGGCGGGCGGATTTAGCGAGCCGTACGTCACCTCGAACAGGGGCCGTTCGTGGCCGCCGTCCTGGACGGTCTTGTCGAACCAGCGCTTGTAGTTGTCGAGCTTGGCGGCGACCTGGCGCACGTCCGTCTTCGTGCCCCGGTCCAGTTCCAGGAACAGGACCGGGATGCCGAGGTCCGGCGCGCGTAGTACGGCGTCGGGGATGACGGTCTGTTTGCCGGTGATGGTGTGGGCGACTTCGGTGGCCCAGTCGTCGAGGCCGCCGGGCAGCGGGCCGCAGGGCAGGGCGCGGCGGGGTGGGGCGTCGCGTTCGTGTTTGCGTGGTGGGGCGCCGTGGGTGGTGGTGCCGGTGACGGCGGTGATGATGATCTCGTTGACGAGCATGGCGTGGGGTGCGCCGGTGCCGCCGGCGCCGCGGGCGTGGCCGCCCATGTCGCGGTCGTCGCCGAGGGCTTCGGCGGCGGCGAGCAGGCCGAGCGGGGTGAGGCCGACGATCTTCTCCGCGCCGGGCCCGCCGGGCTTCGGTTTGGAGCCGGCGGCCTTGTCTGCGGTCTTGTCGCCGGGTTTGCGGCTGGGTGGGCGGGTGGTGCCGCGTGGCTCGACGAGCTTTTGCTTCTCCAGGTCGCGAACGGCTTCGGCGACATGCTCGGTGCGGTTGTGCTCGCGGTCGTCGGGGTCGTTGGCGACCAGGGCGTGCAGCTGCTTGTAGGTGGCGACCTTGAGGACGCCGAGGACGGCGAGGACGTCATCGCGTACCGAGCCCCAGGAGCCGTTCGGGTTGCGGGCGGAGCGACGGAAGTGGACCCGGCCCGGCCGGGCCGGCGGCTGCTGGTCGTCTCGGGCGTGCTCCTGGTCCTCGTGCATCTGCCGCTCCCCGTCACGTGGTGCTGATCTTCCCCTGTCTCTCTACCTCACGGCACCGACACCCGGCCGCCGCCCACCGCCCCCGGCCACCCAGCGCCGACCACCGGGAGGCGCGCGGCCACCCGGCCGCGAGGGGAAGGGGCCAAGCGGACCCGGAGCGGCAACAGGGCCCGACGGACCCGGAGCGAACCCGAGACCGCACCGACCCACCCAACCGCCAACCACCAACACCACAAGCCAAGGACAAGAAGGGGAGGGAAAGGGTTGTCGGCGAGCCTGGCGGCCGTGATTTCGGGCTCTGGCCTGTGGGAATGTCGAAACCCTGGTGCGGGAAGCCACCCGGGGCAGCACCCGGGGACGCCCCCGGGGGTACACCCGGGGATTTGTTCCGCCTCGCCGGGCCTGCGGCGCACACTGACGGCGGCTCACAGCGACCCTGGACGGCCATGCAGAACGCTACCCGCCACGGGTCCGCCGCACGCCGCCCACGGCCGTTCTGGCGCCGCCTCAGGCCCGCAGGGTGCCGAGCGTGGAGACCGTCGGCTCCGGCACCAGGCGCAGCCGGGCCGGCGGTGTCGATGGTGGGGGCGGGCGGCGGCGAGGTACTGGGGGATGACGGCGGTGAGGCCGGCGGCGGCATCCAGGAGGAGCGGGTCCTCGGCGGGGCGCTCCGGCAGGGCTTGGGCAAGGTGGAACGCGGACTCGAGGACGGCGGCCGGGATGGGGATGTGGCGCAGCGTGGCGATGTGGACGGCGGCCTGCTGGGCGGCTTGAGGCGGTTGCGGGCTGGCCGGCGGCCCCGCAACCCAGGCCGCGAAAGGCTCCCGGAACGGCTGGAGGCGGGTGGCTGCTGACAGCCACCCGCCTCCTCGCTTCCTCCGGCGGCTATCGGCCGTTACTGACCTCGGCGCTTCAAGGTGATGGCGGTGGGAGGTCGAGGGAGAGGCCGGTGCCGGAGAGGAAGCCGTCGAGGATGTCGGAGCGGTAC
>NZ_JBITZP010000119.1:0-2536 GCF_044546945.1 Kitasatospora sp. NPDC053057 | reverse complement strand
TCCGGATCCAACGGCAGATACGCCCCACCCGCCTTCACCACCGCCAGCAGCGCCACCACCAAATCCACACCACGCTCCAGGCACACCCCCACCACCGAACCCACGCCCACACCCCGGCCCACCAGCAGCCGCGCCAACCGGTTCGCCCGCACATCCAACTCCGCGAACGACAGCTCCGCGCCCTCGAACACCACCGCCACCGCATCCGGCGTCCGCGCCACCTGCGCCTCGAACAACCCCGACAGCGTCGACGCCCCGACCTCGACCGCCGTGTCGTTCCACTCCACCAGCACCCGACGCCGCTCCGCCGCGTCCAGCACCTCCACCGCGCTCAGCGAAACCTTCGGGTCGGCAGCCACCGCGGCCAGAACGCGCACGAGGCGCTCCGCCAGCCGCTCGGCCGTCTCCGGGGCGAACAAGTCCGCGCTGACGAGGACTTCACCGCTCAGACCCGCCGGAGCGCCGACGGCGTCGAAGGACTCCTTGGCGACGACCTGCACGTCGAACTTGGCGACCGTCTCGATCGGCCCTTCGGGCGCGGAGGCCTCACCGGCCGGCGCCTCGGCCCGGGTACCGACCAGGTCGGCCTCGGCGCGTACGACGTTCTCCACGGTGAGCATGACCTGGAACAGCGGGTGCCGGGACAGCGAGCGGGGCGGGGCCAGCTCCTCGACGAGCTTCTCGAAGGGGACGTCCTGGTGCTCGAAGGCCGACAGGCTCGTCTCCCGCACCCGGGCGAGGAGCTCGGTGAAGGACGGGTCGCCGGACAGATCAGTGCGTAGCACGAGGCTGTTGACGAAGAAGCCGACCAGGTCACGCAGTCCCACGTCGGTGCGGCCGGCCACCGCGGTGCCGATTGGCAGGTCGGTGCCGGCGCCGAGCTTGAACAGCAGGGTCGCAAGGGCGGCCTGCAGCACCATGAAGACGGTCGCGCCCTCGGTGCGTGCCAGCTTCGCCAGCCGCGCGTGCACCTCGGCGGAAACGACCAGCGGGGTGCTGTAGCCCCGGTAGGAGCTCGCCGGGGGTCGGGGCCGGTCGTAGGGAAGTTGCAGCCCCTGCGGAATGTCGCTCAGCGCATCACGCCAGTACTCGACCTGACGTGACATCAGGCTATCCGGGGCGGCGATGTCACCGAGCAACTCACGCTGCCAGAGCGTGTAGTCCGCGTACTGGACGGGCAGTGGTTCCCAGTCGGGCGCCCGGCCCTCGCGACGGGCCGCGTAGGCGGTGGAGACGTCATCGGCCAGTGGGCGGAGCGAGTAGCCGTCGGTGGCGATGTGGTGGACCACCACCGCCAGGACGTGCTCGGCCGGGCCCGTGCTGAAGAGCCATGCCCGTATCGGGAGTTCCGTCGCGAGGTCGAAGGCGGTCTCGGTCGCCTCGGTCAGTGCCCGGTCGAGCTCGGCCCGGATCCCGGCCGCACCGGCGGCGGAGAGGTCGACCCGCTGGAGAGCCCAGTCCAGCTCCTTGATGTCGTGGATGTGCTGATAGGGCTCGGCGTCCACCACGACGAACGTGGTCCGCAGGACCTCGTGCCGTACGAGGACGTCGCGCAGGGCCGCGGCGAGTGCGTCCTGGTCAAGGTCGCCGGCCAGCGGCAGGACGAGGGGGATGTTGTAGTGCGCGCGTGGCCCCTCCACCTGCTGGATGAACCACAGTCGGCGCTGCGCGTATGACAACGGAATCATCAGGACCCCTCCTGCTTACGTCCTCGCCGCGACGTCGGCCGAGGCTGACTGGTGAACTCTGGCCGTAATCCCAGCCCTGCGGCTGGCACGGCTGACAGCGCCGGTGGGCACGGCTGTGAGGACCGCACGGAATTCCCGTCCGGTCCGGCCTTGTCACAACCGTTGGTACGCAGGCCGGCGGTCGATCGCGGCTGCTGGCGGCACCGCACAGACCTGGATTCCGGCCCGGGTGAAAGCCCCTGTTCCTGTTTCGGCGGTACGGGGCGCCACGGCTTCCCCGGCAGTCACTATGACCCACCGCCCGGCAGATGATCAATGTTCGACCAGGTGCCCGGAAGAAGGGCCTGGGCAGCGCGATCACGGCCTCCGGAGGGGTGTTCGGAGGCCGTGTGGGCCGGGGGTGTTCAACTGCCCTCGCGAGGTCAGTTGAACGGGTCGGGAAAGCCGGTCCGCCCGAATTTTTCACAAACGGACGACCCTGCGCTTCCCGGTTCCCGGGAGCCCCGCGATGCACCTGCGTTCCGCGTAATTCAGCGTCCTAGAGTCACGAATCTGGGGTCTGACCTGGGCGGACATGGGTGAGGGCGCCTGAGAGGCGTTTCTCTAGGCGCTGGTGTTCGTGCTGGTCAGCGGGGTGCGGGTTCGAGGGCGATGATCTGCTTCGGTGCGGGGATGGCGAGCTTGGCCAGGAGGTCGGTCTGGGGCTTGGTGAGGGTGGTGACCTGTCGGAACAGGCCGGTAGGGCCGGTGAACGTGCCGAGGTGGAGCCGGTCGAGCTCGCGGCGGATGCTCGTCCAGGTCTCGTCGGTGGTGGTCTCGATGATGCGGATCAGCAGCAGGGCGAGCCA
>NZ_JBITZP010000118.1:0-2575 GCF_044546945.1 Kitasatospora sp. NPDC053057 | reverse complement strand
GTTGGTGTGCGCCAGCTCGTCGACCAGGACGACGGACGGGCGGCGGGCGAGCACCGCGTCGAGGTCCATCTCCTCGAACTCGGCGTCGCGGTAGGAGCGGTGGGCCCGCGGCAGGACCTCCAGGCCGTCGGTCATGGCCTCGGTGTGACGGCGGCCGTGGCACTCGATGTACCCGACCACGACGTCGGCCCCGCGTTCCTGTCTGCGCCGCGCCTCGTCCAGCATCCGGTAGGTCTTGCCGACCCCCGGGGCGGAACCGAGGTACACCCGCAGCCGACCGGTGCGGATGCCGGAGCCGGGGGTGAGATCGCGGGCCATGGGCACTGCTTCTTTCCATCGGGAGATGAGGGCTGGACGGTACGCGTCGGCGGATACGGGGCAGCCGACCCGGGCGCGGAGGCATCCTCCCGCGCCCGGGTCGGCCCGGTCACCCTGGTTTGTCGCGCCGTGTCACTGGCCGGTCACTTCTGCTCGCTGATCGCCTTGTTGAGGAGGACGACGTTGACGCCCTCCTGGCCGAGGAAGCCGAGCGAGCGGCCCTCGGTGTACGTGTCGACCAGCTTGGCGACCGTCTCCACGGGGAGCTTGCGCTCCTTGGCGACCCGGTTGACCTGCTCCTTGGCGTAGGCCACCGAGATGTGCGGGTCGAGGCCGGAGCCGGAGGCGGTCAGCGCGTCGGCCGG
Organism: Kitasatospora sp. NPDC053057; assembly: GCF_044546945.1. Taxonomy (NCBI): domain Bacteria; kingdom Bacillati; phylum Actinomycetota; class Actinomycetes; order Kitasatosporales; family Streptomycetaceae; genus Kitasatospora; species Kitasatospora sp. NPDC053057. The sequence continues at coordinate 1,892 of NZ_JBITZP010000118.1, read as the reverse complement.
GACGCTCGCCGGGTCGACGCCGTCGAACGCGGCGACGGCGGCGCGGCGGTCGTTGACGGCCTTGAGCAGGTCGTCGCTGTTCGGGCCGAGGTTGCTGGCGCCCGAGTTGTCGCCGGCGTGGTTGTTGGCGGAGGGCCGGGGCTGGAACCACTTCGGGTCCGGGGCCGACTCCTCCTTCGGGTCGTCGCCCGTAGTCGAACCAGAAGGGGCCTTCTTGGGGAGGTTGTAGTTCTGGCCGAGCAGGCTGGAACCGACCGCCTTCCCATCGGACTTGACGATCGAGCCGTTGGACTTGTCGGCGAAGGCGACCTGGCTGATCCCGGTGACCAGCAGCGGGTAGGCGATCCCGAGGATCACGGTGAGCACCAGGAGCACGCGCAGTGCGGTGAGGTGGGTCCGCACGATGGCGGGAAGGGGCTTGGACATTGCGGTGGACTCCTTTCTCAGCCGAGGCCGGGGACGTACTGCACGATCAGGTCGATCAGCTTGATCCCGACGAACGGCACGATCAGACCGCCGAAGCCGTAGATCCCGATGTTGCGGCGCAACAGCGAACTGGCGTCGGACGGGCGGTACTTCACGCCGCGCAGGGCGAGCGGGATCAGGCCGATGATGACCAGGGCGTTGAAGATGATCGCCGAGGTGATCGCGGACTGGGGGCTGTGCAGGCCCATGATGTTGAGGTGGCTCAGGCCCGGGTAGACCCCGGCGAACATCGCGGGGATGATCGCGAAGTACTTCGCCACGTCGTTGGCGATCGAGAAGGTGGTCAGCGCGCCGCGGGTGATCAGCAGCTGCTTGCCGATCTCCACGATCTCGATCAGCTTGGTCGGGTTGGAGTCCAGGTCGACCATGTTGCCAGCCTCCTTGGCCGCCATGGTCCCGGTGTTCATCGCGACGCCGACGTCCGCCTGGGCGAGCGCGGGGGCGTCGTTGGTGCCGTCGCCGGTCATCGCGACCAGCTTGCCGCCCTCCTGCTCCTTCTTGATCAGGGCCATCTTGTCCTCGGGCGTGGCCTCGGCGAGGAAGTCGTCCACGCCGGCCTCCTCCGCGATCGCCTTGGCGGTCAGCGGGTTGTCGCCCGTGATCATGATGGTCTTGATGCCCATCCGGCGGAGCTCGTCGAAGCGCTCCCGCATGCCCTCCTTGACCACGTCCTTGAGGTGGATGACACCCAGGACCCGGGCGGGCCTGTCGCCGACCTTGGTGGCCACCACCAGCGGGGTGCCGCCGGCCGCGGAGATGCCGTCGACCAGGGCGGAGACCTCGTCGCCGACCGAACCGCCGTTCTCGGTCACCCAGTTGGAGACGGCGCCGGCCGCGCCCTTGCGGACCTGGTGGACTCCCTCGGCCTCGTCCAGGTCCACGCCCGACATCCGGGTCTGGGCGGTGAACGGCACCCAGGTGGCGTGGGTCAGCTCGCCCTGCGCGCGGGCCCGCAGGCCGTACTCGGTCTTGGCCAGGACCACGATCGAGCGGCCCTCGGGGGTCTCGTCCGCGAGGGAGGAGAGCTGGGCGGCGCCGGCCAGTTCGTCGGCGCCCACGCCCGGGGCGGGCAGGAACTCGGCGGCCTGGCGGTTGCCCAGGGTGATGGTGCCGGTCTTGTCGAGCAGCAGGGTGTTGACGTCGCCGGCGGCCTCGACGGCGCGCCCGGACATCGCCAGCACGTTGCGCTGCACCAGCCGGTCCATGCCCGCGATGCCGATCGCGGAGAGCAGCGCGCCGATGGTGGTCGGGATCAGCGCCACGATCAGGGCGACCAGGACGATCATCGACTGCGGGGCGCCCGCGTAGGTGGCCATCGGCTGGAGCGTGACGACCGCGACCAGGAAGACGATGGTCAGCGAGGCCAGCAGGATGTTGAGCGCGATCTCGTTCGGCGTCTTCTGCCG
>NZ_JBITZP010000117.1:0-2704 GCF_044546945.1 Kitasatospora sp. NPDC053057 | reverse complement strand
CGTTCGACCAAGACGCGGCGAACCTGTTCTTCCAGCTCATCGCCTCCCGCTACGAGCAGGGCTCCGTCATGGTGACCTCGAACCTGCCCTTCGGGAAAGCGCACATGTTCCGGCGAACGTGTGCGAGGCGGTGCCGAAAGTCGACGGGTTCAGGACGGAGAGTCCGTGCTGCGGACAACTACGGCGGCTATCAGCGCTACCAGGTTGTCGGTCCAGCAGTCCGATTCCTTGGTGGCGATGTCGGCACCGCAGCTTGCACAGACGAGGTTGGGGCCGTCCTGGCCGTCGAGTCCGCAGCATCCGTTGCGACGCCTGGAGTTGGGGTGCAGAGCGGTGCCCGGCACGTCGTCAGGGTGCAGGATGAACAGCGTGGCGTCGTAGCTGGTCGCATAGGTGCCCTGCGCCACCCGCGGGTCGGCGATGCGGTGGTCGGACAGGTGATCGTTGGCCGGAGATGCCTGTGCTTCCTGTAGATCGCCGGTGAGAGGGTGCTCGCAGTTCGCGCAGGTGAAGAGGGCCACCTGGACATTGTGCCGGTCAGACACCGCCAGCCTCGGAGAATTTCTCTGAGCTATGGGAGCCGGCCAGCGTCGACGTGGTCAGCGAGGTAGATCATGACGCCTTCGGGGTCCATGCCGAGGGCTGCGGCGACGAGCTTGGGATCGAGGGTGTTCACCAGGTCGGCGAGTCGGGTGCTCCGCAGGGTTCGGGGTGGGACGCCGCAGGGGTCCAGGAGGTGGCTGACATAGGCGGTTGAGGCCGGTGCCCGGCCGGTCTTGGTGATCCGAGTGACGATCACGTGGGGGTTGTCGGTGTGCAGGTCCGTGCGGTGGGCCAGGCAGCGTTGGAGTGCCGACCAGCTGACCGGGTCCATGGGCACCGGGTGCGGCCGTTTACCAAGGCGGATGGTGCAGTTGGTGGGGTCGAGGTCGTCCACGCGCAGGAGCCGGACCTCGCCGCTGGAGGCCGCGTGGAGGAGGGCCAGGATTCCGAGCAGTGCCTCGTGCGGGTGCGCGTCGGTGCCGGTGGTCCAGCGTCGGAACAGCTGCCGTTGCTGGTCGACGGCGACGGTGGTGCCGCTGAACCCTGACGGGCCTTTGGCCTTCACTCCCCGGGTGGGGTCGATGAGCACGACCTTGCGGGAGCGGGCGAAGCGGAAGTACTGCCGCAGCACGGTCAGTCGGCGTTGGCGGGCCTTGGGCATGGTCGCCAGGAAGGCCTCGACGTCGTGGACGTCGGTCAGGGCCCAATCCTGCTTGTTGCGCGTACCGGTCAGGAAGCGGGCGAGGTCGCGGACGATGGCCAGGGCCGCCTCGATGGTGCTGTCGGTGCGAGGCAGGGTGCCGGCCTTCAGGGCACGCTCGCATGCTCGCAGCAAGGACTCGGCGAACGCCTGAACCTGCGGTCGAAGCGGGAGCGGGGTGGCGTCGATGCGGCGCCGCCGGCGTCCGGCGGCGAGCCGTTGCGCCTGGTCGGTGGGAAGGGCAAGGCCGCGCTGGGTGAAGAAGCCTTCGAGCGCGCGGGCGAGGGAGCCCATCGACCGGCCGGGACGGCGGGCGCGGTCCAGCAGGGCCTGGGGACGGTTGGGCTGTTCGTCCTCCAGCAGTCTGCCCAGGGTGCTGATCATGGTGCAGGCGCGGCTCGCGCAGTGCCGTTCGGCGAGATGGCCGGCGAAGTCACCCAGCCAGGGCACGGGTTCGGCGAGCCGTGCGGCCAGGTTCTCGGCCGCGATGAAGGGGCGGTCGGGGTGCTTTTGCCAGCAGGCCGAGCAGAGTCCGAGCCCGGCATGGCGTCGCACCTGGCCGCAGCCGGCGCACTGCCGGGGCGGTTGCTTGGTCTGCCGCTGGCGCGAGCAGTGGCCGCACCATCCGGTGACGGTCTGCAGGAAGCCGGGCCGCCGGCAGCGCGGGCAGAGCCGCTTCGCGGCCTGCCGGTCGGCCTCGCGCCGACAGATCCCGCAGTGGCTGGCGGTTGGCGAGCGGACCGGGCGGCCGCAGCCCGCGCAGGTCCGCGAGCAGGTGATGCACCGTCCGGTGTCGGCCTGCGGGATGCGTGACTTCCCGCAGGCAGGGCAGGACGCGTGGGCGGCTTCGTCCTTCATCCGGGCCGTGCATCGGCAGCAGTGCTGCCGGTCGATGAAGCCGACCGGCGCCCCGCAACCGACGCAGTCCCTCTGCTTCTTGCCCATGCCTCGCCCGCACCTCTTTCGTCAGATCGGTGGCATCGACCGGCCCCGGGCCGAGGCGACCCTGGGCAGATCGGCTGCCAGTCGAGGAGGAGCCGCGGGGCGTTCGACGGGGGTGGTGTCGACCTCGATCAGGTCGTTGGGGGTGCACTCCAGGGCGGTGCACAACGCTGCGAGCGTGGACATCTTCACCTGGGAGGGTTCCTTGGTGAACAGGGCCGACACCGAGGCGGAGGACAATTCCAGGCCGGCCTTCTCGGCCAGGAGCCGCCGCAGCTGGGCGCCGGTCCAGACCTCGCGTTGGGCGGCGGCCATCCGCAGCTTCCACTTGATGTTCACGGCGCGGGTTCCTCTCCGGTGAGCTCGCCGAGCGTGCTGGTCACGGCGCGTCGATAGGCGTCCTCGATGAAGGTCGCCGAGGGCCGTGATGGTGGAGTCGGGTATTGGAAGTCTCGGAATGCCTCGATCGAGGTCACATCCCGCGGTCAGGGCCGTGCCAGGGAACGGGGCGGTCCTCTG
>NZ_JBITZP010000116.1:0-2854 GCF_044546945.1 Kitasatospora sp. NPDC053057 | reverse complement strand
CGCCAGCGCGTAGTAGCTTCTGAGAGCCTCAGGCTCCTCCCGTGAGCTGCCGACCTGCGACTTCTCGCCCATCTGATGCAACTCCCGAGGGTTGACGTATCTCATGGTCGAACTGACCGTCCAGTGACCGAGTAGTTGCTGGATGGCCACGAGGTCGACGCCGCGTTCGTAGTTGTGGGTCGCGCACGCCCGCCGCAAGGCGTGGGGGCTGAACCGCTCGGCGGCCGGGCGTCCTTCGAGTTCCATCAGATACCGCAGCCGGTTGCGGATGGTCCCGCGGCGCAGATTGCCGCCGGACTCGTCGGCGAACAGGACGGGCGAGTCGGGGAACTTGGGCCGCACGTCCTCCAGGAACCAACGCAGCACCAGGTCCAAGCCGTCGAGCATGGGCACCCACCGCGGCCGCGGGCCCGAGGTGTGGGCTCCCTTGCCGAAGCGGACGTGGAGTTTGCCGAACGGGCCGCGGGTGAAGTGCAGGTCCGGCAGCTCCAGCAGCGAGGCCTCCTCCGAGCGGAGCCCGGCGTGATACAGCGTCCGGAACATCGCATAGTCCCGGGCTGCGGGTCCGTACTTCCGGGCGGTGGCGATCCGCTGCTTCATGAAGTCGAAGAACTCGTTCACCCGCTCCGGCGTCGGAGGCGGCAGCAGGGCCGGCGAATCGTCGCCGACATGCCGAGAGGCGTTGAACTCATCGACCGGGCAGACCAGTCGGACGCCGAAAGCAGCCTCGATCTCGACTGCCTTGCGGGCCTGCAGGAACCGATGGAAGCCTTTGAAGATCTGCACGTACTCGCGCCGGGTCGACGTCTTGCGGCCCTGGACCGCGAGATCGCCGACAACGCGGTCAATGTCCTCGGGCGCGACCTCCCACGCGGGACGCCCCAGCGCCGTGAGAGTCCGCTCCAGCAGGCCGATGTCGTTGTCGATGGTCACCTGACTGAACCCCCGGGCCCTCCAGGAGGCGACGAACGCGTCGACGCACAAGGCCTGGAGCTGCCACGGGTCGGTGGTCAATGGCCCCTTCGGGACGGCACCCCCCGCGATGACCTGCAGTCGCGCCTCGCCCATCGGCACACCTTCCTCGCACCTGAACCGCCAAGGCAGCACCTGGAGAAGACGAGTACTGCCATGAGATTCAACGAGGACACCAGGAGGGAGATACGGCCAGGTGGCAGCAGGAACCCGCGCCAGGGAACAGGTGCCAGCCCCAGTTGAGTGGGACCAGACCTTCACCAACAAGCGGCTCTGCCAGGCCATCGTCGACCGGCTCACCTTCGAGGCCCACATCATCGAGACCGGCACCGAGTCCTTCCGCCTTGCCAGCACCACCGCCAAGCGCAAAGCAGCCGCCGCGTGACCCGCCCCCCCCCCCCCCGCCGAGCTCGCGGAGCTCGCGGAGCTCGCCGATTTCCTGCGCGGCCTGGCCGACTTCTTCACCACCGCCAGCACAGCGGTCGACCAGGCCGTGAATGCCTACTACGGCTTCGACACGGCCATCGACTGGATCATCTGCTCGCTGGAACACCAAGCGGACAAGCTGACCTGATAGCCCGGCATGTCAGCGCGGCGGGTGCCGTTGATTCCGGCACCCGCCCGGGCCATCCCGCCAAGGGACGCCATCCGGCCCAGCTCTTCTATGCGAGCTCCACGCTGAGCTGGGCGCCGAGCTCGCGGAAACCCAGAGTGAGTGCGACACGCCGGGAGGCGTCCACCCGGGCCCGCCACTGCGGGAGCAATCCGGCCGCCAACGCGTGCGCCACCGCCCCGGAACCCGTCGCGCGGGCAAGGCCCCGCCCCCGCCATGCAGGGGCGGTCAGCACACTGACGTGGGCGGTCCGGCTCGGCCAGGACCGGTATCCGGCGGCGGCGACGACCTGGCCCCCCTCACGGACCACGAACGCGGGTGAGGTGATCTCGCCGAGTCCGGCCTCGTCCGAGTCGTCCGCGAGCGCCAGGTTCTCCAGCTCCCGCAAATCAGGATGCTCTCCGGATATCTGTTCCACCGTCAGCCTGCGGGCCGCCACCGACCGGAACCTGTCGTCGGACACATAAGCCAGCGCCGCGGGGCCAAGGACCCGGGCCACCGGCAGCACCCCGCGGACCGAATGAGCGCCGGCGATCGCACCCACCGGAAGGTTCGCCAGCGCGTTGCGCACCGTCTCGGCGGTGTCCTCGCTGGGCACGGTCACGATCGCCGAATTGCCCAGCACCACCAGGCCCACCCAACCCGAGGGGCACATCCTCGACTCGGGTGACACCACCACGCGCACCCCTCCCGTCGGCGCGAACGACACGGGCACCGAAGCGAGTTCCTCCCACAGCCCACGGGCTCTGGCCAGCAAGGGATCTATCGACATGGCCCCGATCCTGCCAGCCCGAGTATCCGGCGGACCTGCGGAATAAAGCCGACGAGACCGTCACCAAGGACCACGAAGCCCCGCAAACCAAGAACGCCCGCCCGGACGCATCCTGTCGGGGGCGCAATCCGGGCGGGGCTCACCACACGCTACCGGCCGAACGGCGCTCCTCAGCGGCGCCACCACTCCAACGGGCGGCGGGCGATGAAACCTCACCCGATCGAGGGGGTGGGGCCAGTCCTGTTCGGAACCTCTGCCAAGTGCTTCCCGGGTCACCAGTCCAGAGCAGAAGTGGGGCCACTCGAATCCGGAAGGGTGGGGCAAAACAACCCGTTAGAAACAGCCCCGCGCTCGCGGGGATAGCTTCTCTCCGGATGGAGTCCCGTGGAGTAGTGTAGCAGAGATCTTGGAGTAACCCCTGGTCATGGGGCAGCCATCGCGCAACTCTCTGAGTAGAACGGCGAGTTCACTCGGGAGGTACGCGATGGCCTTATCCC
>NZ_JBITZP010000115.1:0-3221 GCF_044546945.1 Kitasatospora sp. NPDC053057 | reverse complement strand
TGGGGCGGATCTCGCGGGGCGGGATGCTGCCGCTGTCCACGCGGGAGGGCCTCGCGCTCTTCGACGCGGGCCTCACCCACGACCACCCCGTGCTGGTGCCCGCCCGGCTCGACCTTCCCGCCCTCCGGGCACAGGCCCGTGAGGAGGGGCTGCCGCCCCTGCTCCACGACCTCGTGCCCGCAGCGCCGAAGCGCGGCTCCCGGGCCGCCTCTCCCGCCGCGGACCTGACCGACCCGCTCGCCCTGGTCCGCGCCCACGCGGCCGCGGTCCTCGGGTACGCCGGGCCCGACCTGGTCGATCCCGACCGGAAGTTCCTGGAGATGGGCTTCGACTCGCTGACCTCGGTCCGCCTGCGCAACCGGCTGAACACGGCGGCCGGACTGACGCTCAGTGCCATGGCGGTCTTCGACCACCCGACGCCCCGGCTCCTGGCCGACCACCTCCGGGGCGAACTGACCGTGCCGGAGGTGCCGGTGGCGGCGGAGCCCGCGGGCACCATCGGCCTGCTCTACCGGCAGGCCTGCGCCGACGGCAAGGTGAAGGAGGCGACCGACCTGCTGATGGTGGCCTCGCAGCTGCGGCCGTCCTTCTCGGCCGAGTCGGTGGCCGAATCCCGGCGACTGCTGGAACCGGTCCGCCTCGCGGAGGGCCCCGCGGATGCCCCCGCGGCTCCGGCACTGGTCTGCCTGCCCTCGCTGACGGCGATGTCCAGCCCCCACCAGTACGCCCGCTTCGCGGCAGCGTTCGGACCGCGGCGCGCGGTGTCCGCGCTGCCCCTGCCCGGCTACCTCCAGGGCGAGGAACTGCCGGACAGCGCCGAGGCGATCGTCGAACTCATCGCCCGGGCGGTGCTGCACGGCGCCGACGGCGCACCGTTCGCCCTGGCCGGCTACTCCTCCGGCGGCTGGGCGGCGCACGACGTCGCCGCCCGTCTGGAACGGCTCGGCAGCCCGGCCACGGCGCTGGTCCTGCTCGACACCTTCCTGCCGGGGGAGGCCGCCGATCCCGCCTTCCGCACCGACATGGTCAAGGCCATGTTCGACCGGGAGGAGGAGTACGGCTGGACCACGGACGCCCGACTGACCGCGATGGGCGGCTACTTCCGGCACTTCCACGGCTGGACGCCCGAAGCGATCTCGACCCCGACCCTGCTGGTGCGGGCGGAGCAATCGCTCGGCGAGCGCCGGGCCTCCTGGCCGCTGCGGCACACCGCGGTGGACGTCGAAGGAGACCACTTCACCATGCTGGAGGCCGCCGCCGGCACCGCCGCCAACGCGGTGGACGACTGGCTGCGGACCGTGCAGCCGACGCAGAGCACCGAGGGAAAGACGACCCAGCAGTGAGCATACGTACCGAATCCAACCCGACGCCCCGTCAGGGCCTCGGCCCCGAGGTGTGGAAGGCCGCCACGGTGGTGATCCTGGGGTCGACCATGTCCTTCCTGGACTCGACGATCGTCAATGTCGCCCTCAAGGCCCTGGCGTCCGGCCTCGACGCCCCGCTCGACACCATCCAGTGGGTGGTGACGGCCTACCTCCTCGCGGTCGCCGCGGCGATCCCGGTCTCCGGCTGGGCGGCGCGCCGTTACGGAGCCCAGCGCACGTACGTGGCCGCGGTGGTCGTCTTCACGGCTGCCTCCCTCCTGTGCGCCGCCGCTCAGACCTCCGGGCAGCTCATCGCCCTGCGGGCCCTCCAGGGCCTCGGCGGCGGTCTGATCATGCCCGTCGGGCAGATCATCCTCGCGAGGGCGGCCGGACCGATGAACCTCCCGCGCGTGATGTCGGTCGTCGGAGTGCCGATCGTGCTCGCACCCGTCTTCGGGCCGTTCGCGGGCGGGCTCCTGCTGCACTACGCGGACTGGCGATGGATCTTCCTCGTCAACCTGCCGGTGGGAGCCGTGGCCGTGCTGTGCGCCCTGCGACTGCTGCGCCCCGACGGACCGCAGGACCCGACCCCGCTCGACCCGCTCGGGCTCCTGGCCGTCTCGGGAAGCATGGTCGCCCTGACCTACGGGTTCGGGGAGATCGGCCGGCACGCCTCGGCCGTCCCGCTGCTGGTGCTCGCCGCCGGGATGGTGCTGCTGGTGCTGTTCGTCGTCCGGACCCTCCGTACGGCGCACCCGCTCTTCGACATCGGGCTCTACCGCGATGCCGTCTTCCGTTCGGCCTCGCTCACCACGGTCTTCCTGTCCATGGGCATGTACGCGGGCATGGTGCTGATGCCGCTGTACTTCCAGAGCGTGCGGGGCGCGGACCCGGTCACCACCGGGCTGCTGCTGCTGCCGTCGAGCGCGGGCGCCGCCGCGGCCACCTGGCTGTCCGGGCGGGTCGTCGAACGGCTCGGCGGCGGGCGCACCGCGTTCCTCGGGGCGGCGCTGAGCCTCGCCGCGGCGGTGCCGTTCGTCCTGGTCGGGGCGGACACGCCGTACGCGGTGATCGGCACCGCCATGCTGCTCTCCGGCTTCGGGGCCGGACTGTCCGTGATGCCGGCCATGACCTCGGCCTTCCGGGCCGTCGACCCGCGCAAGATCAGCGACGCCTCGCCGCAGATCAACATGCTGCAGCGGCTCGGGGGGTCGATCGCGACGGCCGTGTTCGTGGCCGTCCTGCAGAACGGCCTGGACGAGGCGGGGGACAGCGCCGACAGCCGGATGTCGGCGTTCACCGTCACCTTCTGGTGGTCGCTGGCCGCGGCGGCACTCGCCGCGCTGACCGCCCTGACCCTGGCTCTCGCCCAGCGGCGCGCGGCCACCCGTGAGAAGGCCGGGGCCTGACATGTCACTCACCGTGCCGAGCCGGGTCGACGAGCGGCAGGACGAACTCTCCGAACTCGACCGTTCCCTCATCCGGATGATCCGGCGCCGCGCCGAGCTGGTCGGTGAGATCGAGGCGCTCCGCCGGGCTGCCGGCCTGCCCCGTACCGAACTCACCAGGGAGAACCGGATGTTGAAGGAGTACCAGAGCGGCCTCGGCCGACCGGGCGTCCGACTCGCCCTGCTGCTGCTCGAACTCGCCCGCCACCGGTCGTAGCCGGACGGCCGGAGCCGCGTCCGGACGAAGCAGCCCAGTCGCACGAACCCGATGAAAAACATTTGATGGGAAACACCACATGACCGAGATCTCGGCCATCCTCGACGCGATCCTCAGCTCCGACGCCACGTCGGCGGACTTCGCGGCGATCAAGCTCCCCGAGTCCTACCGGGCGGTCACGCTCCACAAGGA
>NZ_JBITZP010000114.1:0-3343 GCF_044546945.1 Kitasatospora sp. NPDC053057 | reverse complement strand
GCGTCGTGATCCACCCTGCTGGCCGTCCCATGCAACACCACCTCGATCAAGGTGTTGCGACGACCGATGGAATCCACCCAGTACACGAGTTTCCGGCTCGCTGAGCACCTGGACGCCGCCGGCATCGCAGCCTCGATCGGATCCGTCGGCGACGCCTACGACAACGCCCTGATGGAATCCACCATCGGCCTCTACAAAACGGAGCTGATCAAGCCCGGCCGCCCCTGGAAGACCCTCTCCCAGATCGAGCTCGCCACAGCCGAGTGGACTGACTGGTACAACCACCGACGACTCCACGGTGAGATAGGCCACGTCCCACCCGTCGAATACGAGACCGCCCACTACCTCACAACCACAAAACCCCAGGTCAAAGCCACAACCTGAGATCTCCACCGAACCCGGGGCGGTTCACCCCGGACTGCTCGCCGCGTTCGGAGCCGGCGCCTTCATCGGAGTGAACGCAGCCGGTCGTATGGCCGACGGTCAGTTCCGGCAGGGTTTGGTCCTCGCGATGTGGGCGCTGCCTGTCGGGTGGGCGGTGCTGGCCATGACCAGCACGCAGACAACACCACTCTTCATCGTCGCGGTCGTCCAGGGCGGGCTGTCGTTCGGAATCGGATCGACCCTCGTCAACCGTGTCATGCATGTCGCGGCCGATGCCCCGTCCCTGAACGGGTCGTTCGCCACTGTGGCGCTGAACGCCGGTGCGTTCCTGGGACCGCTGCTCGCAGGCGCCGCGACTGGGGCGACGGGTGACTACCGAGATGCCGCCTGGGTCAGCGCTGCCCTTGCCGCCACCGCAATTGCGGTTACTGCCGCCTCGCGCCTGAGTGCTGCTCGCGGAGAACGTGAAGGAAGTACGGTGACGCGCCGCAGCGCCCTGTGAGTGTCCGGGTCGCGACCAGCCGGTCGCGACCCGGTTCTCGATGCCGTCAGCTGCGCTGGTTCAGAGCTCTGGTGAGGTCCCGGTTGGCCGCTCGCGCGGCTTCGAGGTCCGACCGGGTCTCATCGAGCGTGCTGGTCAGCTCGACGTTCTGCTGCTCCAATCTGGTTATTCCGCGTTGGAGTTCGTCGATATCGGCCGGGGCACCCAGCCCCGACTCCCGCCAGGCTTGAGCGCCCAATGTTTGTGACAGTCGCTTCTCCAACTGCTGGACGCGGGCGGCCAGGCGAGTGTTGCGGGCCTGGGCATTGGCGAGATCGGCCTGGAGCGAGGCCCGGCTCACCGGCGACCCGCCGGCCGGGTCCTGAGCCGCCGGTTCGAGTTCGGCGGCGTGGACGATTTCGAGCAAGTCGCGGTGACGATAGAGGAGCTGCGGTCGACTCCGGCTTGCCGGGCGATGGCCGACACGCTGATCGGGGTTCCGCTCTTCGCGGCGTTCTTCACCGCTGTAGCCACCCGCTGGCGGCGACGCTCGGTGTAGTCCAGCATCGCCTGTGCTTTGCGCCAGACGTTGATGCAACAACTCGCCACAAAGCCACACCCCCCGAGAAACTGCCCGAATGCCCGGCGCTTGACCGGGATCACGCACCGTTGGCCCCAAGGTCACTCGTCCCAGTCGAATGTGAACCGGCCTGTGGCGCTGTCGCGGCTGACGTTGCATGGGCGGGGTGTCAGAGAGAATTCCGCCGCGGCCCACCCGGCGATCGCCGGGGCGAGAGCCTCCTCCACGTAGTCGACCTCGACGATCTCCAGGGCGCGGACCGAGATGACGATGTAAGGGCTGGTCTCGATGCGCTCGATGGCGCTGGACACCTTTCTCAGGCCGAGCTGCAAGTAGGCGACTTCGTGTTCGTTGAGCGCCAACCGGTTCCCGTGGAAGGTGTCGCTGACTTCGGAAGCGTTCAGCCGGACTCGGTCGCTGACGGGGATGCCCCTGACCGGCAGGTTCGTCGGGCGGGTGGCCTCGGCCGCGATCCCGAGGAACAGCCCGAAGCCGTTTCTCTGCACTCTGTAGCGATAGGTCCTCATGGTCCCTCAGTGGTCCTGGGTCTGGTGCCGGTTGATGGATGCGATTTCACGGCTGTGGAAGCCGGCCCTGCGGCTGACCTCTGCTGGGTGCGCTGGCGCTCTTGGCCCAGATCGTAGGTCCAGCAGCGGTCGAAGTCGCCGTTGGCGAGCAGTGCCTGGAGTTTCCGGACGACTTCGGCACCGGCGCTGCGCCCGGCCGTCGACGCTTCGTCCGACAAATTCGCTACCCGGCGGCCGGAACGCCGTGATACACAACCGACGTGCAAAACATCATGGAGTTCCCCGAGGTCCTGCGGCTGATCGAGGACCGCTCGGCCGCGTTCCGCGCCGCGATCGCGTCCGCCCCTGACCTTGACGTCCAGGTCCCGACCTGCCCGGACTGGACGCTGCGCGAACTGGCGCAGCACCTCGGCGACGGCCGCCGCCGCCAGGCCGCCATCGTCGCGGCGGGCCCGGGCGCTGAGCCCCCGGCGAAGACGGACCCGAAGGGCGCCCCGACCGCGCCCCGCGACCGCGAAGCCCTGGACGCCTGGCTCGCCGAGTCGACCGAGCTCATGCTCGACGCGATGCGCGAGGCCGGCCCGGACCGCGGCTGCTGGACCTGGTGGGGCCGCTCGCAGGCCCCGGAGACCAGCGGAGCCGTGGCCCGGCACCAGATCCAGGAGATCGCCGTCCACACCTACGACGCCCAGCTCACCCAGGGCGCCGCACAGCCGCTGCCGACGGACGTCGCGGTCGAGGGCGTCGACGAGTTCCTGACGACCGTCTCGGCGACGACCGTCCCCTGGCCGTTCAAGCCGGCGACCATCGACCTGCACACGACCGAGGGCCGCTCCTGGCGCCTGACCCTCAACGCCGACGGCGTCCGCTGCGACGACCTCGCCGCCGACGCGGAGCCGGGCGACATGGCGATGCGAGGCGCAGCGAGCGAACTGGTCCTCTACTTCTACGCGCGCGTCCCGCTCGACGGCCTGGAGAACACCGGCGACACCGAGCCGATGGAGCAGCTCGCAGACTGGGACCCGACCGCGTAAAACGCGCACTTGTGACGCTCTGTCGGTCGTGCGCGCGCTCCTGCGGGCGGCTCGCGCTCGACTGGGGGACAGTGCGCGGCGGGTGCGGATTGCTGGGACTGACCTCGTAGATCGAGCAGCGAGTCGGTAGCGGGCCCGGTGGTTGCGCTCGTGCTCTTGGTCGAGGTAACCCCGGCGCATACCGGCGGAAGAGCTGAACCGACCGCGAGAACCGGCGCTGGGGCGGACGACCGGCGAAAAGTGGCTCTCCTGCTTGATGTGTGGGTCAGGCTGTCGCGGGTTGGCGTCCAGGGAGGGTGGGGCGAGGGCCCGCCAGGGTGAGCATGACCAGGGCGAT
>NZ_JBITZP010000113.1:0-3618 GCF_044546945.1 Kitasatospora sp. NPDC053057 | reverse complement strand
CACTCCAGGCCTTCGACATCGCCTTCGACGGCCGACTCTCCGTCGGCCGCCGATAATTCACATCACACGAGTTACACCGTTGGCTGGACAGGCCCGCACTGAGCAAAGGGGCGCGAAGCACACCCACAGCGCACGACACGGTGCTCACCCCAATCCGACCTGGAGCCAGGTTTGACCCTCGGCACTGGGTACTCGCGGGACCGGGGTGGCGGCGGACTTCGGTTTGGGGATCTCGTGGTGGGGGCTGAGGGGGTCAGCAGCCCTACGTGGCCGCCGAATGCCTGCGGCTACAGGACCGCCTACACGGTGTCACTGATTGGCGGGGCACCTGGGCGACCGTGGCGATGTGCGGCGGCCAGGGCGAGGTGTGCCGGCCTACCGGTGTTGGAGCAACGGTGTGCGGATGCCGATCGGCCCTCGTTCGGACGGGACAGAGGGGGATCCGCAGGCGGGTGGGTGCGACTGGTCGACGCTTGGGTAGGACGTTCAGATGAGCCGGTCGTGGCGGGTGGCTGCGGCTTCGCGGACGAGGCGGGCGAAGTGGCCGCGGCTGCGGTCCTGGTGCGCTTCGGCGTGCTCGTCGTCCCAGTTTTCCTGATCGTTGTCGGGTTCGTCGTATTCCTCGTGGAGGAGCCAGCAGCCGTGGATGCCGGCGAGGAGGTCTTCGAGAAGGTCGGGGGCGGGTCGTTTGGGGTCGAGCGGGGTCAGGCGCAGGCCGGTGTCCTCGGGGCGGGTGTCCGGGCCGGTGTGTTGGGCGAGGTCGTCGTCGAGGTCTTCGAGTTGCTCGCGCAGGCCAGCGAGGTCGGGGAGGAGGCCGTCGGCGACGTGGAGGGCGTGGCGCACGAGGCCGGTGACGGCGTCGTAGGGGGAGGCGCCGGCGTCGATGAGGTCGAGGACGAGGGTGGGGGTCTCGTGGGGGAGGGCTTCGATGTCGTCGGCTTCGCGGAGCAGGGTGGTGGGGGAGTGGCCGGTGGCGTCGGCGGTGACCTCGGCCGCGGCTGCCAGCCAGTGGGCCGCGGCGACGGCCGCGGCGGTGGGGTCGATGTCGGTGAGCAATGTGGCGGGGCCGAAGGGGTCCTGTTCGAGGAGGCGGTCGGCGGCGGCGACCTGGACGGGGGAGGCGCCTTCACGGCTGAGGAGCACGGCCTGGCGGGCGCGGCCGGTGAGGTCGCCGAGTTCGGCGTTCTCCACGGCGGTGAGTTCGGTGGCGGCTTCCGCGAGGACGGCGTTAGTGAGGTCCGCGTTGTCGAGGGTGTGCAGGGCGCGGCCGGCGCGGTGGGCGGATTCGGCCAGGGGGCTGTAGGAGACGTCGAGCATGCCGCCTTGGGGGAGGTTGGGCCGGGCGATGGCGCCCGGGACCTCGTCGAACGCCTTGCGTTCCTCCTTGCGGCGCCAGCCCTCGCTGTCGGGTTCCTGGGAGGAGGCGGCGCTGGCCGGGTGGGTGTAGGTGTGCCACGCGGCCTCGGACAGGTGGGTGAGCGCGCGGGCCAGGCTCAGGAGCACGGAGATACCGGTGTCGGCGGGGAGGTCGGCGATGCGGGTGGCGAGATCGCCCTCGCCCGTCCCCCAGGTGGCGATCAGCTCGTGTCGCTCGGGGTCGACGCTGTAGCGGGTCAAGGGGGTCTGCCTCCAGAGTCACTGTGCGGACCGCCTTTGAGCGGTCGACTGCCAAGTCTGGTGCATCGTCAGGACTATGGAGACCGAGGCATGCTGAGGAGCAAGCGGCAGGAAGGAAAGGGGTTTCCCGGGGAAGCTCCATGACCGTTGCCTGACCCACAGGTCCAGCACAAGAGCCCGATTTCTCCCCTCCACGGCACACCTCTGACGGCCGGCTCCGCGGGCTGGCGGAGGTGGCCGGTTGCCGATCGCGGCGAGGAGCCGGACCACGGACACCCGTCCGCCGTCATCGACTACTACGGCAGGACCGCCGGCGTAGGCACCCGCGGCGACGACTTCCCGTTCATGGAGCATGCCGTACGCACCACCGAGGCCACGGTCCAGGCCGACCTGCGCGCGGCGGCCGACCACCTGCGCACCCTCGGTGGACCGGCCGTGATCGGAGTGGCCTCCGTGGGCTTCTGCTTCGGCGGACGCCACGCCTTCCTCTCCGCATCGCCCGCTCACGGCCTGGCGGGCGCGGTCGGGTTCTACGGCGTCCCCGGCATCGCCGGACCGTACGGGCCCGGACCCACGCAGCGAGCCTCCGAACTGACCGCCCCGATCCTGGGCATCTTCGGTGGGGCTGACCCGTACATCCCGCCGGGTGAGGTGGCCGCCTTCGACAGCGCCTTCACCGCCGCCGGGACACCACCGGCTTCGGCTTCGGCTTCGGCGGGAGTGTGGCAGGTCTCGGTGAGGTGGATCTTGTAGCCCATCCAGAACAGGTCCTCGCCCTTCGCGGCCCAGCGGGCGTCGGGGTCGTACGGGGAGGTCAGGCGCAGATGGCCGGGCGGGACGCCCTCATCATCGGCCTCCCGCTTCTTGATCACCTCCCGTCCCCTGCTGTCGGTGGTCACGTCGTAGGTCTGCACGAGGACCCGCCGCAGGATGTCCACGGCCGGGACCTGGCGCAGCCACTGCGGGGCATCGGGAGCGTGGACGGCCCGACACAAGGCGAGGGCGTCCTGGCCGAAGACCTGCGCCAACCGGTCGCGTTTGGTCTGGGAGGAGGGCATCCGCCAGCCGTCCACGCGTGGGCCGTAGCGGTGGGCGAACTCGGTGACGTCGATGGCCCGGGTCAGCCAGTCGGGCGCCGCGACGGCCAGGGCCTCCAGAGCGGCCCGCACGCTCTCCCCTGCCAGCTCCAGGCGGTTCAGGTCCCGCACCGCGCTGATCACGTGGGTGGAGTCGGTGCGCTGCTTGCCGCCGGCGGCCACCAGCCCGGCATCCTTGCAGTGCTCCAGCAGTCGGTCGAAGACCACACGCTCCATGCCGTGTTCGGCCAGCCGGGCTCGGAACCTGCTCAACACGCTCTGGTCGAAGCCGGTGTCCGTCAACTCCATCCCCAGGGCGTACTTCCAGTCGATGGCCCGCACTGCCATCGCCGCGGCCTGTCGGTCGGTCAGATCCTCGGCGAACTGCAGCACGGTGACCAGCGACAACACTCCCGGAGACAGCCCAGGAGCCCCCCGCACCCCGAACGCGTCTGCGAACGGCTCATCCGCGAAGACCGTACCGAGTCGATCCCGCACCCGCATCGCCAGACTGCCCCGCGGGAACGCGGCCCGAGCTACCACGACGGTCTGCTCCGGGATTTGCGGCAGCCCCTTCGGCTGCATCGACATCGCCCCACCCCCCACGACCGCGCGACAGGGAAGCGACCGCAACAACGATCATCCCGAACCCGCCATCCCTCACGCAGGGAATTGAGCAACAGAGTCCTGAAGGGTGTCAAAACTCCGATTAGGCCGCTGACCTGGGAGTTTCCTGCGGGTCGCGAGGCGGTCTGATCGGGGTGGCGTGGTACTCGTTGAGGAGTCCGCCGAGTACTCGGTGGCGCCGGACTGTGGCCGTGGGCAGAGGGTGTCAACGGTTCGTGAATTTAGACCCCTTGAGAGTTCGGGAAAATTGACCCCATGGGTTGATCAGTCGCGGCCCGCGCGGTTCTCCTTGGCGAGG
>NZ_JBITZP010000112.1:0-3652 GCF_044546945.1 Kitasatospora sp. NPDC053057 | reverse complement strand
CCCGAAGGGCAGGTTCGAGGTCACCATGACGGAGCCCTGCTCGTAGCGGGAGGCGATGAGCTGGAAGAACAGGTTCGCCGCGTCTTGGTCGAACGGGATATAGCCGACTTCGTCGATGATGATCAGCTTGTAGCGGCGGATCTTCTTCAACTCGGCGTCCAGGCGGCCTGCTTGGTGGGCCTCGGCGAGGCGGGTGATCCAGTTGCTGGCGGTGTCGAACAGGACCGAGTAGCCGGCGTGGGCGGCCTTGACACCGAGCCCGATGGCCAGGTGGGTCTTGCCTATGCCTGGCGGGCCAAGCAGGATCACGTTCTCCGCCTTCGCGACGAACGTGCCGGTGGCCAGGTGGGCGAGGACATCGCGCCGCAGCGATGGCAGGTGGTCGAGGTTGAAGTCTTCCAGGGTCTTGACCTGCGGAAAATGAGCGGTGCGGATCCGCATCACGGTGCCCTTGGACTCCCGGTCGGCGACCTGCCGCTGCAGCAGCGCGGCCAGGTATTCCTCGTGGGACCAGTTCTCGTCCCTGGCCTGCTCGGCGAGTTCCTCCCAGAACGCGCCGATCGTCGGGGTCTTCAGGACCCGGGTCAGGTAGGCGATCATGGACGGCAGGCCGTCCTTGGTCGGCGCGGTGGTGGTCACTCACTGCTCGCTTTCGTTGTGCTCGCGGGGTCGAAGTCGACGCCGAACAGGGCGTCGTAATCGGGCAGGGCCCGGAGGGCGACGGCATGGCCGTCGCTGTGCTGGCGGGTTGCCGCCTGGCGTCTTTGCCGGTCCAGGGCCAGGGCCTGGCGCATCCGGGCCGCGGTAGCCGCGTGGTCGGGGTCGGTGACCACGGCCTGCTTGGCCCAGGACCGCTGGTGGTGGGCGACGATCTGGCCGTCGCAGATGGCCATGACCGTGTCCGGCATGGCGGTCACGTCGACGAACCGGCCGATGGCCTGCGGGTCCACCGAGTAGTCGACGGTGTCGACGCGGACGTAGTAGTCCCGTCCGAGTCGGACGCGCTGTGTCAGCCCGATTGGCGGGGCGAAGGGCGGCAGCGCGATCATCGCCTGGCGGTCGGTCTCCAGCAGGTCGACCGGGCGGCCCTGGATGGAGCGGACGGTGCGGGCGTTGGCCCGCTGCAGCCACTCGGCCAGCTGCTGGTTGAAGTCGGCCGGCGAGGCGAACTGCCGTCCCGGTAGGAACGAGGTTTCCAGGAACTGGTTGTTCCGCTCGACCATGCCCTTGTATTCGGGGTCGCGGGGCGGCGCGAGCTTGATCTTCGTGGCCAGCGTCCCGGCGAACGCGGCGGCCAGTGCGGTCACCTTCCCGCTGCCGCCGATGGCTGCCTCGCGGTCCCAGACCAGCGTGTGCGTCACCCGGCCGATGCCGCTGATCAGCGACCACATGCCCGCCAGGATGTCGCCGCCCTGCCGTGTCGGGATCATTTCCGCGGTCAGGAACCGGGAGAAGCCGAGCGTCATGACCAGGACCGGTAGGACCCGCTGCTGGCCGGGTGCGACCTGGACCCTCGTCTCCGGGAACCACAGGTCGCACTGGGTGATCTGGCCGGGTTCGTAGGTGACCCGGTCGACCGGGTCGATGCCGACGTACTCCGGCCGGATCTCGGCCAGCTTCTTCGTCAGCGGCGACATCGAGTACGGCCACTTGATCCGCTCGGCGATCACCGGGGCCGGCATCGTCGGCCACTCGTTCAACAGGCCCCGGATCTGCGGCTCGAAGGCGTCCGCTACCCGTCCGCGCGGGGCCCGTTCGTACTTCGGCGGCCGGTCCGAGTTCAACGCGGCCCGCACCGTGTTCCGGGCCACCCCCAGCCGCCGTGAGATCTCCTTGATGGGCACGCCCTCTGCTCGATGCAGCCGACGTATCTCCGCCCAGTCCTCCACCTTCAGCACCCTCTTGTATCGAGCAGCCTCCGTGACACCGAGTGCGGCCACCTGCCCCGTTGCAGGTCGCCGACTCGGTGGGTCGGCCACGGCTTCAGGATCGAAGTGCCGCAGTCAGCTTCGGGAAGGTGACGCCGGTCAGCTCTTCGGAGACGGTCCACAGGCGGTGGGCTGTGGCCGGGTCGCTGGCCGCTGCCGAACGGCCGGCCAGGGATGGGGCGCCACGCATCTCGAACATGCCGTCGGGGCCGACGTAGCTCGCGCCGGGAAGGTCCTGAACGGCGGCGTAGAGGGTGGGGAGTGCGCCGGCCTCGCCGTCCTGGGCGATCAGCCTGTTGACGAGACGGTAGAAGAGGGTTCGCAGGAGGCTGGCGTCGTGGCTCTGGAGGTTGGTGGCGGCCAGGCCGGGGTGTGCGGCGAGGGCGCGGACGGGCGAGCCGGTGGCGCTGAGTCGTCGCTGGAGTTCCAGGGTGAAGAGCAGGGTGGCGAGCTTGGACTGGCTGTAAGCGGTCAGCGGGTTGTACTCGCCGGTCAGGTCGAGGTTGTCGAAGTGGATGCGGGGGTTGCCCGGGGCCTTGTGCGCGCCCGAGGACAGGGACACCACGCGGTCGGTGATGTGGGGCAGCAGCAGGTTGGTCAGGGCGAAGTGGCCGAGGTGGTTGGTGCCGAACTGGGTCTCGAAGCCGTCCTTGGTGCGACCCTCCGGGACGTTCATGACGCCGGCGTTGTTGATGAGCAGGTCCAGGTCGCCGTGCCAGTCGGCGGCGAACTCGCGCACGGAGGCGAGGTCGGCCAGGTCGAGCCGGCGGACCTCCACGCTGCCGTTCACCGTCGCGGCTGCGGCTTCGCCGCGCTTGGTGTCCCGTACGGCGAGGACGACGTGGGCGCCCGCGGCGGCCAGGGCTGTGGCGGTGGCGAGGCCGAGGCCGCTGTTGGCGCCGGTCACGACGGCGGTGCGGCCGGTCTGGTCGGGGATGTCGGTGGTGTTCCAGGGGCGGGTCTGCGTGTTCTTTGCCATGCCCCCAATGTATTCACTGATCACAATGTAGTCAACGATCACAATGTATTCATCGAATACACTCGGCTAGGCTGAGGGCATGACGAACCGCCCCTACCACCACGGAGACCTCCCCACCGCGCTGCTCGCGCGAGCCGAGACGACATTGCGCGAGAAGGGCACGTCCGCCCTGTCCTTGCGCGAACTGGCCCGCGAGATCGGGGTGAGCCCCGGCGCGCCGAGTCGCCACTTCAAGTCCAAGCAGGCCCTGCTGGACGCCCTGGCGCTGACCGGGTTCGAGCGGCTCGCCGAGACCATCGCGGCCTCGCAGGAAGGCGCCGGTGAGACATTCGCCGACCGGCTGGATGCCGCAGCCCGCGCCTACGTGGGCTTCGCCGTGGCCAACGCCGCACTGCTTGACCTGATGTTCTCCGTCAAGCACAGTGCGCAGGCGCCGCAGGCCCTCGGGGCGAGCGCCCATCGATGGTCCGATCAACTCCTGGAGCTGATCGGCGACGGGCAGCGCCGGGGCGAAGTACGCGAGGGGCCACTCGAACGGATCGCCCTGCCGATCGTCGCGGCGCTGCACGGCTACGCGGGCCTGACGGTAAGCGGCGTGCTACCGCCGGAGGCGGCTGAGCACGGCTTGGACGACATGATCGCGGTCATCCTGCGCGGCAGCGCGCCGCAGTAGAGCCGCGCAGGATGACCAAAGGGGTCAACATTCAAGAACTGGCTGAGGGTCACTTTTCAGAGACTGGCGACA
>NZ_JBITZP010000111.1:0-3786 GCF_044546945.1 Kitasatospora sp. NPDC053057 | reverse complement strand
GGTGCTCATCGTCGGATCGGACGTGGAGCGGGCGCCTGTGAGTGCTCATCCGACCATGATCCCGGAAGCGTGTCGGCGCTCACCCGGACACCAAAAAGGCCGCCCGTGGGCGGCCGTATCGTCACTGCAAAGTGACGATACCTTAGCACTCCAGATGATCATGAAGCCTCGGACCGGGGTGTTCTGGGGCGGTGGATGGCACACGAGTGGGGCGGCGCCCCTCGAAATGCAAGAGATGTCATCGACCGCCGGGCCGGAGATGCAAGAGCTGTCACGGACGCGGTCGTCGCTGGGGCGGCTCGAAGTGTCAGAGGTGTGATCGACCGGGGTCATCTCGAAGTGCATGAGGTGTGACCGTTCTGGATCTTGGGTTTTGTCTCACGCGTGAGACAACTCCGTCGGGTCGTGATGCAAGGGTGTGTCGCCCAAATTCATCATCATCACGGCGCGGAACGACCGGTCGGCGGTGGCCAAGGTGCGCGCACGCGTGCGCGTACGTCGTGCGCGCGCGAGGGGCGGGCCAGGCCGGGCTCGATCCGGGTCACCAGGAGTCGGACGGGATCGAAGCCGCGGGCGAAGATGCCGGCGCCTTGCGGTGGGTGACCGGCCATCGTCCTTGACCCACGGGTGGGGGCCGTGGCGGGACTCCCCGGTGGGCGGCAGGCCTGCCCGAACCGCCCCGTCGCGGGCCCCCGTCCTGCTCTCCAGTCGGAAGCGATCCGCTGGCGGTCGGAACGGGGGTCTGTGGCGGGGTGGTATCGCCCTTGGGTGTCGCCCGCCGGGGAGTCCCGCCATACGGTCCACGCCCGCCCCGACGCACGTCGCACTCGACATCGAGGCCCCCGACTCCCCGGAGGTGGCCGGGGGTCCGGCGGGCGGAGCCCCCGGGATCTGTGACCGGGACTGACGCATCCTCGGCGGCCGTCGCCCGGCAGCCCGGGGCGGAGACAGGAGGGCGGCCGGAGCGGGCGGCCGCCGGGCCGCCGCGCGGCCCCTTGAACCAGTAGAGAAAGTTTGAACGCAGACGCCCCCGCTCCGAAGATCAGAGCGGGGGCGTCAGGTGGACCGGGGTGGTGGTCAGTCCTCCAGCGGGCGGACGTGGGCGACGCTGCAGAGCTTCACCACAGCGTGCGGGTCGTCCTCCCAGGGCTGGGTCTCGCACCAGTCCCACTCCGGAGCCCCGGTGGCGTACTGGAAGCCCATGTCTTCCAGAGCGACGCCGCGCTGTTGGATGGTCGGCGGGTTGCCGGTGGACCAGGCGGCCTCGGGCCAGTCGGCGACGCGGCCGGGCACCATGACGAACAGGCGCCAGCCGGGGTTGTCGGGCTGGTTGCTGACGAGCTGAGCGCGGTAGGTGTCGGTCATGGGGCTGGACTCATCCTCTCGACGGGGTGGGGCTGGGGCTACAGCGGGGTGGTCCAGCGCAGGACGGTGGAGCCGTGGGCCACCTTCACCGCGACCTCTACGATCCGGCCGTCCGAGAGCCAGGCGGTTCGGACGACCTGGGTCACGACGGTGGAGCCGGTGAGGCCGAGCGCCTCCAGCTCCTGCACGGTGGCGAGGCGCGAGGTGACCTCCTCCAGCACCCGCGACTGGGGGGAGCCCAGCCGCTCGGCGGCCAACTCGCGCGACCCGCCGGTGGAGACAGCCTCGGTCAGCTCGGGGGTGGCCTCGATGACGTAGGCCGGGTAGTACGAGCTGGACATGTGGGTCGGCACGCCGTTCCTGCTGACGACACGGCGGCGGACGTGCACGGGGCTGCCCGGCTCGATCTCCAGACGGGCGGCCACGACCTCATCGGCGCCGACCGTCCCGATCTCGACGATCCGGGAGCTCTCTTCCTTGGCCAGCGCCCGCCCGGTCGAGGCCCAGGTGCGCACGCGGGCCGCGACATTCGAGCTGCCGGGGTCGGCGACCACGGTCCCGCCGCCGGTGGTGGCCTTGGTCAGGCCGTTCTCCCGGAGCACCCGAAACGACCTGCTGGCCGTCTGCTGCGCGACGCCCCACTCCTGCATGACCTCTCGCTGCGTCGGCAGCCGGTCCCCGGGGGCCAGCTCTCCCGACTCGATCAGCTTGGTGTAGTGCGCCGCAATCTCGGCATATCCGGCCATCGGTCCCTCCTCTCGGTGTCGCGGTTGGTCTACCGCGCTACCTACGACGGTAGACCACGAGGCACGTGCATCACTAGGGGGTAGTGCAAATCCGCGTTTTGGTCTACTGTCGGTGATGCAAACAGCCCGCCGGGTCACCGGATAGGGCTCGGCCTCGCCATGGGGAGACCACAGTGGTCGACACGTCGAAGAGCACGTCAGGCACCACCAGCGGCACCACCGGCGGCACCAACAGCAGCCGCACCCGCAACGGCTTCGGCTCCGGGGCGACGTTCGCCCCCGGGATCAGCATCAACGTCAACAAGAACACCGGCGGTGCCGGCGTCCCGCCGCAGATGGGTGCCGCCGCGAACCCCGGCGCGGGGGCGGCCCGCAACAGCCAGCTCGCGCTGCCGGAGCCCGCGTTCTACTCGGCCGCCGACGTGCGGTCCTACTGCGAGGCCCTGCGGGCGTTCGCCTCCTACTCCGCGATCGAGGTTGAGGTCGCGGCCGAGATCCTCAAGGCCGCCCTGGAGCAGGCCCCCGGCGTCCCGGGTGACCACGTCTTCCAGTCGAAGATGCGGGCCCGCTCGGTGGCCAAGAAGCTCGGCAAGGCCGCCGACGCGCTGACCGACGCGGCGAAGGATGCCGCCGCCGCGTGGGCCGCCTTCCAGCGTGAGTACGCCGACGTCATGGCCCCCCGCCCGGCCCAGCAGCAGCACCGTCCGTTCCAGTTCTGAGAGGAGTACGACCGTGTCGAAGAAGGACACCGACCCGGAGCTGCAGCACCGGGAGAACCTGGAAGGCGCCAGCACCGGCCGGGGAATCGCGGCGTGGATCGCCCACCGGGCCAAGCCCTACACCCCGCCGTGGATCCTGACCGGCGCGGTCGGGATCGCCGGGTCCGCCGCGTCCTTGGAGTGGCAGGGGTCGGCGGCGGCCGGTGTCGGGCTCACCCTCGGCTCCGTCGCGCTGACGGGGATGACCTGGTGGGCGGGTCGCACGACCAGCCCGCAGCGTCGCCTGCACTCGGCCGTCACGGTGGCCGCCGCCTCGGCCTGGGTGACCGGGGCCGCGCTCGCGGGCCCGATGGCCGGTCCGCTGCCGGACGCCTTCCTGATGGGCGGCCCGGTCGTGGCTCTGTCCTGGAACATCCGTCAGGTGATGCGCCGCAACCCCGACGCGGTCCAGACCGCCAACGACACGGACGGCTCGCTGCTGGAGAAGGTGAAGCTCGCCGGGGCGAAGATCCGCCGCACCGAGGTCGAGCCGAACCGCGTCACCGCCGAGCTGTCCCTGCCCGCCGGGGAGATGACCAACAACGATGTCACCCGCGCGCTGCCGAACATCGCCTCCGCCCTGGACGTCGCGACGACGGCTGTGCGGTACCTGCCGGACCCCGACTCCGCCCGCCGGGGCGAGCTGGTGGTCGTGCCCCGGGACATGCTCGCGGACGTGATCGAGTGGGAGATGCCGACCAACGTCGGCGGCTCGATCGCGGACCCGCTGGTCATTGGCCGCTACGACGACGGCTCCCCGCTGCAGTTGTGGCTGCCCGGAGACCCGGAGACCGGCCGCAACAGCACGCACCTGCTGATCTGCGGCATCTCCGGCTCGGGCAAGGGCGACGGCGCGCTGAACATCCTCACCGAGATCATGGGCCGCCGAGACGTGATCGTCTGGCTGTCCGACCCGA
>NZ_JBITZP010000110.1:0-3792 GCF_044546945.1 Kitasatospora sp. NPDC053057 | reverse complement strand
CATCCGCATAACGCATACCAACGGCATAGCGCGCAGATGACCGTCAGTCAGCTACACAAACAGGCCAATCACCTTGAAGCGCCGAGGTCAGTAGCGCACGCGCGCGTCCAGTCGATCAACTTCTGCACCACCTCGATCATGACCCTCTGCTTTCGTTCCGGCATGAAGGGCCAGCAAACCCACGCCGGCGCCGACAGCAAGACGAACAGCAGCAGGGGCAGGAGCGAGAGCGCAGGGAGGAAGACCCTCAACACACCAGGAGTGGGCACGACGTGTCCTTTTACTCGAAGGAATCGAAGTGCGACACCGCGGCCCAACCCCTTATCTACTACCTTTGCCGCAGCGACGAGCCTAGCGCCCTGGCCACCGGACCACCACGACCGCCTGACGAGCGACCAGAGCGCCCCCTGCCCGGTACGCAGGACCAAGCAGGGCGAGCCCGGACCGCGACCAAGGCGCAGCAGCGCGGGCGGGCGGGCGGGCAGCGCAGGGAATCAGGAGCAACCGACCACAGGCCAGCGGTGAGGTCGTAGCCAGGTGCAACGCGGGGGTGCAACACGACCCCCGAGGCCAAACTCCTGTGCGTTTTCGCAGGGTCGAGTAGCCGGGAGGAGTCTCACCTCCCGGCCCTCACAGAACCGTGCGTAACAGTCTCCCGTTACACGGCTCTTGCCGCTCTGATCTCAGATCAGCAGGACGTTCTGAACGGATGACAGGCGCCAGTGGGCGAACATCCGGGGGTATCGCTGCGCGATCTCCCTGAGCTTCGCCATCGCCTTCCGCTTGCCCGAGAACCGCTTGTACTTCTTCCGAATCCAGCGCACCAGGTAGACGTTGATGCGCAGAGCGAAGGCTTGCAACTCCCACGGCCGGAACCGGCCGTAGTAGTTGATCCAGCCCGCCAGCACGGGGTTGATCCGCCGGGCGAGCTCTTGAAAGGTCAACTCGGAGCGGCGATGAAGGTGCCATGACCGCACCTCCCGACCGATCCTGGTCAGGGCTTCCCTGCTGATGGCCGGCTCGAACGACAGGAACAGGTTCCCGTGCCGACTCCGGTTCTTCCTCGCACGGAACGTGTACCCGAGGAACGTGAACGCCTCGTGCTCGTACGAGCCGCGGCGCACGCCGTCCTTGCAGTACACGATCCGGGTCTTGTCCGGGTGGAGTTCCAGCCCGACCTCGACCATCCGCTCCCGCAGCGATGCCAGGACCTCGCGGGCCTGGCCCTCGGAGACACAGTGCAGGACCGCATCGTCCGCGTAGCGCTCGAACTGCACGCCCGGGAACCTCCGGGCCATCCAGGTGTCGAACGCGTAGTGCAGGAACAGGTTCGCCAGGACGGGAGAGACCGGGGCGCCCTGCGGCGTCCCGCGCTCCCGTGCCACCAGCTGGCCGTCGGGCAGGACGAGCGGGGCGGCAAGCCACCGGCGCACGTACAACTTCACCCAAACGGCGTCGGTGTGAGCATCCACGGCCTTGACCAGCAGGTCCCAGGGCACGCTGTCGAAGAACTTCCGGATGTCGAGCTCGACCACCCAGTCGCGTCTCCAGCACCGTTCCCGGCATTTTCCCACCGCATCCAAGGCCGACCGTCCGGGCCGGTATCCGTAACTGTCCGGATGGAAAATCGGTTCCACCCTCAGCGACAGATGCCGTGCCACCACGGTCTGTGCCACCCGGTCGGCGACAGCGGGAATGCCGAGCATTCTCGTGCCGCCGCCGTGAGACTTAGGGATCTCCACCGCGCGTACCGGAGGCGGAAAGTACGAGCCCGACGACATGCGATTCCAGACCTTGTACAGGTTTCCCTGAAGGTCCTTCTCGAAGTCGGCGATACTCTGACCGTCCACTCCCGGGGCGCCCTTGTTAGCCCTGACCTCCTCCCATGCCCTCGCAACTTCCCATTTTGAAATGTCAAACGGCTTGATCTGAGACTTCAACTGGCTCATCCCACTCCTCCCGGAGAGCATCCGGTTGATGTGATCAACTCAGTCACGAGCGGCCCGGCCCCTTCGCTCCACCCCCGTTACAGGGGTTTCGTCACTACTACGAGCCGGTCCGCCAGCAGGCCCCGCATCGGTACTCGACCCCTTGCGGTTGCTCTACCGCTTGGAGCACTCCCTCTCCCCCGCCAAAGGCGGGGAGTATCAGGACCTGCCTTCTCCTGTTCCGCACGAGAGCAGCAGACCGGACTCACGTCACCTCCATGCCGGACACCGCCTGGCCAATAGACGGGCACCCGCCAGGCTTCTCCCGGGGGCCCCTGAACGCCCCGGTTTTGATGTCGTCTAGTTGCATTTCGACACGTCAGCAGTGATTCACTCGCGTTCGTCTTTCCGGTCCCCACCTGACGCCTCTCGGACGCCTTTTCCTCATCGTTCACCACGACGGTCTTCAGCCAACGCAGCATGAGGCGGTTTGAAGCCTTCCCCCGCAGGACGGCTCCGAAGGGCCAAAACCTTCATCTCTCGTACAGCACCGCAATCCGAAGTTCGCTACCACCAACTCCCTTTCACGTTCAGGACACACTCAGGGGCGCAACGCTGTCGTTGTGTTGCACCCCGCGTTGCACCCGTGTTGCACCTCGCGTTGCAGTGCCGGCCCGCCCGGCCGGGCCCTTGGTCGGTGTCCTGTGCCACCGAGCCTTGACCGATTGCCACTGAAGTTGGACCACTGCGCTGTTCGTGCCATCGAACCTTGACCGCCCTGGTCAGACAGGTTCCGGGCCAGTCGACGGCTTCGTGCCGCCGGACCGCTCCGGGGATTCAGAGTCACTGGGGCCGAACTGGTCACCGATGTTGTTCCACATGAAGCCGTCCCGCCAGCCCGGCTTCGCGCCAGCCCAGCCGAGCAGCGCCCCGAGGACCTTCTCCTGGGAGATCGTCAGTGTCTGATAGTGCAGCTCAGCCACGCCGTCCCTGTATTCGAGCTGGAAGGTGTTGTTCTCGCGGAGCCGGACCTGGATGTACCAGCTTCCGAGCTGCCCCTCGTCCACCCGCTCCAGGACCATGTGGGCGTTTCCCCGCTGCAGGTTGGCCAGCATCGTCCCGATGGCCGGCTTGGACGGGCGTTTCACCACGTGGCCGCGCTCGTTGGTCGCAATCAGCATGACCAGATCATCTAGCAAGGGGCTGACACCGCTCGGCGAAGCCCTGACCAGGGCGGTCTAGGTTCGATGGCACGAACCATGCAGTGGTCCAACTTCAGTGGCAATCGGTTAAGGATCGGTGGCACAGGACAGTCAGCTCTCAAGGTAGCGCTTGAGGACCTCCTGCCGCAGCCACTGATCCTCTGCCTCGCGGGCTGCGAGGACGGCACGGCGACGGGCCCGGCCTGACTCCTCGCGAACCCGCCGGACCTCGTCGTCGAGCTGGTTCTGAGCGCAGAACTCCCGCCGGAACAGGGCGGTGACCGCGCTACGCAGCTTGCGGCCAGTCGGCCGGCGGGTGCCGTGCAGGTGGCGGCGGAGCGTGGCGGGCCGGACGTCGAGGAGGTGGGCGAGGAGGTTCAGGGCGGTGTGGGTCGTGGTGTCCGGGCGCTGGAGGTGGTCCAGGTTGAGCGGGCCGTGCGCGTGGTGCTCCAGGAGGGTGAGGAGGTGTTCTCGGGTGGTGCGGGGTTGGTCGATGGTGCAGCGTTGCGCGAGCGGGTCGTGGAATTGGCAGGTGGCGGATGCGGTTTTTCTTGCCATGGCTCAGTGTGAGTGAACCGCTCCGGGTTTGACCGAGACTTCCATATTTGGAAGATTTGAACCCGTTATGCGAAAGCCATACCCGAAGGACGTCCGGGACCGCG
>NZ_JBITZP010000109.1:0-3812 GCF_044546945.1 Kitasatospora sp. NPDC053057 | reverse complement strand
AACTTGAGTCTCGACACCTCAAGGATCACAGAGGACGGCGTGTTTCACGTCCAGCCGCAGATCAGCGCACCCACACATGCGGCAGGAGAGCCCGATTTTTGGGCTGCCGGAAATTCCGACAACCCCCTCTGTCTGTCCCTCTGCCCTGGTTGCTGGTGGTGTGGTGGTGCGGTTTGGGTGACGGTCCGGACGGCGGGGCTTTCACCCTGCCGGGAGCTGTTGGTGTGGTGAGCGTCCGGCGATGCCGGCCGCCCCGGCCCAGCGAGCAGACCGACCGCCACCGGGCCGCACCCCGGACTCGTTGACCCAGTCGGACCCGCTGTTGCCGAACGACGCGGGACCGGCTCGCAGCTGAAGCGAGAACACCACGGCATGACTCAACGACGCTCCGGATCAGCTGCCGTGCCCGCGACGCTACAGGCCGCTGCGCGCGGCCTTCTTCGCCTCCACCTTCGCCCGCAATGCCACGGCCTTCGGAGAATCGCCGTACCACCACCACGTGTAACCAGCGCTTGCCACGAAGAAGGCCACGAACCCGACGAACAGCGGAGTGACCACAAGGTGGTCGCCACGAGCGAGACCGTAGATCGTCGACAAGCCGGGGACGATCGCGCCTCTGAGCAAGACCATAAGCGTCTTCTTGGTACGGAGATTCATGCCGCGCACTCTAACGATCATGCTCACGCGGACTGAAGACAGGTACTGAACGGCCGTGAGCAACCCGTCGTCCGCCCGGCGCGCCCTCGGCCCCGGCGCTGCCCGCGCCCTCGGCCCCCAGCAGCGCCCCAGAACCGCCACAACCCGCCTTGGAGCAACCCCGCCGCCTCCCGGTCTCACCGGCCACCCGGACACCCCACAGCCCGCCCCGCGGCCGCCAAGCAAGCCGCCGACGCCATCGCCGCGCTGCGCCACGTCCGCATCCCGGCCGCCGTCCTGGAGAGCGCGCTCCACCTCGCCCAGGCCCTCCTCGAACAATCCCACGCCGACCCGCTCCTCCTGGAGGCCTCCGAGGACTTGGCCGCCGTCATCCCGCAGTACCTCCCCCAGCCCGCACCCCACCACCGGCACCGCCGACCTCTCCCGCCCGGCTGCGCACCGTGCCCGCGCCGACGACCGCCGGGACCGGCCAGCTGACCGCGTGAAGTCCGGCGTGCCCACAGCCCTCGCGGGGTACTGTCACAGCAGCCGCCCGCCCGTGATGACGCTCGGTGAAAACAGCCACTCCTTGCTCGCGGGCTGGCCAGACCTGCCCAGCTTGGTTCCCCCAATCAGCATGCCGTTGACTCGCGTGGCAGGAAGCCCGCGGCAATTGGGAAGAGGTGTGGGCGGGACATACGGCAGACTCCACGGGTGATCGTGATGCAGCCCGTTCTGGTGATCTATGCCCCCGACGGATTCAGTCTCTGGCCGGTGGCTGAGACGGAATCGGACGGGTACCTCGCGCTCAGCGGCGCGCTCGGCCCGGCCGAGGTCGGCACGGCGGTGAAGTGCATAGCCGAGTGCAACGACATCGATCCCGAGGAGGACGGCCGCCCGCCCCGGCCGGCCGACCCGCTCGATGCCTTCCTGCACGGACTGCTCACCATGGACGGCACCTACGCGTCCGGCGGACTACGGGTCACCGACACCACCACCGGTACCACCCTGCTGCCGGGCTGCTGCAACGGTATGTCGGAGTGGCGCGACTGGCTTAGGGTCGTTGACGGCGCCGGCCGCGCCTCCTTCGGTCACGACCCCTCCCCGCTCGCCGAGCGCCTCGGCGACATCGTTCGGTTGACTGTCGACGGCGGATATGACGTGCGTCGATGGTGGCGAGGCGACGGCCGGCGAGGTGAGGGCCGGTGGCGGTGGTGGTGGCGAGGCGGCCGAGCCACCGTGAGTACGGAGGACGACGGCCCGGTCATCGAGCTACCTGTCACGGAACTGCGCCGACTGCTCGCCGGCGCCGAGCGCGACCTGACCGACTTCCTCCAGCTCGCCGCCGACTGGGCCGCACGGCACCTGCCGGACCATGCCACTGCCGTCACCTCCGCCCTAGCCGCGGCCCTGGACCTACCCGCACCGGTCGCACCGTCGGCGTAGGCGACGGTCATCGCCGAACACTCACCTGCGGGCGGGCTCAAGCTGCTCGCTCTCCGGGTGTCCCCAGATGCTTCAGCGTTCGACTGTTTGAGGGAAGGAGCGAGGGTGGGGAAAATCCCGAATCCTCATCACCGGCCCGCCCGGCAGCCGCCCGGCGGGCCGGTGAGAATCGCCTCGCGGCACGTTGTCCCGGCCCTGGACAGGCCCGTCGGCACGCTTCCGATGCCGCTTCCGATACCGCTTCCGGTCACCCCTCACCTTGACGATGCATCAGCGCAGGTCAGACCCCTTGTCCAGGCCGCCCAGAAACGCCGACAACCCCTCTGTCGCCTAGCGCGGCTCCCTCGGGGTCTCGCTCCGGGCCGCTCCTGCCCTGCGCCCCACCCCCGGGCTGTCCCCCCGGCCCCCAGGGAAGGGTGCCCGGCGCTCGCGCCGCAGCCGGGCGGCCGGGCGTTCCAGGTGGTGCCGTGCGGCCGTGCGGCGGGCCGGTCGTCGTCGGTGCCGGCGGCCGGGGCTGGTGCTGGCGGTCGGGGCCGGTGGTGATCGACTTGTCGGCGCCGTGCGGTATGCAGAGCAGTCAGCAGCCGCACCGCAGACAGCGAAGGGGGAGCGCCGTGAGCAGCCGCCCAACCGACCCGCCCGCACCCGATGCCCCGGACGGCCCGGCCGCCGTCCCCGCCCCCTGCAAGCGCACCCGCAAGGCATCCAAGACCAACCCGGGCGGCTCCAACAACGACGTACGCCGCGACATCCAGCGCGCCATCGCCGTCCTCAAGATCGTCACCCCCCACCAGCTCTGGCGACTGCTACGCCCACACGCGAAGGAGAACAAGTTCGCCCGCGCCGCGCTGAACGACCTGGAGAAGAAGCGGCTCACCGTCAAGCACGGCACCGGCGAGGACGGCCGGGACATTTGGGGGATGACCACCGCCGGCCGCAACGCCGCCCGTGCGCTGTTCCCCGACGGCCGGGACATCGGCGGCATCGCCCCCAAAGCCGGTGCCAGCTCCGCCGCCGGCCACGCCCTGGCCGTCAGCGAGGCCATCATCAGCTTCGTGGTCGGCGGCACCGGCCCCAACATCCCCGACACGCAGGTCAACGGCGACCGCACCGCCCCCGGTGTCGGACCCGGGTTCGGCCGGATCGACCTGTGGGCCACCGAGATCGAACATCTCACCCCACACAAGCCCACCGTCCGCGCCGACGCCGTCCTCCAGGCCCCGGACCACCGCATCCCGGTGCTCCTGGTGGAGGTCGACCTCGACAACGAGTCCAACCCGCGCGTGGCCAAGAAGATCGACAACTACCGCGGCTTCTTCGAACACACCCACCCGCTGCCCAACCCGTATCCCCGCGGCAGCATCGGCTACCTGGAGTGGGGCAACCGCCCCGAGCACCGCGAGCAGCACTGGCGCCGCACCTACCCCGCCACCGGCCGCCCCGGCTACCCACCCATCGCCATCGTCCTCGGCCACCTCGGCCCCCGCGCCCTGCGCCAACGCGTGGCCGCCCTCACCGAGATGACCCGCCGCCACTGGCAAGGTGAACCGCCCCGGGTTCGTTCGAGACTTCAGGCTGTGGCTGTGACCTGCAGGTTTGGGTGTTGTTGGTAGTAGTTGGCTTCGTATTCTGACGGTGGGATGTGACCGAGTTCACCGAAGAGCCGGGCCTCGTTGAACCACTCGACCCACTCGGCGGTGGCGATCTCGACGTCCGCCAGGGTGCGCCAT
>NZ_JBITZP010000108.1:2370-4008 GCF_044546945.1 Kitasatospora sp. NPDC053057 | reverse complement strand
TGACCCACTTCATGAACCCGACATCACGACACGCCGGGGAACCTCTGCATTTGAACCCGTACGCACCTCTGCACCTGAGGTAGTACCCGGACACCTGCCGCAGGGAGACGGAGCGGTTGCGCGGGGAGGCCGAGCGGATCGCTGGCCTGCTGGCGGTGTGCGAGCGTGAACTGGCCCGGGTGTCCACCGCGCGTGAGGTGGTCGGCGAGCTGCCCGTCTCATGCGTTCCGGTCGGCGCGGCCGGGGTTCGCGTGCCGGCTCCGCGCGGTGGGGCGGCGGGTCCGGTCCGGGGCCGGGACGAAGCCGTCGAGCAGGCCGGGGAGTTGACTGCCCGGGTACTGGACGTGCTGGCCGGGTATGCCGGTCCGGTGGGTCATGTCCCGCATGGTGGTGGAATCTCTGTGTGCTGACGTCCCGTCGGACCGAGGTGCTTGGACCAGGGCTCGCGGAGCAGCCCGCAGCCGCCTTCGGCGCAGGTCGCGGCGGGGGGACGGCGATCGGCCGGAGGTCCGGGCGGCAACTGCCGGGCCGCTGACCAGGGCCTACGCCAAGATCGCCGCTACACCACTCGGCGGGACGCCATCGTCCGGTGCGCTGCCGTCAGGTCGTGGAGGCGCTGGGACTGGAAGCGACGCCGCGTGAAGTGGAGCGGGTGCGCCATCAGTTGAAGAAGGCGGCTGAGGCGGGGCGGGTGGCGATCACGCCGGGCGGGCTGTTCACCCTGGCGCGTGGAAGGTCCGCGGCACACGGGTGAGGGACCGCAACGAGTAGTGGTCTTCCTCCTGTTGGTCGGGTTGAACCGCCTGACCAGGTAGAAAGAAGACCTCGTGGCACGCTACACGTCCCCGGCCCCCGCTGTCCGGGTCGCCGAACCGTTCACCTCCACTCGTACCCGGATGGAGGAGATGCTCGACCACCTGTCCGAACCGGCCATGGCCACCGCCACTGCCGAGGCGCTGGAGGTGTACGTCACCACCGCCGGGCGCGAGCTGCTGCGGCAGATGCGGCAGGACACCCTCGACGCCCGCGCCGCCGCCGAGGTCCGCCGTCCTGACCAGCCCACCCGCCCTCGCCCACCTCACCGGCCACCGTGCGGCAGCCTCCCCGGCCGAGGTCAGCGTCGATCAGGCGGTGCTCGCACTGCGTGCGCTGTACCGGCTCAGCCTGATCAACCACACCCCCGACACCCCCCACCAGGCCGTGCGCGTCCACCAGCTCGTCCAGCGCGCCGTCCGCGACACCCTCACCCCCGCCCAGCACGACCGGCTCGCCCGCACCGCAGCCGACGCCCTGACCGCAGCCTGGCCCGCCATCGAATACGACACCGCCCTCACCCAGGCCCTGCGCGCCAGCGCCAAAGCCCTCACCGGCCACGCCGAGGACGCCCTGCACCGGCCTGACGCGCACCCGGTGCTGTACCGCGCGGGCAACAGCCTCGGCGAAGCCGGACAAGTCACCGCCGCACGCCAGCACTACCAGCACCTCACCCACACCACCCACCACCACCGGGGCCCCGACCACCCCGAAACCCTCGCCGCCCGGCACAGCCTCGCCTGGTGGCGGGGGGTGGCGGGGGATGCGGCCGGGGCCGCGACCGCTACGGCCGATCTGCTGGGCGACATGGTGCGGGTGCTGGGC
>NZ_JBITZP010000108.1:0-2271 GCF_044546945.1 Kitasatospora sp. NPDC053057 | reverse complement strand
CCCCGACCACCCCGACACCCTCGCCGCCCGGCACAACCTCGCCCGGTGGCAGGGGATGGCGGGGGACGTGGCCGGGGCCGCGACCGCGTTTGCCGAGCTGCTGGAGGACATAGTGCGGGTGCTGGGCCCCGACCACCCCGACACCCTCGCCGCCCGCAGCAACCCCGCCTGGTGGCGGGGGATGGCGGGGGATGGCGGGGGATGGCGGGGGATGCGGCCGGGGCCGCGACCGCTACGGCCGATCTGCTGGGCGACATGGTGCGGGTGCTGGGCCCCGACCACCCCGACACCCTCGCCGCCCGGCACAACCTCGCCCGGTGGCAGGGGATGGCGGGGGACGTGGCCGGGGCCGCGACCGCGTTTGCCGATTTAGGAGCAGCCGGGTACGGTGCTGGGGCTACCGCAGTTGTTGGGCCGGTTGAGGACGACGGGACTGACGTTCAGTGTCACCGTGCCGCTGGCCCTGAAGATGCCGCCAGCGTCTGCACCCGTTCCCAGCGCCTGGTTCTTGGTCACCGGGCTACGGGTGAGAGTCGCGTTGCCGGAGGCCGTGTTGACGATGCCGCCACCGCGGGAGTTCGTACCGTTGGTGGTGTTGCCGAGGACCGGGCTGTCGGTGAGCCGCACCGTGCCGGTCAAGTTGTAGATGCCGCCGCCCTGCGCATTGTTACCAGTGGCGGTGTTGCCGGTGACCGTGCTTGTCTGCAGCGTGATGGTGCCGGCTTGTGCGATACCGCCGCCCTGCGCA
This sequence comes from Kitasatospora sp. NPDC053057, assembly GCF_044546945.1. Lineage (NCBI taxonomy): Bacteria > Bacillati > Actinomycetota > Actinomycetes > Kitasatosporales > Streptomycetaceae > Kitasatospora > Kitasatospora sp. NPDC053057. The sequence goes on along the minus strand of NZ_JBITZP010000108.1, from coordinate 1,523 downwards.
TTGCTACCGGTGACGTCGTTGCCGGAGACTACGCTGCTGGATAGCGTCACCGTCGTGCCGACCGCGGCGGCGATCCCGCCGGCCAGGGTTCTTGCGTGGTTGCCGACGATCGTGCTTGTGCTGACGGACGCCGTGCCGGAGCCTCCGAACGGGCTGACGAACAGGGCCCCGCCGGCCGCCGCGGTGTTGTTGCGGAGCACGCTCCCGTTGACGGTCAACGTGCCATTGTCGTTGTCGACGGCCCCGCCAAAGCTGTCGGCGGTGTTGGTGGTGAGGATGGTGTTGTTCAGCATCAGTTCGGGCCCGCCGCCGCTGAGCCAGATGGCACCGCCCCGACCGTTGCCGAGGCTGCTGGACGCGTGACCGTTGCTGAGGGTCAAGCTGTTGAGAGTGAGGTTCCCATTGGAGCCGTTGACTTGGAAGAAGCGGAAATTGGCCGCGCTTGCCGCTCGGGTGATGGTGTCGCCGCTTCCGTTGATCGTAACGGTGCTTGTGATGACCGGCAGTCCGTTGTCGTCGTTCGGCGGTGCGGCGTCAGTGAGGGTGTAGGTGCAACCCGGTCTGAGGTTGACCGTGCCGCCCACCGTCGCGACAGCGCCGATCGCGGCTTGCAGGTCGCTCTCGCTGCAGCTGGCCACGTTCACGATCGGCCCCTGGGTGGTGGCGCGATCGGTTCTTCTTGCCTCGGCGGAGGGCATGCCGGGCACCGGGTTGATGGGCCCCGTAGCCGACTGCGACACGCCGAGTACGTCCGTGTCCGAGGCGGCCGCTTGTGCGGTAGCGGGTGGCGTAATGACGCCAAAGGCGACGAGGGTGAGTCCCATGCAAATGGGGGCTCTACGAGAGATGCTCAGTCGCATCGGGGCTCCTTCGGGTGGATCGCGAGTGTCGTTCCAGTGAGTGACACCGGAACACAGAAATGATCCATGTCGTATCAGCCGGTGAAATGAACCGGGACGCTCCGATGTCACCCGGATGGGGGTGTGCTGTGAGGTATGCGCAGGGCGGCGGTTTGACCGACTCGGAGAGAGTCGCGCGGGAGCGCGTTCGGCGCGCCCACGCCGTCGAGCACGGTCTGCGCCCCAAGCAGCTTCGGACCATCGAGGTACGCCTGACCAACGTCCTCGACTTCGCCCTGCATCTGCACGATCAGGGCACCAGCACCTGGGCGAGCGTCAGCACCCACGACGTGGAGACGTTCCTGGCCCGCAACCCGGCCCGCCGCGCCGCGCACCTGGCCGGCCTGCGTCAATTCTTCGCCCACGCCCACCGCACCGGGACGGTCCTCCACGACCCCACTGCGCCGCTGGACGCCCCGCAGCACCGCGGGTTCCGCGGCCCCGCCCTCACCCTCGACCACCAGCGCGCCCTCTACCGACGCTGGACCACCAACCCGGACGCCCACCCCCACGATGAACCGCTCCGGATGGGTCTGTACGGTCTTCGGTGTAACTCCCGATCATGGAAGTAGCACCTGATGAGCGACGTGACTGTCTCTGTTGAGGCGGTTGAAGAGGTCCGGC
>NZ_JBITZP010000107.1:0-4110 GCF_044546945.1 Kitasatospora sp. NPDC053057 | reverse complement strand
TTCCTGGGTCGTGCGGACGAGCAGGTGAAGGTCCGTGGTTTCCGGATCGAGCCCGGCGAGGTCGAGAACGTCGTCGTCACGCACCCGCAGGTCGCGCAGGCCGCGGTGATCGCCCGCGAGGACGTGCCGGGAGATGTGCGCCTGGTCGCGTACGTCGTCGCGGACGACCGGGACGACGACCTGGACGCCCTGCCCGCTCAGGTGAAGGCGTTCGCCGAGGGCAGGCTGCCGGAGTACATGGTCCCGTCGGCCGTGGTGGTGCTGGAGGCGCTGCCGCTGACGGGTAACGGGAAGCTGGACCGCAAGGCCCTGCCCGTCCCGGACTACGCGGCCGGCGCGGGTGCGGGCCGGGCTCCGGCGAACGAGCACGAGCGGGTGCTCTGCGAGGCGTTCGCCGAGGTGCTGGGGCTGGAGAGCATCACCGTCGACGACGACTTCTTCGTCCTCGGCGGCCACTCCTTGCTCGCCGTCCGCCTGGCCAACCGGATCCGGACGCTGCTCGGCGTCGAGGTGGAGATCGCGGCGCTGTTCGACGCGCCGACCCCGGCCGGGCTCGCCGACAGGCTGGCCCAGCAGACGGCCTCCGCACCGGCCAGGCCGGCCCTGCGGCCGCGGCGCAACCAGGAGGAGTCCTGATGGTTCCCTTGTCATTCGCGCAGCGGCGGCTGTGGTTCATCTCCCAGCTGGAGGGCCCGAGCGCCACCTACAACGTGCCGCTGGTCCTCCCGCTCGGCGGGGGGACGGACCGGGAGGCGCTGAACGCCGCGTTGCGCGACGTGATGGGCCGGCACGAGGTGCTGCGGACGGTGTTCACGACCGTGGACGGCGAGCCGTACCAGAGCGCCCTGAAGTTCGACGACCTGGCCTGGGAGCTGGTCGTCGAGGAGGTGCCCCGGGCGGAGCTCGACGCGGCGATCGCGGCCGCCGGGGCGTACGCCTTCGACCTGGCGGCCGAGGTGCCGGTCCGCGCCCGGCTGCTGGCGGTCTCGCCGCAGGAGCAGGTGCTGGTCGTGGTGTTCCATCACATCGCCTGCGACGGGTGGTCGACCGGGCCGTTCACCCGGGACCTCATGACGGCCTACCAGGCGCGCAGCGAGGGCCGGGCACCCGAGTGGGAGCCGCTGCCGGTCCAGTACATGGACTACGCGCTGTGGCAGCGTGAGCTGCTGGGCGGAGCGGACGACCCGGACAGCCTGCTGCACCGGCAGATGGCCTACTGGCGGGACGCGCTGGCCGGCCTGCCGGAGGAGCTGGCGTTGCCGGCCGACCACCCCCGCCCGGCCGCGGCCTCCTACCGGGGCCACCGGGTGCGGCTGGACGTCTCGGCGCAGACCCACGCCCGGCTGGTCGAGCTGGCGCAGGCCGAGGGCGTCACCGTGTTCATGGTGCTGCAGGCTGCCCTGGCGGTCCTGCTGAGCCGCCTCGGCGGGGGGACGGACATACCCGTCGGCACGGACGTCGCCGGCCGCACCGACGAGGCGCTGGACGACCTGGTCGGCTTCTTCGTGAACACGCTGGTGCTGCGCACCGACCTCACCGGCGACCCGACGTTCCGCGAGACGTTGCGCCGGGTGCGGGCGACCAGCCTGGCCGCGTACGGGCACCAGGACGTGCCGTTCGAGCGGCTGGTCGAGGAGCTGGCCCCGTCCCGCTCCCTGTCCCGGCACCCGCTGTTCCAGGTGATGCTGACCCTGCAGAACGCCGCGCGCACGGTGTGGGACGGCGAGCGCGTCGAGGTGTCCATCGCGTCCGCCGCCGGGGAGTCGGTGGCCAAGCTCGACCTGGAGGTGTCGTTCACCGAGGTGTTCGGGCCGGACGGCGCGCCGTCCGGGATCCGGGGCTCGGTGACGGCCGCCTCCGACCTGTTCGAGGCGGGGACGGTCTTCCTGCTCGCCGACTGCCTGGCGGGAGTGCTGGACACCGTGACTGGCAGCCCGGAGCTGCCGCTGAGCGGGGTGCGGATCACGGACGGCTCGGGCGCCGGGGCGGTCTTCCCGGGCCGCCCCTCCGTCGGCCCGGTCACCCCGCCGGCCGGCACGGCCGCGGATCGCCGGCTGGTCGCCTACGTGGTGCCCGCGGCGGGCGCGGTGATCGACCCGGCGGAGCTGCGCGCGTTCGTCCGGGAGCAGCTGCCGGAGTCGATGGTGCCGGCCGCCATGGTGCTGCTCGACGAACTGCCGCTCACCGCGAACGGCAAGGTGGACACCAAGCGGCTGCCCGCGCCGCCGGAGTACCCGGCCGGCACCGGGCGGGGCCCGGCGAACCCGCGCGAGGAGCTGCTCTGCGCCGTCTTCGCCGAGGTCCTGGAACTGGAGCGGGTCGGCGCGGACGACGACTTCTTCGCCCTCGGCGGCCACTCGCTGCTGGCGATCCGGCTGGTCGAGCGGCTGCGCGCGCAGGGCGTGAGCGTGCCGGTGCGGGCGCTGTTCGAGACGCCGACCCCGGCCGGGCTGGCGCTGGTGTCCGGGACCACCGCGGCCGAGGTGCCGCCCAACCTGATCCCGCCCGACGCGACCGCGATCACCCCGGAGATGCTGCCGCTGGTCGACCTCACGCCCGAGCAGATCGAGCGGGTCGTCGCGACCGTGGACGGCGGCGCGGCCAATGTCGCGGACGTCTACCCGCTCGGGCCACTCCAGGAGGGGCTGCTCTTCCACCACCTGTTCGCCGATGGCGGTGACGACGCGTACGTCATGCCGACGGTCCTGGAATTCGACACGCCGGACCGGCTCGACGCCTTCCTGGCGGCGCTCCAGAGCGTCCTCGATCGGCACGACATCTTCCGGACCTCGATCGTCTGGGAGGGCCTGCCCGACCCCGTGCAGGTGGTGTGGCGGCGTGCGCCGATGCCGGTCACGGACGCCACCCTCGACCCGGCCGGCGAGGACCCCGTCGCCGACCTGATCGCGGCCGCCGGCCTGTCGATGGACCTCGCCCAGGCACCGCTGATCACCGTGCACCGGGCCGTCGTCCCGGGCAGGGAGCGCCGCTTGGCGCTGGTCCGGATCCACCACCTGGTGCAGGACCACATGGCGCTGGAGCTGCTGCTCTCCGAGGTCGGCGCCTTCCTCACCGGCCGGTCCGCTGAGCTGCCCGAGCCGGTGCCGTTCCGCACCTTCGTGGCGCGAGCCTGTGACGAGGCCGAACGGGCAGGGCACGAGGAGTACTTCACCGAGCTCCTGGGCGACATGGAAGAGACCACCGCACCGTTCGGGGTCACCGACGTGCGCGGCGACGGGACGACGGTGACCCGCGGGGCCGTGTCCTTCCCACCGGAGTCCGAGCGCCGGCTGCGCGAGGTCGCGCGCCGGCTGCGGGTGAGCGCGGCGACGGTCCTGCACGTCGCGTGGGCCCGCACGGTGTCGGCGATGTCCGGTCGGGACGACGTGGTTTTCGGGACCGTGCTGTTCGGCCGGATGACGGGCGGGGCCGGCGCCGGTCAGGTGCCCGGGCCGTTCATCAACACGCTGCCGGTGCGTGTGCGCACGGGCGGCACCGGGGTGCTGACGGCGGTGTCGCAGATGCGCGCCCAACTGGCGCGGCTGATGGAGCACGAGCACGCCGCGCTCTCGACCGCCCAGCAGGCCAGCGGACTGGTCGGCGAGTCGCCGTTGTTCACGGCCTTCCTCAACTACCGCCACAACCCCGGCCGGGGTGCGGCGGAACCGGTGGCGGACCGGCCGGCCGAGGAGCAATCGGACGGCCGCGGCGCCCGCCTGTTGTACGCGCGCGAGCGCACCAACTACCCGCTCGGCGTCGCCGTGGACGACGACGGCGAGGGGCTCGGGCTCACCGTCGATGCGGCGGGCGGGATCGCCCCGCGCGCGGTCGGCGTGCTCGTGCGGTCGGCCACCGAGAACCTGGTGGCGGCGCTGGAAATGGCCTTGGACGGCGGCCCGGAGACGCCGCTGAGTGCGATCGGTGTGCTGGACGCGGCGGAGCGGCGTCGGGTGTTGGTGGAGTGGAACGACACGGCTGTCGAGCGTGTGGCGTCGACGCTGCCGGCGTTGTTTGAGGCGCGGGTGGCGTCGACGCCGGATGCGGTGGCGGTGGTCTTCGGGGACGAGGCGCTCAGCTACGCGGAGTTGGATGTGCGGGCGAATCGTCTGG
>NZ_JBITZP010000106.1:0-4244 GCF_044546945.1 Kitasatospora sp. NPDC053057 | reverse complement strand
TCCGACAGGAGGCCGTCCACACCCTCCCGGTCGGTGGTGTGGTCGTCCGCGAAACGACGGTCACCCGTCGCGTCCGGCACGTACTTCACACAGACAACGATCCTCAAGCTCACGGCCTTGTCTCCTGTACTGGTCTCGTCCGGCGGCTGCGGCGTGCAAGCGGGAGCGAACTCGGCACGCACCCGCTCCGGGCAGCGAGTTTCCCGTGCCGGTCCGGAACTTCCTGGCAGCATACTCGGCGGTAGCGCAGTGGTCACTACTGGCCAGTAGCTTATGCCGGACGGCCCGCATCACCGCCTGCGCCCATCCTGCCCCAGCCGGGGCCGGCTCCACCTCGCGGGGCTGTGCGAACCGGCGCGAGATTCCCCGGCACGGGCGCGCGAGTGGGGGGCGGGGACGGACGACTGTCGGCGAACGGATAACAGATGACAGCGAACAGATTTCATCATCTGTTCGCTGTCATCTGTTATCCGCCCTCTGTTATCCGCCATCTGTTACCCGTTGTCAGACCGCCTGGCCCAGCGCCGCGATCACGTCCGCCTTGCGCGGCATCCCCGCCGCCCGGCGCACCACCCGGCCCGCCGCATCCAGCACCAACACGGTCGGCGTCCGCAGGACCTCCAGCCGACGGACCAGCTCCAGCTGCGCCTCGGCGTCCAGCTCGACGTGCTCGACCCCGTCGACCATCCCCGCGACCTCGGCGAGCACCCGCCGGGTGGCCCGACAGGGCTGGCAGAACGCGGTGGAGAACTGCACCAGGGTCGCCCGCTCGCCGAGCTGCCCGCCCAGATCGGCCTCCGACAGCCGTACCGTCCCGTCCTTGGTGCGCACCCTCAGCCTTCCGTCGCGCCTGGCTCTCAGCAGCCCGAACGTGGTCGCCACCGCCAGCACGACAACGCACACCACCGGTCCGGTCATCCCTCCAGTCTGCGGCAGCACGTGCGGGCTCCGAAAGGGAGGTCGACCTGCCGACACCGGGCCCGTACGATCGGCGGGTGGACTCCGACCGCCTCTCCCCGCCGCTGCTGACCGTCCGTCGCGCCGTCGCCCCGGGGCCGGCCACCACCGCCAGCTGTCGCTGACACGCCCCGCCGAAGCCGTTCGCCGCAGCCGTCCGTCGCGACCCTCCCGGAGCCCCCGTGCAGACCGACTCCCGCGGTCCCCGCTTCGCCGCCGCACTCACCGCAGTGGCGCTGGCCGCCGTCCTCATCACCGGCAGCGGGCTGCTGCTGGCCGCCCAGACCCTCGTGTTCGTGCTCGGCGCGATCAGCGGCCCCCGGATGTCCCCGTACGGCTGGCTGTTCCACACCTTCATCGCCCCGCGCCTGGCTCCGCCCACCGAGACCGAGGACGAGCGCCCACTGCGCTTCGCCCAGGGCGGCGGGGCCGTCTTCGCCGCCATCGGCACCCTCGGCTACCTCACCGAGGTCAGCTGGCTCGGCCTGCTGTCCACCGCGTTCGCCCTGGCCGCGGCCTTCCTCAACGCCGCCTTCGGCTACTGCCTCGGCTGCGAGATCTACCCGATCGTCCGGCGCGCCCAGGGCCGCCTGGGCGCGGGCGCCTGACGCCGCCCCGATACCACCCGGCCGGGGAACAAGGAGGAACGGATAAGTTCCCAACCGAATTCATCACGGAGATCACACCGTGAATATTCGCTTGACCGCACGCCTCAGGTGACAGCAGGCACTCGTTCGGGGGATCATCTCCGTGTATCACCCGTGACCGCCGCGGCGTGCCGTGCTCCGGTCGGCTCCCGCGCACGGCGCGGGTACCCGCCGTACCGGGCCCCGGCCCGTGGAAGTCAGGACTGACCGTGGCAGAGTTCGTCTACCCGCCGGTGATCGGCGCCGCACTCACCGCCTTCCGCGCGCTCGACGTGCGGATCAAGATCGTCGGTGCCGAAAACATCCCCGCCACGGGCGGAGCGGTGCTCGTCAGCAACCACATCAGCTACCTGGACTTCCTGTTCGCCGGCCTCGGCGCCTACCGCGGCGGAAAGCGCAAGACGCGCTTCATGGCCAAGGACGACGTCTTCCGGCACCGCATCTCCGGTCCGCTGATGCGCGGCATGAAGCACATCCCGGTCGACCGCACCGACGGCCAGCCCGCGTACGACGCAGCCGTGCGCGCCCTCAAGGCCGGCGAGGTCGTCGGGGTCTTCCCCGAGGCGACCATCAGCCGCTCGTTCATGCTGAAGAAGTTCAAGACCGGCGCCGCCCGGATGGCCGCCGACTCCGGCTCCCCGCTGCTGCCCGTCGTCCTCTGGGGCACCCAGCAGCTCTGGACCAAGGGCCGCCCGAAGACCCTCACCAAGCGCCACGTCCCGGTGACGATCATGATCGGCGAACCGATCCACCTGGGCCCGAACGACAAGCCCGTCATGGTCACCAGAAAGCTGCGCGCCGCCATGACCGAGATGCTCGACCGGGCCCAGCGCGAGTACCCCGGCAAGCCCTCCGGCCCGGACGACACCTGGTGGCTGCCCGCCCAGCTCGGCGGCACCGCGCCCACCCTGGAGGTCGCCGAGGCCGAGGACGAGGCGGAGGCCCTCGCCAAGGCCGAGCGCCGCGCCGCCCGGGGCTGACCCGCCCCGCGCTCCCCGAGCACTCCCGTCTACTCCGTGTGACCGAGCAGACGCGATCCGTCGCGTGTCGCCCGGCCCCCGACGCTCCCCGTCTGGCACAGTGACAGCTCCTTCCAGGGGCCTTCCCCTGGATTCGTCCTGAGTCCCTCCCGCCATCGGAGCCGGGGCACACGTCGGAGCGGTCGGAAAGGTCGGAGACGGAGATGACGCGGAGCACCGGTACACGGCAGTCCCTCACGAGCAAGGCCCGCACTCGCGCAACCGCCGGTGCGGGCCTCCTGCTTGTGGGCGCCCTGATCACCGGCTGCGGGGCCGAGCCGGGCGAGATCCCGCTCTCCGAGATCCGCCCGGAGTCCCCCACCGCCACCCCCGAGCCCACCCAGTCCGCGACCCCGGGCGTCGTCGGCGCCGCGAACGCGGAGGCGCACAACGGACTGATCGTCAGCCGGGCCTACACCGACGCCACCCGTACCACCAGTGCCATCGTCACCCTCGGCCCCGATGGCGCCGGCCAGCACCAGGTCACCCAGCCGCCCGAGCGCGCCCGCGACGACCGCCCCGACTGGTCCCCCGACGGCAGTGCCATCGCCTTCGACCGCACCGACCCCCAGACCGGCGCCGCCCGCCTCTGGACGGTCTCCACCACGGGCGACAACGCCCACCAGATCAGCCAGCTCTGCGACGCCGCCAGCGCCACCGCCGACTGCGCCAATGAGGACGAGCGCGCCCCCGCCTTCTCCCCCGACGGAAAGCAGCTCGCCTTCAGCCGCTCCTGGGGAGCCCTCGACCAGGCCCACAACAACCAGGTCCAGTACTCGGACCTCTACCTGATGAGCCCCGACGGCACCAACGTCCAGCGGCTCACCTTCCTGACGAACGACAAGCCCTACTCCGGTGCCGTCAGCAACCCCAGCTGGTCGCCCGACGGCAAGCAGCTCACCTTCGAGTACCGCACCAGCGCCACCGGACAGCCCGCCAACAGCCGCGCCATCTACGTCGTGGGCGTCGACGGCACCGGGCTCCGCCAGCTAACCCCCTGGGAACTGCGTGCCGGCGACCGCGCGGCCTGGTCCCCCGACGGCACCCAGATCCTCTTCACCACCTACCCGGCCGGCGCCGACAACGCCCCCGGCGGCGGCATCTACACCATCCACCCCGACGGCACCGCCGTCGGCGCCCTCACCCCCGCTCCGTCGACAACCTTCTACGGCACCGCGGCCTACGCGCCGGACGGCAAGTCCATCGTCTTCACCCAGGCCCCCGCGGGCTCCGGCACGGATCTCTACAGCATGCGACCGGATGGTACGGGCGTCGCCCGGCTCACCAACAACGCGGACAAGTGGCTCAGCCGTCCGGCCTGGGGAACGGCGGCAGTACCGGCCCAGGCTGCCCAGTCCGAGGCCCCGTCGGCTGCGCCGTCAGCGGCCGCATCAGCAGCCGCAACAGCGGCACCGTCAGCAGCCGCAACAGCATCAGCGGAACCGACGCCGGCCCAGGCACAAGGGCAGCCGAAGACCGATGACAACCGGCTGCCGGACGGCGACGACGACAACTGAAACGGAAAAGCGAAAAGCCCCCGATCCGATGGATCGGGGGCTTTTCTGAATGATTGTTCGGCGGCGTCCTACTCTCCCACAGGGTCCCCCCTGCAGTACCATCG
>NZ_JBITZP010000105.1:0-4595 GCF_044546945.1 Kitasatospora sp. NPDC053057 | reverse complement strand
CCAACTTGAGTCTCGACACCTCAAGGATCACAGAGGACGGCGTGTTTCACGTCCAGCCGCAGATCAGCGCACCCACACATGCGGCAGGAGAGCCCCCTTTGGGGGAGGCCCCGATGGGCACGACATCGGCGTGCGAGAAATTCCCCTCCCTGCCACACCGGAATGAAATCGGCGGACCCAGCGGAAAGGCCGTGCGGCATGCCTGACACCGCGTCCGGAAAGTACCCCGCACTCCTCACGGAAACGCCGCTCGACCACGACGGCGTCGAACGCGCCGTACGCGAACTCGCCGACCGGGTCTGGCGCACCCCGGTGGTCGGTGCCGAGCCGGAGGCCGTACCGGCGCTCGCCGCCGCGCTGACCCACGTCGCCGAGTACGGCGGCGTGGGCGTCCTGATCAGTGGCGGCAACGTCGAACCGGACCTGATCACTTCGCTGCTCGTCAGGCGGAGGCAGCCTCGACTGAGGCCGCTCCGCCCGACGCGCCTCTCGGCGTCAGTCCTCCCAGCCGAGCCAGGCGGACACCTCGGCCCAGACGAGGCGGAGGTTCTCCGGCTTCGCGAGGTTGTAGTGGGTGCACGGCACCCCGGCCTCCGAAACCGTGCCGGTCACGAACTCCGCCCAGGCCCCGGCGGTCGGCCCGTCCTCCTCGACGCGGCTTTCCTCGGCGACGACCAGCAGGGCGTCGCCGTCGAACCGGCCATGCGTGTGGCGGGGCCGGAGCTTTTGGCCGTTGTACAGCACGTTCGCGAAGGTCCGGTACTCCTCGTCGGTGATCGCACCGAGCACGCCGCCCGCCTCCCGCCGAACCATGTCGACGAGTCGGCCGATCAGCTCCTCTTCCTCATACTCCGCCATCTCGGCCGCCAGGGCCTCGGCCTCCTCGCGGTCCCACGGGTACTGGTCGAGCATCACCAGCGCCCCGACCTCCTCACCGGCCGCCTGCAGCTGGACGGCGATCTCGTGCGCGATCACACCGCCGTACGACCAGCCCAGCAGGTGGTACGGGCCGCTCGGCTGCACCGACCGCATCTGCTCGATGTAGTCCGTCGCCATCTCCGCGATGGATCCGGCGACTTCGCCGACCCCGTCCAGACCGCGGGCCTGCAGCGCGTACAGCGGGATGTCAGCCGGCACGTGCCGCACGAGCGGCATGTAACACCAACCCACGCCACCCGCCGGGTGGAGGAAGAAGAACGGCGGCCGCTCGCCTCGCTCCCTGATCGGCAGCAGCACGGCCAGCGCGTCCCGCATCGAGGACAGGTTCGTCCGCTTCAGCAGCTCGGCCACGGTGGGCGCCGCGAACACGTCGCGCACCGCGATCGTCACCCCGCGCTCCCGCAGGTTCTCCATCAGCCGGACGGCAAGCAGCGAGTGGCCGCCGAGGGCGAAGAAGTCGTCGTCGACGCCGACGCTGTCCAGCCCGAGGACCTCCGCGAAGGCAGCACCGACGTTCGCCTCAAAGGAGGTGACTGAGTGGTGGGCGTCCGCACGGACCTCGGTCTCCGGTACCGGCAGGGCCTTGCGGTCCAGCTTGCCGTTCAGCATCAGCGGCAGCTTCTCGATCACCACCACCGCGGACGGGACCATGTACCCGGGCAACCGGTCCTGTACGACCGCGCGCACCACCTGGCCGAGCTGGTCCAGCTCCTCCTGCGGGACACCCCGGTTCGGCACCACGTAGGCCACCAGTCGCTTGTCGCCCGGGACGTCCTCGCGTGCGATCACCGCGGCCTGTGCGACCTGCGGGTGCGTGACGACGACGTTCTCGACCTCGCCGGGCTCGATCCGGAAACCACGGACCTTCACCTGCTCGTCCGCACGACCCAGGAACTCCAACTGCCCGTCCGCACGCCACCTAGCGACATCGCCCGAGCGGTACATCCGCACACCCGACTCGAAGGGGTTCGCGACGAAACGCTCCGCCGTCAGACCCGCACGCTTGACGTACCCGCGCGCCAGCTGGGCGCCCGCGATGTACAGCTCACCCGCCACGCCCGGCGCCACCGGCCGCAGGTGCCCGTCCAACACATACAGCCGCGTATTCGCGACCGGACGACCGACCGGCACCACCGCACCCAGCTCATCACCCGCCCGCACCTCGAACACCGCACAGCCGACCGTCGCCTCCGTCGGACCGTACTCGTTCACCACGACCGACCCAGGGGCCTTGTCCAGTAGATCCCGCACCACACCCGCCGGCAGCGCCTCGCCACCGACCACCCACGTACCCGCAGCCTTCGCAAGCTGCGTATCCGTCAACAGCTCCGACAGCAGCGGGAGGTGGGCGGGGACGGCCTTCACCAGACCGAAACCGCCATCCGAGGAGCGCAGCAGCTCCGCCAGACCCTCGGCCCCGCCGTCACGGCTGACCACCACCGGCGCACCCGAGATCAGCGGCACCACCACACTGGTCACCGTCAGGTCGAACGCCAGCGACGAATGCAGCGGCGCACCACCCCCCGCACCGTACGAAGCAGCCGCGAACCGCGCATAGTTGGCAAGACCGCCATGCGGAACCGCCACACCCTTCGGACGACCCGTCGAACCCGACGTGTAGATCACGTACGCCAGGCCATCAGCCCGCACCGTCATCTCCGGCGCGGTGTCCGGCTGAGCGGACAGCTGCACATCCATCAGCGCGCTGTCCACCGCCACCAACCGGGCACGCTCGGCCGGCAGTTTCTCCAGCAGCTCCTCATCGGTCAGCGTCAGCACCGCACCACTGTCCGCCAGCATGAACGAGATCCGCTCCACCGGAAACGACGGATCGACCGGCAGATAGCCGGCGCCCGCCTTCCAGGCGGCGAGGATCGCGACCACCGCGTCCACGCCGCGAGGCAGGCAGACACCCACCAGCGACTCGACACCGACACCCTGGGCCAGCAGGTAGTGCGCCAGCCGGTTCGCGCGGGCGTCCAGCTCGGCGTAGCTGAGTTCGACCCCGCAATGCACCAGGGCGATGGCGTCGGGCGTTCGGGCGGCCTGCGCCTCGAACAGCTCCACGACCGTCCCGTTCGGCACCGGCGCCTCGGTGGCGTTCCACTCGGTGAGCACCCGGTGGCGCTCCTTCGGGTCGAGCAGGTCGACCTCGCTGAGCCGCAGGTCCGGGTCGGCGGCCAGGGTCGCCAGCAGCCGGACCCACCACTGCGCGAGGCGTACACCGGTCTCGACGTCGAAGAGGTCCGCCGAGGCGGTCAGGCCGCCGTGCAGTCCTGACGGCGCGCCGTCCTGGTCGTACACCTCGACCATGTCGAAGTCCAGGTCGAACTTGACGGAAGAGGAGCGGGTGGACAGGACGCCGCCGTCGACAGCCTCGTAGGAGCCACCGTCGGTCCAGTAGCCGGGGCCGTCGGCCTTCGTGCCGATCGCGTTCTCCAGCAGGAACATCACCTGGAAGAGCGGGTGGCGGGCCAGCGACCGGGCCGGGGCGAGCTCCTCGACCAGCTTCTCGAACGGCACGTCCGTGTGGGAGAGCGACCCCAGCGCGGCCTCCCGGGCCCGCCCGAGCACCTCGCGGAAGGTCGGGTCGCCCGACACGTCGGTCCGTACCACGAAGGTGTTGACGAAGAACCCGATCAAATCGTTCAGGGCTTCGTCCGTACGACCGGCGGCCGCCGACCCGATCGGGAAGTCGGTGCCGGCGCCGAGCCGGTTCAGCAGCACGGCCAGCGCCCCGTGCATCACCATGAACATGGTCACGCCCTCGGCCCTCGCCATCTCCGCGAGCCGCGCGTGCACCTCCGGCGAGACCTCCAGCCCCGTCCGGTGGCCTCGGTAGCTCGCCGTCGCCGGACGCGGCCGGTCGGCGGGCAGCTCCAGCTCCTCCGGAATCCCGGCCAGTGCCTCACGCCAGTGGGCGATCTGGCGGGCGCCCAGACTCTCCGGATCGGCGAAGTCGCCGAGCAGCTCTCGCTGCCACAGCGTGTAGTCCGCGTACTGCACCGGCAGCGGCTCCCACTCCGGGGCCAGGCCCGCGCTGCGCGCCCCGTAGGCGGTCTTCAGGTCGGAGATCGCCGGTCCCCACGACCAACCGTCACTGGTGATGTGGTGCACCACGATCACCAGCACGCACTCCTCCGGGCTGACCCGGAACAGCGTTGCCCGGATCGGGATCTCGGCGGACAGGTCGAACTCGTACTGCTCGGCCTGCTCGACCATGGCCTCCAGCAACTCCCGCTCCACGTCCTCGACGTGCAGCGCCCAGTCCAGCTCCTCGACTCCGAGGATCCGCTGGTAGGGCTCGCCGTCGACGGTCGGGAACACGGTGCGCAGCGGCTCGTGCCGCCCGATCACGTCGAGGAACGCGGCGTTCAGCAGGTCGGCGTCCACATCGCCGGGTATCGGCGATGTGACGGGAATGTTGTACGTACTGCTGGGCCCGTCCATCTGGTTGATGATCCAGAGTCGGCGCTGTCCGTAGGAGAGCGGGAGGCGGTCGGGGCGGGGCATCGCCGTGAGCGGGGTGCGGGCCGTGTCGGCGCCCGCGAGCCGGGCAGCGAGCCCGGCGACGGTCGGCGTCTCGAACAGCGTACGGATCTCGGTCTCGACACCCAGGACGGTACGGATCCGGCTGACCAGCCGCACCGCGAGGA
>NZ_JBITZP010000104.1:0-4616 GCF_044546945.1 Kitasatospora sp. NPDC053057 | reverse complement strand
AGGTGATGATGAATTTGGGCGACACACCCTTGCATCACGACCCGACGGAGTTGTCTCACGCGTGAGACAAACCCAAGATCCAGAACGACCACACCTCTGACACTTCGAGCCGCCCCAGCGACGACCGCGTCCGTGACAGCTCTTGCATCTCCGGCCCGGCGGTCGATGACATCTCTTGCATTTCGAGGGGCACCGCCCCACTCGGGTGCCATCCACCGCCCCAGAACACCCCGGTTCCGAGGCTTCATGATCATCTGGAGTGCTAAGGTATCGTCACTTCGCGACGATACGAGGCCGCCGACCGGGCGGCCTTTTTGCTGTCCGGGTGCAGGTAGATGCCGGTAGCGAGTTAGTGCCTACTGGGCCCAGTTGGCGGCGTCCGGGTCGCCCGCGCCTGGGCCAGCACGTCGGCCATGGTGACGCGGGTGGCACCCCGCTTCGGCCGCACAGCAGGCTCGGCCGGCGGTTGGGGCGGCACAGCCGCGGGCGCCTTCTCGACCACGGGAACCACCGCTCGAACACGCTTGACGGCGGCCTCGATCTGCCGGGCCTCGTACGCCCGCTGTCGGCACGAGCGCCGGTCGTACATCTGCCTGCTGTCAGCCTTCGCTGGCACGAACGTCGCGCCGCACACGGGGCACGTTCGCTTCGCTGTCTCGTCCATCCGGCCAGGCTCCCAGGCGCCCGCCCGCCCGGCGGGTAGGCGCCGCACGACGGCCGTCACGTGACGGTCACGTGACGGTGGGAGCCCGCTGTCACGTGACCGTCACGTGACGGCCGATACGGTCCTGGGATGAGCACCCCGAACCGCCGCCCGCTGCACGTCCGGTCCGACGACGAGCACCAGGCCGTCGAGCACATCGCTGGCGCCCGCCGACTCCCGATCGAAGCCGCGGTGGTCGACGCCCAGGCCGTCGCCGACGACCACCAGGAGCACGCCGAGCCGCCCCGCCGGCGGCCCCTCGGCCACGGCCCGGCCACCGCGAAACTGGAACAGTAAGCACTAACTTGCTACGTGCAGTTAGCGCAGGAAACCCCGCTCCCGTCAGCGGTAGATGGGTGCAGCGAGTTAGTGCTTACTGATGCAGTTTCGCGGCCCGCCCGTTCCCACGGGTGCGACGAAGGCCCCCGACCGAGCAAGGTCAGGGGCCTCTGTGTTCGCCAGTCAGCGGGCGGCGCGGATGCGGTCCATCGAGTCCGCGATCTCGTCCTCGCGGGCCGCGTTGAGCGCGCGGCGGCGACGCCGGAACTCGGCCGCAGTTTGCTCCAGCTCGCTGTCGACCGCGATGGGCTCGGGCTCGGCCTGGCTCGGTACGGCGGCGAGCTCCTGGGCCACGGGTTCGGTCGACTCCTCGGTGTCGGTGCTGTCCTCCTCCGGGGCGGAGAGCACGTCCTGGCCCCAGGTCAGCCCCCAGGACTCGATCAGGACGCGCACCCCGTCCTCGCCGAGCGCTTCGGTGGCCTTGAGCAGCGCGAGTCGGCGGCCCGGGTGGTAGGCGATGTGCCGGTACCAGGTGCGGGCCGGGATGACCGCGACCGCGCGCAGACCCTCGCCCTCCTCGGCCGCGATCTCTGCCTCGGTGCGGACGTCCTGCTCGATCTCCAGTGCCTTGATCAGCTTGTTCAGTGACTGGGACCGGTAGTGCTTGCGGACCTTGTAGACGCCGCGCTCGCGCTCCCGGTACTTCTCCGTCAGCGGCCCGGGCTGGCCGAGCTGCAGCAGTTCCTCGGCGGCCAGGTCGCCGAGCTGCAGCGGCGACATTCGGTCCCAGCGGCGGCCGTCCTTGAAGTCGCTTCGGGTGAGCTCCATGCCGATCCCGGCGGTGCCCTTGTCGCCGTCCTTGTACAGGTAGCGGGCGGTGTCGCCCTCCTCGGCCGAACCGATGAACCGGACGTCGGTGCCGTGGCCCTCGCCGCCGCACGGGCAGTTCGGCCGGTCGCACTTCATGCTGACCTCGTAGCCGCCGGCGCCGAGCACCGCCTCGCGCCAGGTCTCGGCGACCGCGCGGCGGAAGCGGTCGAACAGCTCGCGGCGTTCGTCGCCGGTCAGCTCGGGGTCGACCTTGAGCACCCAGAGGACGTGCCAGTGGAGGTGGAAGCCGCTCTCCGAGCCCCAGGTGTCCTCGAAGGCCCGCTCGTACCCGACGATGCCGTAGCTGTCACGGAGGCGCCGCCAGGGCCGCCCTGCGGAGCCGTACGCGGACTTCCAGGCGTCGTGGAGCAGGGCGACCAAGCCACCGCGCTGACCGTCCCTCAGTGAGCCGTACGGCTGCCTGGGGAAGTGCCGCAGGGTGTTGGTGCCGAGGGCGAGGACGTACCCGGCCGCTGCCAGGCCGTCGGCGGCGAGCTGCACGTTGCTCGCGCGGACGGCGAGCACCTTGCTCATGCAGACCGGGCAGAGGTGGACGCTGTGGCAGGTCTGCACGCCGGAGAAGCTCGCGGCGGCACCGGCCATCACTTTCGCCTCGCCGCCGAGCAGCCGGGTGCCGCACTTGCAGAAGGCGCTGCCGAGCGCAACGGTCTGGTGCCGGTCGCGCCGCTCGTATCGGCCGTCCCGACCTCCGTCAGCGGCCTGTGTCCGTTTCGGGGTGGTTTCCCCCTCAGACCCCCTCTGACCTGGGGCGGACGGAATTTTTCCCTTACTACTAAAGCGCGCGCCCGTTTTGGGTGCCGAAAATGCCGCCTGACCTGCAACGTTGTGGGTTTCAACCCCGGACGTTTCGGGGTCATCGTTAGGCTTGCTAACGGTTGCGGCCAAGATCCGCTTGGCGCGGGTCTTGCAGCGGTCGGAGCAGTAGACCTTGGGTCGCCCGCCGCCGGTCACCGGGGGAAGCACGGTGGCGCAAAGACGGCACTTCGGCCGCTTCGGGGGGCGGGTCTGGCTGACGGCATCGGCAGCCGTCGATACGCTGGTCACATGGCCTCGGTTCTTAGTCGGACGAGGTCGGCAACGCAGAGGTCCGGGCGCCTGAGAAACTCCCGGGCCTCTTGCCGTTTCTGGAGTTAGGGCACTGATCCTGCCGTACGGACGGCCGTCCCCGTGGCGGAACGCGCTGACCGGGACTGATGGGATCTCAGGGAGCCGAGAGAGGCCGGACCGCAAGCAGCGCGGTCCGGCCTCTGTCGTTGGGTCAGCCGTGGTCAGCAGCCAGGTGCTCCTCGATGGTGCGGGCGGCGGCACGCAGGACGGCGGGGTCTGCCGGGCGGCCTTCGGCGATCGAGTCGGCGTGCTGGCGGAGCAGGTTGGCGGCCATCTGCAGGGCCTCGGTGGTGTCGGTCACGGTCGGATTCTCCTCCGGTGTAGGGCGGGTCAGAACAGCGTGTCGGTGACGGTCTGCCGGTCCGCGAACGCCTGGTGGCTGGCCCGGCGGCGGCGGTCGGCACCGCGCCAGCAGGACGGGCACCAGGCCGCGAGTTCGGCCGGCGGGGGGGCCGCGGCTTCGTGGTCGTTCAGGCCGGGCTGCCCGATGGTGATCCGGACCGGGCCCTTGCTGCCCTTGAGGTACTGGCCGTGTCGGATGTCGCAGCGGAGCCCCGACTTGCTGTGTCGGGTGCCGCAGGCGCCGGTGCACTCGCAGGTGCGGTTGGCGCGGGCCATGACGGCGGTCCAGGCCTGGGGGGCGGCGATCGGGTCGGCGGTGGGCGGGGTGGGGGTGTGGGTCTCGAACAGCACGGGTGCCTCCGTGGCGTGTCGATCCGGGTCGGCCGGGCGGCCGGGGCCGTCTCCACAGGTGGGCGGTGGAGGCGACCCTGACCGTCCGGCGGTCAGTCGAGGTCGGTGATGGAGGTCTGGCCGTCGATCGCGGCCGGGGCGGCAGTGACGCGGTTCCACGCCTGGCGGAGTCGGGCGGCACCGGCGACGTAGCCGAGCTGCCGGAAGCGGGCCTCCATGTCGCGGTACGACCGGGGCGGGTCGATCTCGGTCCGGATCATGTGGACCACGACGTCCAGCTCGACGTCGCTGAGCGGGGCGCCCGGCTCGGGCGACACAGGCGCGTCGGGGACCGTGTCGGCCGTGTCGGCCAGGGTCTCGACCTCCGGCTCGGGCGTCGGCTCGGGCTCGGGTTCGACCTCCAGGTCGGTGTCGGGCTCGACCGTGGGCTCGGGTTCCGGGGTCGGCTCCGGGGCCGGGGCGGCGATCTCAACGGGGGCGGCCGGGGCCTCCGACACGGGCTCCGGGGCGGGCGACACGGCCGTGTCGAGGGCGGGCTCGACGGGGACCGAGGTCCGGCCGTAGAGGCCGTCGAGGGCGGCGACGGCAGCGGCGGCGGTCCGCTCGGCGTAGGCGTCCGGCAGGGCCGTGCCGAGTCGCGTGTCGCCCGCTCCGATCCGTCGGGCAAGGCGCCAGGCCGCCCGCTGGGACCGCCGACGGACTCGCTCGTCCGGGTGACGCTCGGCCCGGGCCCGGTGGTACTCGACCAGCCGCAGGGCGTCGCCGGTGCGGCGGTCCGCTTCGGCATCAACGCCGGTCCGGTGGACGACGATCGAGCGGGCGAGCAGGCCCGCCAGCTCTGCCGCCGCCGTCATGGCCAGCGGAGACACGCCATAGGCCACCCGGGCGGCGGCCGTCGGGGCGATCACGATCCCGGCGACGGCGGCCACGACGGGGATGCCGA
>NZ_JBITZP010000103.1:0-4744 GCF_044546945.1 Kitasatospora sp. NPDC053057 | reverse complement strand
GTGATGGTGGAGTCGGGTATTGGAAGTCTCGGAATGCCTCGATCGAGGTCACATCCCGCGGTCAGGGCCGTGCCAGGGAACGGGGCGGTCCTCTGGGCTCATGGGCAAGTGCTGGAGTTCGACTGGGCCGGGGTAGAAGTACGTTCCATTGGGATGGATGACCTCCTCGCCGATGAGGTGGCGGCAGAACCACTCGGCGAAGCCCATGGCGTGTTCCCAGTAGCCGCCTTCGTCGCGGTCGTGCACCACCACGCTCCAGCCGGGTGTCCGCGGGCTGCGGCTGAGGAAGACGTGGAAACCGAAGTCGGTCGACAGTGCGGGGATCAGGACTCCGTCAACGCCGGTGTCTGGATGTGGAAGACCGTCCCAGTCGGCATCTCGGAAGGCTTGCTCGGTCTGCCGGATGTCTTCCAGGAGGTTCCATCGCGTGGTTGCCGGGTGGTTGAAGTAGAGGTGACGGTTGACTTTGATCGGCGCGTACTCGTCGATGAACTCCTTGTATTGGCTTGGGAGTTCTGTGCCAATCTCCGCTTCGAGGTGGGCCCAGCTCTCGGGGTCGGCGAAGCGTCGACCTCCGGGCCCTAGCATCGCGAAGACGGCAGCCAGATGGTCGGTCATGGGTTGTACCTCTCGTTCGGGGTGGAAATCGCAGGAAGATCGACCTGGTGCTGCATCACGTTGATGGGCTCGTGACGGGATGGGTGTCTCGGCGGCTGATCTCGGCAGCGTAGGCGCCCCAGTCTCCGGCGGCGGCTCGCTGCCACTTGACGGCGACGGTGATGTGGATGCCGAGGGTGCGGGCGAGGATCGCGGCGGGCAGTTCGGTGGCGAGCTGGAACAGAGCGGTCGAGCGGGTTGCCGCGAGCCGGATGCCGAGCTTGCGGAGTCGTTCGCCCATCGCCCAGGCGCTGATCGGTCGGCCGGGCTGGCCGCCGGGGAAGAGCCAGTGGGAGTCGGTCTGGGCGAGGACCGCGTGGCTGCGGCGGGCGGCGACCTGTTCCAGGGCCAGCTCGGCGATGGGGCCGGGCAAGGTGACCGCGACGTCGCCGAGGCGGATGCGGACGGACCCGTCCGTCTTCTCGACATGCGCGGTGGTCAGCCGGGAGATCGCCGCCGGCCACTGGGCATAGAGGAGCAACAACAGGCCGGCCAGGCGGTCCTCGGTCCGGATGGTGTCGTCGTGCAGCAGACGACGGGCGGTGGCCCAGCGGGCATCGTCGTCCATCGCCTGGGACGGGCCGTTCCACTTCACGGCCGGGAAGCTGAGGTCCCGGGCGATCCTCTGGGCGAGGGCCCAGCGCACGAAGTGGCCAGCCTCCCTCCGAAGTTGAGTTTCATCGCGGGTCATCCAGCGTTCGAGGTCGCTCTGCCGGCAGCTGGCCAGAGTCAGGTCCTGGTCCGTGAGCCAGTCCAGGAGATAGACGGCCGCCCTCAGGTGCACGCGTACGACGTTGAGCTGGGTGTGCGTGATGTCGTTGCCGCGGCTTCGGCGGCGAAGCCGACGAATCAGGTGCCAGGTCGCGTAACGGTGCAGGATCTGCCGCCCCTCCGGGGTGGCGTGGGAGGCGACGAGGTCCTTCACATGCCGTTCGAGGCGGACCATTTGCTCGTCGCGGGGCGGCAGTGCGTCGGCTGCCACGAGGACGCTGCGGATGTGCTCGACGACCTTGCCTTCGGGGAGTTCGTCCAGGGCCTCGTGGGTCAGGGGACGTCGGCCGGAGGCCAGGTCGGACAGGACGGTGGCGACGATGCCCTTCGAGAGCCAGCTCATGGCCGTCGCC
Organism: Kitasatospora sp. NPDC053057; assembly: GCF_044546945.1. Classification (NCBI taxonomy): domain Bacteria; kingdom Bacillati; phylum Actinomycetota; class Actinomycetes; order Kitasatosporales; family Streptomycetaceae; genus Kitasatospora; species Kitasatospora sp. NPDC053057. Next base: position 2,963 of record NZ_JBITZP010000103.1, on the reverse strand, counting down.
GTCCGCTGGGTGCCGGATAGCGCGTCGTGGAGGGCCTGCAGCTTCGGCGGGACGGTGCCAGTGTCGTCGGTGAGGAGGCCGACGAGCCGTTGCTTGAGCGTGCAGCGGCGGCAGGGGCCAGGTGCGGTCAGCCGTTCGGCGTCGCCGCAGGTCGGGCAGGGGCGCCAGAGTTCGGCGTCCGGCTTCGTGCAGGGGCCGCAGACAGGGGCGTCGGCGGTGCCGGAGTGGATGTCCCGGAAGCGTCCGCAGACGGTGCAGTGCACTTCTCGCTGGTCGCAACGGCCGCAGCGGGGCTGCCCGGTCAGCTTCGAGAGCATGCAGGGCGCCATCCGGCCGCAGATCGAGCAGACCAGCGAGGGCAGGGGACGGCAGTTCGGGCAGATCGGCCCGTCGGGAGTCCGGGTGCAGACCATGCGCCGCTTGCCGCAGACGATGCAGGTCTCCAGGTTGGCCGGGTCTGTGATCAGGCAATTCGGACACAGCGGCCGCCCCTCGGCGTCGCGGGTGGCGGGCTCGCGCCGGGCGCCGCAGCGCGAGCACTCCTCGATGCGGGACTTCGCGATGCAGTTGCGGCAGACCCGCTGCCCGCCGAGAGGCTTGTCGATCCGGACCACGCGCTGGCAGCGAGGGCAGGCCGGCCGAACCACGCCTGCGATGCCGGCGGCGTGCAGCAGCTCGATGAACCGCGGGACGGCGCGAAGGGGAGCCAGGTGCCCCTCGCCTGTCAGCAGACGGGGGTCGTCTTCCAGAGCCCAGGCCAGTTTCTGCTGGTATGAAGGGCGGGGAGCGGACCGGCGAACCGCTTCGGCGACGACCTCGCGATCGGCAGCCGGACTGATTCTGGTGATCACCTCGTGGATGACGTCGACCGGGTCACGGGGGTCGACGTCCGGACACATCGAACAGCGCGGCCGCCCGGTCCGGTCCCGCATGGAGATCCGCCGGGTGTTTCCGCAGGCGGCGCACTCGGCGCTCTCTTGGCCGCAGACCGAGCAATACCAGTCCTGGCCTCGGCGCTGGAAGGTCCGCAGGTGCTTGCCGCAGTCGCGGCAGACCGGCGGCGAGATCGTGGTGGCTCCGGCCTTGCGGAGGGCGATCAGCAGGTCGCCGATGGCTCGGGGCGCTGGAGACCTGCCGTCGGACAGGACCTCGGGCCGGACCGACAGGGCCTCGGCGAGTCGGCGCGACTTCGCGCGGCCACCGGCGACGCTGAGGACCACGGTCCGGACGGCCTCAGGGCCGAGGTCCGTCTCGACGCGGGTGATCAGGTCCGTGATCAGGCCGACGGGGTCCGTGACCGCGCGGGCCGGCTGGTCGGTGGTGGTCACGACAGGTCGACACCCCTGATCCTGGCCCGCTTGGGCCGCAGGTCGCCGAGCCCGTCCGCTGCGGGCGGTGCGGTGCCCGCAGCCGCGGCCTTCTTCGGCCTCGTCACCGCAGTGGCCGAGGCGATCGGCTCGACGAGGTCGTCCATGTGGCAGTCCAGGATGTCGAGCAGGGCCATGAGGATCTTCAGGCTCAGCCGCTCGGGCCGCTCGACCACGAGCCGGTAGACCTGGCTCGTCGACAAGGTGATGCCCCGTTCGGCGAGCGGCGGGATGAGGTCGGTGGTGGAGAACATCCCGCGGTCCGCCATCACCTTGCGCAGGTGCCAGCGGTAGTCGAGCTTGGCGGTCATCGTCAGGTCCTTCCCGTCAGACTCCGGCAAACGCCGGGGCCAGTGCCTTGTGCAGGGCAGTGTTCATGAAGTCGTCGCTGACGTGGGTGTAGATCGCCGTGGAGCTGTCGCACTCGTGGCCGACCTGTTGCTGGATGAAACGCCGGTCCACTCCGTCCTCGGTCAGGTGGGTGACGTACGAATGTCTGATTGAGTGCGGAACTAGGTCTTTTGGGAGTTTTAGGGCATCGCGGTATGCCTCGAACCGGTCGTTGATGGATCCGGGCTGGAGACGTCCACCCCGCTCGGTGATCCACAGGGCCGGATGGTCGGGGAACCCGAACCGCGGCCGGACGTTCTCGACGTAGTCAGCGACCGCCTCGACGGCCCAGTCCATCACCGACAGCACGTTCCGGCGCCTGGGCTGCTGACCCTTCTTCGCCTTGCCATAGCGGACGTTGAGCGTGCCGTACCGGCCGAACTGCGGGGCCTGCGGGTTTCGTCCGAAGTCGACGACGTCGAGCTTGGACGTCTCGGTCCGCCGCAGTCCCCAGCCGTAGATGACCTTGAAGAGGGTGGCGTCCCGGTAGGCGGCCAGGGCGCCCTTGCGCTTCGCGCGCACAGCGCGGTCGACCTGGTCGTCGGCGTAGTCGAGGAAACGCTGCAGCTCTTCCCGCGTGAACGGCCGTGCCTCGGGGCTGCCTTCGTAGTCCTGCAGGTGCGGGATGGTGTTCCACTCGTGGCAGATCGCCACGGGGAAGGCGCCGAAGGCTTCCTCGCAGGCGGGCACCCAGCCGTACCGGCTGTCGATGACGAACTCGCTGAACAGGCGGACGATGCCCTGGTAGCCGCGGATCGTGGACGGCGCCAGGTGCTTCTCGCCGGTCAGGCACACCGACCACTCGTCCATGTGGGCCGGCGTCCACTGCCACGGGTAGTCGTTCGCGAACTCGTGGAACCGGCGGATGAGCCGTTCCCGGTCCTCGACCGTTTCGTCCTGAAGCCCCCGTGCCTTCTGCTGGGCTCGCCAGCCCCGCAGCATCGCATCGAACATCGCGTCCTCGGGACGCAGCTGGACCACACCGGAGACGAGCTCCAGGTGAGCCGACCCGGCCAGGGCGACCTTGCGCTGATGCACCATCCAGACCATCCCTTCTGGAGGGCAGATCATGCATCAGAAGGGATCGGCTCGGCAACATGCCTGGTCAGACCGCCAGCGCGTAGTAGCTTCTGAGAGCCTCAGGCTCCTCCCGTGAGCTGCCGACCTGCGACTTCTCGCCCATCTGATGCAACTCCCGAGGGTTGA
>NZ_JBITZP010000102.1:0-4798 GCF_044546945.1 Kitasatospora sp. NPDC053057 | reverse complement strand
CCACGAACAACTCCGGCACCGTCGCCGACCCGACCTCGACCACCGTCTCGTTCCACTCCACCAGCAACCGGCGCCGGTCCTCAGGGGCCAGCACCTCGACCGCGCTCACCCGCTGCCGCGGGTCGGCGGCCACCGCGCCCAGCACCCGGACCAGGCCCTCGGCGAGCCGCTCGGCCGTCTCCCGGGTGAACAGGTCCGCCGCGACGATCACGGCGCCGTGGATCCCGGCCGGACGGCCCTCGGCGTCGAACGCCTCGCTCGCCGCCACCTCCAGGTCGAACTTCGAAACCGACACCCCCGGTGCCGTCCCGGCGGCCTCCGTCCCCGGCAGGTCGACGACCGCCCGCGCGTTGTTCTGCAGCGTGAGCATCACCTGGAACAGCGGCTGGACCGCCGTCGAGCGGACCGGCGCCAGTTCCTCGACCAGCTTCTCGAACGGCACGTCCTGGTGCTCGAAGGCCGACAGGCTGGTCTCGCGCACCCGGCGCAGCAGCTCGGTGAACGCCGGGTCACCCGACAGATCGGTCCGCAGCACCAGGGTGTTGACGAAGAAGCCGACCAGGTCGTCCAGCGCGGCATCCGTACGGCCCGCGTTCGCCACACCGATCGGGAGGTCGGTGCCCGCGCCCAGCCGGGCGAGCAGCACCGCCAGAGCGGACTGCAGCAGCATGAACGGGGTCACGCCCTCCGCCCGGGCCAGCTCGGCGAGCTCCGCGTGCACCTCGGCCGGCACCGTCAGCGGCACCTGGTGGCCGCGGTGGGAGGCGACCGGCGGACGCGGGTGGTCGAACGGCAGGTCCAGCTCCTCGGGAGCGCCGGCCAGCGCCTCGCGCCAATGGGCCGTCTGCCGGGAGAACAGGCTCTGCGGATCCCGCTCGTCGCCGAGCAGCTCCCGCTGCCACAGCGCGTAGTCCGCGTACTGGACGGGCAGCGGCTCCCACTCCGGCGCCCGGCCCGCGCAGCGCGCTGCGTAGGCCTGCGAGAGGTCTGCCGCCAGCGGGGTCGTGGACCAGCCGTCTCCGGCGATGTGGTGCATGGTCACCACCAGGACGTGCTGCTCCGGACCGCCTTCGAACAGCCAGGCCCGGATCGGTGCCTCGGTGGCCAGGTCGAAGGCGTACCCCGCCGCCTCGGCGACGGCCGCGTCCAGCTCGGCCGGGGCCACCTCGGCGACCGTCAGCGTCCACTCCAGCTCGTCGAGCGGCAGGACGCGCTGGTACGGCTCGCCCTCGGCGACCGCGTACACGGTGCGCAGCACCTCGTGGCGGCCGATGACGTCGCGCAGCGCCGCGTTCAGCGCCGCACGGTCGACCGCGCCGGTCAGGCGCAGTGCGACCGGGACGTTGTAGGTGGCACTCGGACCCTCCAGCTGTCCGATGAACCAGAGGCGGCGCTGCGCGTAGGACAGCGGCAGCCGCTCCGGCCGCTCACCGGCGGCCACTGCGGTCCGCGCGGTGCCGGCGCCGGCGAGGCGGGCGGCGAGCCCGGCCACCGTGGGCGCGTCGAAGAGCGTCCGCAGCGGCACCTCCGCGCCCAGGACCGTGCGCACCTGGCCGATCAGGCGGGTGGCGAGCAGCGAGTGCCCGCCGAGGGCGAAGAAGTCCTCGTCCACGCCGACGCTCTCCAGGCCCAGCACCTGGGCGAAGACCCCGCAGAGCAGTTCCTCCTGGAGGGTGGCCGGGCCCCGGCCGCCGCCGGCCGCGTACGCGGGAACGGGCAGGGCGGCCCGGTCCAGCTTGCCGTTCACGGTCATCGGCAGGGCGTCCAGCACCACCACCGCCGAGGGGACCATGTACGCCGGCAGCCGCTCGGCGGCGAACTCGCGGACCAGGGCGGGGAGTTCCGCCCCCGCCTCGACAGCGTCCGGCACCACGTAGGCGACCAGGCGCAGCTCGCCGGGCTCGTCCTCGCGGGCGATCACGGCGGCCTGGGCGACCCGCGGGTGCGAGGCCACCACGGTCTCGACCTCACCGGGTTCGATCCGGAAGCCGCGGATCTTCACCTGGTCGTCGCTCCGGCCCACGAACACCAACTGGCCGTCCGCCGTCCAGCGGGCCCGGTCACCCGTGCGGTACAACCGCTCACCCGACCCACCGAACGGGTTCGCCACGAACCGCTCCGCCGTCAGGCCCGGACGACCCAGGTAGCCACGCGCCAGACCGGCACCGGCCACGTACAGCTCACCGGCCACACCCACCGGAACCGGCGCAAGGAACTCGTCCAGCACGAACACCCGGGTGTTCACCACCGGCGAGCCGATCGCCACCTCGTCGGCGGCGTCCGGGTCGCAGGGCCAGCAGGTGGCGTCCACCGTCGTCTCGGCGGGGCCGTAGGCGTTGAACATCTGCCGGCCGCGCGCCCAGCGGGCCGCCGTCTCGGGCGGCAGCGCCTCGCCCGCCGTCACCAGCACGAGGTCCTCGGCGACCGAGCCCTCGTCGAGCGTCGCCAGCACCGCGGGCGGCAGCGTCACATGGGTCACGGCCTGCTCGCTCAGCAGCCGCGCCAGCGGATCGCCGGTCCGCGCCTCCGGCGGGATGACCACCAGGGTCGCGCCGGTCAGCAGGGCCATGAACCATTCCCAGGCGAAGGCGTCGAAGCCCACCGAGGCGAACTGGCCGACCCGGTGCCCGGCACCGACGCCCAGCATCCGGGTGTGGCCCGCCGTCATGCTCGCCACACCCGCGTGCGACACCAACACGCCCTTGGGGCGGCCGGTCGAACCCGAGGTGTAGATCACGTACGCGGGGTTGGCGAGGGCCGGCCCCGGCTCGGCGAGCGCGCCGCCGTCCAGGTCCGCCAGGGCGGCCACGACCTCGCGGTCATCCAGCAGCAGCGCGCCGGGCAGCACGGCCTCGGTGGCAGTGGCGGCCAGCAGCACTCGCGGCGCCGCGTCCTCCAGCATGTACGCCACCCGCTGCGCCGGGTACTCCGGGTCGATGGTCATATAGGCACCACCAGCCTTCAGCACACCCAGCACCGCCACCAACAGCTCGACACCGCGCTCCAGACAGACCCCGACCACCGACTCCGGACCCACACCACGGCCGACCAGGAACCGCGCCAGCCGGTTCGACCGCGCGTCCAGCTCGCCGTACGACAGCTCGATCCCGCCATCGACCACCGCCACCGCACCCGGATCCCGCGCCACCTGCGCCGCGAACAACTCCGGCACCGTCGCCGACCCGACCTCGACCGCCGTCTCGTTCCACTCCACCAGCAACCGGCGCGCCTCGGCCCCGTCGAGGACGGGCACCGCGGCGAGCGGCTGCTCGGGGCCGCCGTCCAGGGCGGTCTCCAGTGCGGCGACCAGGTTCTCGGCGGCGGTGCACATGAGCCGTGCGACGGCCTCGCCGTCGACGGCGGCCACCGCGTCCACGGCCAGCACGATCGACTCGCCGTCGTCGTCCACGGACACCGCGAGGGGGTAGTTGGTGCGCTCGCGCGAGAACTTCGCCTCGAAGCCCTCGAATCCGCGGTTGCGGTCGCCACTCTCCCGCTCGGAACTGCCGGGGTTGTGGCGGTAGTTCAGCAGCGCGGTGAACAGCGGGGTGTCACCGGACAGTCCGCCGGCCCGCTGCGCCAGGGCGAGCGAGGCGTGCTCGTGCTCCAGCAGCTCGGCCAGCTGGCCGCGCATGGCCGACACGGCCTCCAGCGCGCCGAGTTCACCGGTGCGCACCCGCACCGGCAGGGTGTTGATGAACGGTCCCGGGGTGTTCGCCGAGCCCGCGCCGGCGTTCATCCGGCCGAAGAGGACGGTGCCGAAGACGACGTCGGAGCGGCCCGACACGGCGGCGAGGGTCCGCGCGTAGGCGACGTGCAGGACGGTCGCCGCGCTCGTGCTCATCCGGCGGGCGACCGCGCGCAGCCGGTCGTGCAGCTCGGGTGCGAAGGGCACCCGCAGCCGGACCGCGTCCGCCCCGTCGCCGCGCACGTCGACCAGGCCGAACGGCGCGGTCGGCTCGTCCACGTCGGCGAGCAGCTGCGTGAAGTAGCGCTCGTGCTCCGCCTGCGCCACGCCACCCCTGGCCTGGGCGACGAAGGTGCGGAACGGCACCGGCGCGGGCAGCGCGTCGCCCCGGCCGGTCAGGAAGGCCTGCACCTCGCCGAGCACGACCTCCATCGCGGCGTGGTCCTGGACGGCGTGATGGACCTTGAGCAGCATCAGCCAGTGCGCGCCGTCCGGCAGCGTCGCGACGTGCAGCGTGAGCAGCGGCGCCCGGCCCAGATCCATCGACGAACCGCCGATGGCCACGAGTTGCTCGACCGGGTCGGTGCCGTCGGCGGCCAGGGCCACCTCCTCGACGGAGAGCGGGGCCCGGCGCCAGACCACCTGGACCGGCTCGCGCAGGCCCTCCCAGACCAGCGAGGTACGGAAGATGTCGTGCCGGTCGACGACCTGCTGCAGGGCGCCGGTGAAGGCGTCCAGCAGCTCGCGGGACTCCAGCTCGAAGACCACCGGGGTGACGTAGGCGTCGTCGCCGCCGCCCGCCAGCAGGTGGTGGAAGACCAGGCCCTCCTGGAGCGGGGCCAGCGGGTACACGTCCGCGATGTTCGCCGCGCCACCGGGGACGGCGGCGACGATGCGGGCGACCTCGTCGGCACCCAGATCGACGAGCGGGAGCATCTCGGGGGTGATCTCCCGCGCGTCGGCGGGGATCAGGCTCGCCGGAGCCGCCACCTGAACGGCGCTGGTGGAGGCCGCCAGCCCGGCCGGGGTCGGCGTCTGGAACAGCGCCCGCACCGAGACGGACACGCCGTGGCCGCGCAGCACCTCGACCAGGCGCACGGCGAGCAGCGA
>NZ_JBITZP010000101.1:0-4911 GCF_044546945.1 Kitasatospora sp. NPDC053057 | reverse complement strand
AGCCCAGACTCCCGCGATCAACCAGCACGAGCACGGCCAACGACCCGCACGCCAGCCCCTCCGACCAGCACGTTCGAAGATGGCGAAGCTTCATTATTGTGCGGGCCGAACCATGGCGAACACCTCTTCCGAGAACTTCGAGAAGTCAACATCCCGTCTCTCACAAGGAGTTCGCAGCGCACGCCGCCTACATAGTCTTGTTCACCGCCGCGCCCGTCGTGGTGATCGCGCTGATGGCTGCCGCCGTCGCGGGCAAACTCGCCCGCCTCGACGGCGCCTCCTACCCGGCCGCCATGATCTGGGCCGCCACCACCTTCGCCGCCGCCACCGGCGCACTCGCCTCGTACCTCACCTGACCACCGGCCGCCATCGCCAGCGACCGACGGCAGAAGTACCACCAAGCAGTGGAGGCCGCTACCCCGTGCAGGGTGGCGACCTTCCAGTGCTTTTCAGGGCCTCGGCAGCGTAGCGCCGACCACGGACACCGGACCGGCCGGGGCGGCTCTACCAGCCAACCCCCAGGGCCTCCAGCTGCCCAAGCTGCTCGGGGCTGAGCTTGTCCCGGCGGGCCTTCTGGTTGTTCAGCCAGGTCCGAGGGACAGCCCCTCCTCCGTCTTGTGGCTGCGGCACCCGGGCGTGGCCCTCGCGCTCGACGAAGGCCGCCAACGGCGCCAGGCCCTGTTGGAACCGGTCGGCGCGGGAGATCGTCGGCTTCGCCGCGGCGGCCGCCCGCGCGGCGGCCAGCTCCCGGTCCTCGGCGATGCCGATCGCGGTCAGCAGGTCCTGCTGCTCCTGGTCGAGCTCGGCCCACCCGGCCCGCTGCGCCCGCACCCACCGGCCGAGAGCCTCGACCTCGAACTCCGTCTCCACCGGCAGCTGCGCCCAGTCGACCCGGCCGTCGGACTCCAGCCACCATCGCCGGGCCGCCGAGTACGAGCGCTGCCAGGTGATTGGCCAGCGCGGGCACCACCACAGGTCAATCTCCTCCAGCGCCGCCCTGCGCTCCGCATCCAGCGCCCCGGGCTCGCCCTCGGGCACCTCGGCCGCGGCCCGAAGGCCGGCGAGCCAGGCCCCGATCGCGTACCCGCCGACGGCCGCCCGCGCCGGCGTCGCCAACGAGCCGCCGTGCTCCTTCGCCCAGACCCGCGCCCAGTCCAGCCCGGCCTCGAACCGCGCGTCCGAGACGGACCAGATCATGCCGAGCTGCTCCAGCATCTCGACCCGGTGACGCGCCAATTCACCGTTCGCGTATTCCACCCGGCGCTGTGTGAGCCATTCACCGAGCCGGAAATTCTCGTTCTGGGCCCCGCCCTGTCCTGGCCCGAGCTTGCCAGCGCCGCCGACAACATCCCGCCCGACCCCGGCACACTCGACGCCGGCATCCTCGACGCCCACGCCCGCCTGCTGCTCCTGCTGCCCGCCACGGGCGACAACCGTCCGCCCACGACCGCCACTCCCCGCCTGGCCGCCGCGCTACGCGCCCGCACAGCCGTCGAGGACCCCGACCACCTCGCACTCCTCCTCCTGGAACAGCAAGGGCAACCCGGACCCGCTCGCTGGCGGACCACCCAGGACGGGGTACGAACCAACGATGGCCACTACTCCTACCGCAATCCCGCCAACCCCTTCGCCCTCCCGCAGACCCGACTCGCCAAGGTCTCCGCCGCGCTCACCCCATGACCGCACACCGACCCCACCGTTGAGGCGGGGCCGATGTGCGTCAACGATGTGAGACACAGTCTCGAACGAGCCAAGCCCGTCCTACCAGGCCACCCCGAGGGCCTCCAGCTGCGCGAGCTGCTCCTCGCTGAGCTTCTCCTGGCGGGTCTTCGTGTTGTTCAGCCAGGCGCCCAGGGACAGCCCTTCGGCGGTCTTGTGGGCCCGCGGAACGCGAGCATGGCCTTCCCGCTCGACGAACTCGGCCAGCGCCGTCAGATGGAGCTGGAACCGGTCCGCACGGGACACCTTCGGCTTCGCCTCGGCGGCCTGCTTCGCCGCCACCAGCTCCTGGTCCTCCTCGATGCCAATCGCCGACAGCAGGTCCCGCTGGTCCGCCTCCAAGCCCGGCCAGCCAGCCCGCTGCGCCTTCACCCAGCGGCCGAGCTGCTCGCCCTCGAACACGGTGTCCACGGGCAGCTGCGCCCAGTCGACGCGACCGCCAGCCTCCAGCCACCACTGCCGCGCCACGGCGTAGGTGCGCTGCCAGGTGATCGGCCAGGCGGGGCACCACCAGGGGTCGATCTCCTCCAACGCGGCCCGCCGCTCCGGGGCGAGCGCGCCCGGCTGGTCGACCGGGACCTGAGCCGCGGCCCGCAGCTCCGAGAGCCACGTCCCGATGGCGTACCCGCCGATCGAGGCCCGCGCCGGCGCCGCTAGCGAGCCGCCGTGCTCCTTCGCCCAGACCCGGGCCCAGTCGAGGCCGGCCTCGAAGCGGGCGTCGGAGACCGACCAGATCATCCCGAGCTGGTCGAGCATGTCGACTCGGTGGCGCGCCAATTCACCATTTGAATGCTCGGTCCGCCGGTCCGACAGCCATTTTCCGAGCGGGAATTTCCCCTCCTCGCCGACCATCGCGGAATAGGGAACATCGAGACCGCCGGTCTCCTCGTGCCAGCGCCTGGCGTGGTTGATGCCCTCCCGCCAGAACTGGTTCTCACCGGTCAGCACCCGTGAGGCGATGAACAGCGCGAGCACGTTCTCGTCCATCGGAGTCTGGAACCGCACCGGCAGCGTGAAAGCCCCCGCACCACCCTCACCAGACCAGCTCTCACCAGGCCCTGAGGCGGCCTCAGCGCCGCGCCCCTTCGTGCGCTTGCCGGACTTCTGCGGCACCGCGAGGGCCTCCACCACACGTGCATCGTGAGACCTCAAAGCGGTCAAAATACGAACCAGCGGACCATAACTGTCCGACTCCAGAATGTCCCCGGGCTCCTCACCGGGCTTGAGGAAGACCGGCACGATCAGGCTCGCGGTCTTTCCCTCGCCGGGCTTCATACGCAGGGCCCGGCCGATAGCCTGGACGATCTCCACCATGCTTCCTCGCCCTTGTAGAAGAACAGAATCTGTGTCCGGGATGTCGACTCCTTCGCCGAGAACCTTGCACTGGGCGACGACCCGGTGCCGCAGACCGTCCTCCTCGCCGCTGCTCCCAAAATCGGAGATGACCTCCTTGCGGAAGTCGACATCGTGTTCACCGGAGAGCCACTGCGACCAGAATTCACCGGGGTATTTCTGCGGGTTCTCGAAGTGCAGCTTCTCGACCGTCTGGTTCAGTGTCTCGGAGAAGTAGCGGGCCTCGATCGTGCGGTTGTGGAACGTGATGCACCGCTGAAGCCCACGCTCCACCATCGTCTTCACGAGGCCGGCCTGGATCGCGGCGATGTGCGCGGCGGGCACCTCGTCCTCGCTGCCGTCCTGTGCCTCGCCGACACCCGGCCCCCACGGCACGCCCTGCTGTTCGGCGGCCTTGCGGTCACCGAGGGGGTCGCGCAGTTCCAAGACCACGATCTCGAACGGCGCCAACAACTTCCTGTCGATGGCCTCCGCCAGGCCCAGGGAGTAGACGTGCGGGCCGTAGATGCGCTGGTCGTCCATAGACACCGCCAACTCCTCCGGCAGCGGCTGGTACGCGTCCTCGCGGGCCGCCACGGGCCGCTTCGGCGGCGCCCAGATCCGCGGCGTCGCCGTCATGTACAGCCGACGCTCCGCCGGGATCTCGCCCTGATCGTGGACCACGGTCCAGGTCTTCTCCACGCTGCCGGAGGAGCGGTGCGCCTCGTCACAGACCATCAGGTCCAGCGGGGCCAGCACCTCCCCCTCCCCACCCTCCCGCTGCGCCCAGTAGGCGTAGGCGTCGGCGACGGCGCCGACGGAGGTGTAGGTGGCGAACAGGGTAGTCGGCCGGCGGTGCTTGGCCGCGTGGGACAGCCACATCCCGATCATCAACGGGCTGGTGGTGGCCATCACGCCAACCGGCAGCTCCGAGTCGACCAGGGAGCAGACGGCGTGCATGTCCCCGGTACGGCCGGCGGCCCGCCACGAGCCGATCATCTGCACCAGCAGGTCCAGCGTGGGCACCACAACCAGGACCACACCCCTCGGCGCCAGCTTCTGCCCGGCCGCGGCCCCCACGTACGACTTCCCGGAGCCGGTGGCCATCTGCACCGTCACTCGCAGACCGTTGGGGGAGCCCGGCTGCCCCGGACGGGGCGTCAGGCCCCGCACGATGGCCTCCAAGGCCTCCTCCTGATGCCCACGCAGCGAGATGCCTGCGGCAGACTGAGCGGCCATCAGGCCCGGCTTTACGACGCTCACGAAGACGTGTCTCCCCTCACCCATTCCCGAGCCCACACCCGGGACCACGCGGGAAATGCTGACAGTGCCCTACTGATACATTCGACGGACCGGCCCAGAAGTCCATCCGATCCGATTGAAGCGGCTTCTCGACAGGATATAAGTCCCCGGTGTCGAATTTCGGCGAATAATCGAAACGCGCGAGTTGGGACCCAGCTTTCGGCGGGATCTACTGACACATCGAGACTGATACACGGGGGACCGCTGTTCACCCCGCCAGGGTAGCGCACCCCGCCCCGCCGCAGAGGCGAAATATTGGTCTAGGCCATGGACTAGACCAACCTGGCAGGAGTGAAGCCGACCCGCACGCGCCCCCCGATACGCCACCTTTCCGGCAGTCAGCCCGTCTTGAGTTCAGCCAAAATACCAGCTCAGCGATGTGACCAAAGCTCAGCCACCCGGCACCATGGAGCGAAGCGGAGTGGTGCCAGCCCGAGCGCGAAGCGCCGGGCCCACCCGGGCGAAGCCCGGGTGCGGACACGCGGAGCGGGTCCGCCGCCTGACCGAAGGTCAGGCGCGAACGGAGGGCCGAAGGCCCGTAGGGACCCGCTCCGCGGG
>NZ_JBITZP010000100.1:0-5265 GCF_044546945.1 Kitasatospora sp. NPDC053057 | reverse complement strand
GCTTCGGTGCGCAGGGGGTTGATCTCGGAGACGGCGCCGACGAGCGTGGTCTTGCCGACACCGAAGCCGCCCGCGATGACGATCTTCGCGGAGGTGGTGGCGCGGGTGGGGGCGGCCGCGTTAGAGCTTGCGAAGTCCACTGAGGACCCTTTCGAGCAGCGTGACGTCGGGCTGGTTTCCGGATTCGCCGCCGGAAGCGGGCTGGTGGATGGCGACCAGGCCGGCTTCGGCCAGGTCGGCCACGAGGATGCGGGCCACTCCCAGGGGAAGGGAGAGCAGCGCCGACACCTCGGCGACGGATTTCACCTCTCTGCACAGGGTGCAGATCCGCTGGTGCTCCGGGAGGAGGGTGGCCAGACGCTGCGGGTCGACGTCGGCGGAGACCAGGGCCTCCAGCGCGAGCTCGTAGCGGGGCCGGGTGCGACCGCCGGTCATGGCGAACGGTCGGATCAGCGGGCCGGAGTCCGGCTCGTCCTCGAACTCCTCGACGTGCCCGGGCTCCTGGGCCGGCTGGTAGCCGGGGGCCGGGGCGGGCATCGGGCCGGGCGGCGGCGTCGGGTAGCCGGGCGGCGGGGCGTCGAAGGCGGGCTGCGGCGGGGAGTACGGGTCGGGCTGGCCGTACTGTCCGTACTGCTGCTCGGGTCGGGCGTACGGGTGCTGCTGGGGCTGGCCGTACTGCTGCCGACCGTACGGCTGACCGTGGCCGGCGCCGGGTGCTCCGAAGGCGTCATGGCCTGTGCCAGGGTACGGAACGCCGTACTGGCCGCTGCGGTCGTCGGGCGGTGTCACGGTTCCTCTCCTCACAAGGTGCGGCGGTGCGGTGCGAGCTTCGGTACGAGTCCGGAGCCGGTGGTGCGAAGGCCGTACAACGTCCGAACCCGAGCCCGCCGAAGCGGGCCCGGGAAGGACGCGGAGGTACTTCGAATACCTGGACGGTATCCGACGAACCGTCAGTGCAGGAGACTGCCCTGGAGTTCCGCGCGGAGTGCGGGGGTGAGGACGGCGCCGGCCCGGTCGACGAGCAGGGCCATTTCGTAGCCGACCAGGCCGATGTCCGAGTCGGGGGAGGCGAGGACGGCGAGGGCGGAGCCGTCGCTGATCGCCATCAGGAAGAGGAACCCGCGTTCCATCTCGACGACGGTCTGGTTGACCTCGCCGCCTTCGAAGATCCGGCTGGCGCCGGAGGTGAGGGAGGTGAGGCCGGAGGCGACGGCGGCGAGCTGGTCGGCGCGGTCACGCGGGAAGCCTTCCGACATGCACAGCAGGAGGCCGTCCGCGGAGACCACCACGGTGTGGGACACCCCGGGGGTGTTGTCCACGAAATTGGTGATCAGCCAGTTCAGGTTCTGTGCGGCCTGGCTCATCTGAGTCAACTCAACGCTCCTGGTGGTTCGAGCCGCCGAAGAGATCGGTGCTCCGGTTCTGTCCGTTGCCGGACTGGTCTACCTGATCGGGGTCGATCCGGAAGCTTCCGGTGTTGCCGGCGCTGCGGCCCTGCTCGACACCGCGGCGCAGGTTGGTGAGGCGGCCACGGACCTCCTCGGGGCTGCGGGAGACCTGCGGCCCTTCCTGCGGGGTGGGCTTGGCGTTGCCGGGCACCAGGTTCTGCTTGGGCACGCGCCGGGGCAGTCCGGCCCCGGTGGTGCCGGCGGACGAGGGCTCGCGCAGCTGCTCGGCCCGCTGCCAGTCACCGTCGTTCGGCGACTGCCAGGGGGAGGCGGTCGGGCCGGTCGGGCCGTATCCGCCCAGTGCGGACACCTCGTGGCCGCGGGACTCGGCGGGCGTCGAGGTGTCCTTGGCACCGGCGAACCAGTTCGGGGTCTCCCCGGACTGGCTCAGGGTGGCCGGGGCGCTGCCCGGGCCGCCGCCCGCCAGCTGCTGGCCGGGGCGGCGCTGGGGCAGCCCGGACGGCAGGGTGGCGGGCGCGGGCTCGGCGGCGGGCAGGGCGGGCGGCTCCGGGGCGTACGGGTGGCCGGCGGGGGCCTCCGCGGCCTGGTGGCCGTAGCCGTCCCGGGCGTACTCGTCCTGCTGGTAGCCGTACTGGTCGTCGGCGTACTGGCCGTCGGCGTACTGGCCGTCGGTGTAGGCGCCCTGGTCGTAACCCTGCTGCGGGTACTGGCCGTAGCCGTCCTGGGCGTACTCGTCCTGCTGGTAGCCGTACTGGTCGTCGGCGTACTGGCCGTCGGTGTACTGGCCGTCGGTGTAGGTGCCCTGGTCGTAACCCTGCTGCGGGGCGTACTGGTCGTAGCCCTGCTGGTAGTCCTCCTCGACCTCGGCGTCCACCACCGGCGGCTGCGGGGAGCCCTCCAGGGCCGCGCGGCGGACCTGGTCGAGGCGCTGCGAGCGCTGGACGGCCTCCAGGGCCGGACTGAAGCCGGAGGAGCCGGCGTTGCCGATGCCGGTCAGGTGGTCGTCGAAGCCGAGCTCCGCGGCGCTGCGGTTGCGGCCCTCGGGGGCCCACTCGGAGGACGGCTCCTGGTCGGCGAAGATCCGGGAGACGGTGAACTGCTCCTCCGGCTCCGGTGCCACCGCGGACTGGGTGACGAACGGCGGGAGCATGACCAGCGAGGTGGTGCCGGCCGACTCGCCGGACGGGCGCAGCTGGACGCGGATGTCGTGCCGCTGGGAGAGCCGGCCGACCACGAAGAGGCCCATGCGGCGGGAGATGGTGGCGTCGACCGTGGGCGGCTCGGCCAGCTTCTCGTTGATCTCCGCGAAGTCGTCGGCGGTGAGGCCGATGCCCTTGTCGTGGATCTCGACCAGCACCCGGCCGTCCGGCAGACGGGTCGCGTTGACCAGCACCCGGGTCTGCGGGCTGGAGAACGAGGTGGCGTTCTCCAGCAGCTCGGCGAGCAGGTGGACGAGGTCGGTCACGGCGGCGCCGACGACCTCGACCTCGGGGATGCCGGACAGCTCGACGCGCTCGTACTGCTCCACCTCGGAGGCGGCGGCGCGCAGCACGTCGACCAGCGGGACCGGGGTGTTCCAGCGGCGGCCGGCCTCCTCGCCCGCGAGGACGAGCAGGTTCTCACCGTTGCGGCGCATACGGGTCGCGAGGTGGTCCAGCTTGAAGAGGTTCTCCAGCTGGTCCGGGTCGGCCTCGTTGTTCTCCAGGTCGGTGATCAGCGCCAGCTGGCGCTGGATCAGGCCCTGGCTGCGGCGCGACAGGTTGGTGAAGATCGCGTTGACGTTCCCTCGCAGCAGCGCCTGCTCGGCGGCGAGCGCCACGGCCTGCTGGTGGACCTGGTCGAAGGCCCGGGCGACTTCGCCGATCTCGTCCTTGCCGTGCAGCGGGATCGCGGTCACCGAGGTGTCGACCCGGTCGGGGTCGGTCTTGGAGAGCTTCTCGACCAGGTCCGGCAGGCGGTGGTCGGCGATCTCCAGGGCGGCGCTGCGCAGGGTGCGCATGCCGAGGATCATCGAGCGGGCGACGTAGCCGGTGAGCAGGCCGGCCAGGATCAGTGCGGCGACGACGATGACCGTGTTGAGGATGGCGTCGTAGAGCGCGTTGTCCTTGAGGTTGCGGGAGTCGGTGAGGACGTCGTCCAGCAGCACGACTTCGGTGTTCCGCAGGGCCTGGATGTGGTTTCCGGCGGCCTGGTTCCAGTTGTCCGGGGTCAGACCGGCGTTCTTGGCCTCGGCGTACGCGGCGTCGGCGGCGGCCTTGCCCCTCTGCTGCCCGATGGCGGCGGCCTCGGCGTAGTTGGCGGCGAGCGCCAGCAGGCCCTGCATGGTGGGCACGGTGCCGTTGGGCATCTTGTTGGCCGAGCGGTCCTGGGCGGTGGCCAGGGCGACCTGCGCGTCCGCGTACTTCTTGGCGTCCACGGGGTCGCTGCCGGTGGTGAACTCGCTGATCGAGACCTGTTCCAGCTTCTCCGAGACCAGGATCTGCTGGGTCATGTCCTGGTTCTCGTAGCGGGTGGTCACCCCCGTCGCGGCGCCGACCAGCAGGCTGAGCATCAGCGAGCGCTGGGTCGAGGCGGAGGCCTTGGCCAGCGACATCGCGTAGATCGCGCGACCCTTGCTGGTGGCGTTGGCGGAGCCGTTGCCGACCGAGTTGTCGTAGGACAGCAGCGGCGCGAACATCGTCGAGTAGGCGCTCGCGGTGGCGCTGGCGAACAGCTCCTTGCTGTACGCGACCTGGCGCAGGTGCGGCAGGTCGACCACCAGGGTCTCGAAGGCCTCGTGGCGGCGCGGCAGCTCACCGGACTTGTCGGAGGCCGCGTAGGCGGCCTGGTAGGCCTTCAGCGCGGCGTCGGTGTCGGCGCGGCGCTTGGCGACCTCGTTGTTCGGGTCCTGCCCGGTCATCAGGGGTATCAGGGTCTTGTCGCGCTCGTTCTCGAGCGCCTCGGCGAGTTCGGTCGCCGACTTGGCCAGCTCGGCGGTCTTCTCGGCGCGGGAGGCCTTGATGTAGCCGTCGACCGAGGTGTTCACTCGCAGACCGCCGAAGACCAGACTGATGATCACGGGGATCAGCAGGATCGCGATCAGGCGGGTCGGCACGCGCCAGTTGCGCGGACGGAGGAAGTCGTAGCGGCTGGAGCCGCCGTCACCCGCCGGACCGGCGCCCGGGCGCGGCTCCTTGCCCGCGGTCGGGGGCTTGGGGGCCGGGGTGGTCGGGGCGCGCTCCTCGGTGGGAGTGAACGCGGAGAATCCGGCCTGTTCCGCGGCGCTGCCGTTCGGCTCGCTCTGGCGGGGCTCGGAGCGCCGCTGCGGGGCGGGTTGCTGCTTACGCCTCACTCGACTACTACCTCTCGGCCGACTTGCCGGCCATGGATCAATCCAGCGCTACCCCCGGGGCCCTGGCCCGCCGTCGGACGGCCGACGCGGGATGTTCAGGGGTAGCTGGAATTTCAGCACGTGCAGGGATGGGGGACAAACAGACGCCGCATGGCACCCGCGTCGTCACAATCCGGACAATCAGCGACATGCCGGAGCAAAACCGTGGTCATCTGGCGCTGAGTGACGCTGATTCGCCACGCTGCGTCATTGTTGATCACAAAATGCCTACCGAACTGTTATCCGCTGCTTATACACGGGTCTTGCGCGCGGCCCCGGGAGGACACCGGCCGGTAAGCGCCGCCGCCCCGGCGACCCGTCAGTGTGACGGCTCGCCGGGGCCGGACGGTTCCCGCTCGCGGATCACTCGCGCGCTCGGCGCGGGACTTACCGGAGCCGGGCGAGCAGGGCGTGCTCGACCAGGGTGATGAGGGCGCTCTTGGCGCTGTCCCGGCGGCGGGCGTCGAGGGTGATGACGGGGGTGTC
>NZ_JBITZP010000099.1:0-5322 GCF_044546945.1 Kitasatospora sp. NPDC053057 | reverse complement strand
CGCACCGGCGACCTCGCCCGCTGGACCACCACGGGCGAACTGGAGTTCGTCGGCCGAACGGACCACCAGGTCAAGATCCGCGGCTTCCGGATCGAGCTCGGCGAGGTGGAGGGCGCGTTCACCGCCCACCCGGCCGTCCGCCAGGTCGCCGCCCTGGTCCGCGAGGACCGGCCCGGCGACAAGCGCCTGGTCGCCTACGTCACCGGCGAGGCCACCCCCGAGGATCTGCGCAGCTTCGTCGCCGAGCGTCTGCCCGGCTACATGCTCCCGGCGGCGATCGTCACCCTCGACGCGCTGCCCGTCACCCCCAACGGCAAGGTCGACCGCCGCGCCCTACCCGCCCCCGACTACACCGGCGGCGAGGGCCGGGCCGCGCGCACCGAGACCGAGCGCTCGCTGTGCGAACTCTTCGGCGAGGTCCTCGGGTTGACCGCCGTGAGCATCGACGACAACTTCTTCGACCTCGGCGGG
The DNA here is from genome assembly GCF_044546945.1 of Kitasatospora sp. NPDC053057. Lineage (NCBI taxonomy): Bacteria > Bacillati > Actinomycetota > Actinomycetes > Kitasatosporales > Streptomycetaceae > Kitasatospora > Kitasatospora sp. NPDC053057. Next base: position 4,851 of record NZ_JBITZP010000099.1, on the reverse strand, counting down.
CACTCCCTCCTCGCCACCCGGCTGGCCAGCCGCATCCGCACCGCCCTCGGCGCGGAGCTGCCGATCCGCACCCTCTTCGACCACCCCACCGTCGCCGCCCTGGCCACCGCGCTGCCCGTCTCCGGACCGGCCCGCCCGGCCCTGCGGCCCGCCGACCGGCCCGCGCTCGTCCCGCTCTCCCCCGCCCAGCAACGACTGTGGTTCATCGAGCAGTTCGAGGGCCCGAGCGCGCTCTACAACACACCCGTCGCGGTCCGGCTGACCGGCCCGGTCGACCTCCCCGCCCTTGAGCAGGCGGTGCGGGACGTGGTGGCCCGGCACGAGGTGCTGCGCACCCTCGTCCCGACCACCGACGGCCAGCCGCACCAGCTGGTCACCGAGGCCCCCGAACTCCCGCTGCGGGCCGTGCCGGTGGCCACCGAGGACGAGCTGCGCACCGCCCTGGCCGCGGCCGGCGGGCAGGTCTTCGACCTCGCGGCCGAACTCCCCGTCCGCTGCACGTTGTTCTCCCTGCCACAGGACGAGCACGTGCTGCTGGTGCTGATGCACCACATCGCCAGCGACGGCTGGTCCGTCGCCCCGCTCTTCCGCGACCTCGCCGCCGCCTACCGGGCGCGCAGCGCCGGCACCGCCCCGACCTGGCAGCCGCTGCCGGTGCAGTACGCCGACTACGCCCTCTGGCAGCGCGAACTGCTCGGTACCCAGGAGCAGCCAACCGCCCTGCTGACCGAGCAACTCGCCCACTGGCAGCAGGCCCTGGCCGACGCCCCGGAGGAGCTGGCGCTCCCCTACGACCGCCCGCGCCCGGCAGAGCCGAGCCACCGCGGCGGGCTGGCGGAGGCCGCCGTCGGAGCCGAACTCCACTCGGCGCTAGCCGAGTTGGCCGGCGCACAGAACGCCAGCCTGTTCATGGTCCTGCAGGCCGCCGTCGCCACCCTCTACACCCGCCTCGGCGCCGGCACCGACCTGCCGCTCGGCACCCCCGTCGCCGGCCGCGGCGACGAGGCCCTGGACGACCTGGTCGGCTTCTTCGTCAACACCCTGCTGCTGCGCACCGACACCTCCGGCAACCCGACCTTCCGTGAGCTACTGGAGCGCGTCCGCCGCACCGACCTGGACGCCTTCGACCACCAGGACATCCCCTTCGAGCGCCTCGTCGAGCAGCTCAACCCGGCCCGCACTCCGGCCCGCCACCCGCTCTTCCAGACCCTGGTGGCCCTGGAGAGCCGCGCCGCGGTGCCCACCGCCTTCGGCGAACTGGGCTGCGCGGAGCACCCCTTCGAACTGGACGTGGCCAAGTTCGACCTGTCCTTCCGCTTCACCGAGCAGGGCCCCCGGGCGGGCCTGACGGTGGCCATCGAGTACGCGACCGACCTGTTCGACGCCGCCACCGCCACCGCCCTCGCCGAGCGGCTGCTGCGGGTGCTGAGCGCCATCGCGGCCGACCCCGACGCGCCGATCGGCGGCATCGAGGTCCTCGCCCCGGCCGAGCGCGAACAGCTGCTCACCGGCTGGAACGACACCGCCGTGCCCGTCCCGGACGCCACCCTGCCCGAGCTGTTCGAGGCCCGGGCCGCCGCCACCCCCGACGCCTTCGCCGTGGTCTCCGGCGCCGCCCGGCTGAGCTACGCCGAACTGGACTCCCGGGCCGAACACCTCGCCGCCCACCTGGCCGAGGCCGGGGTCGGCGCCGACACCCCGGTGGTCCTGCTGATGGACCGCTCCGCCGAGCTGGTGACGGCGATCCTCGCGGTCACCAAGGCCGGTGGCAGCTACGTCCCGCTGGACGACCGGCACCCGGCCGAGCGGCTGCGGCAGATCACCGCCGAGACCGGCGCGGCGCTCGTCCTGGTCGACCCCGCGCACCAGGACCACCCGCTGGCCGCCGACGCCCCCTGCCCGGTCCTGCCGCTCACCGGCGGCTGGTTCGACGGCCCGCGCCGGCGGCGCGCCCACCGTGCCGCGCCCCACCCCGAGCAGCTCGCCTACGTGATGTTCACCTCCGGCTCCACCGGCAAGCCCAAGGGCATCGCCATCACCCACCGGGACGTGGTGCAGCTCGCCTCGGACCCGTGCTGGCAGCACCCCGACGGGCTGCGGGTCCTCTTCCACGCCCCGCACGCCTTCGACGCCTCGACGTACGAGCTGTGGGCGCCGCTGCTCTCCGGCGGCCAGGTGGTCGTCGCGCCGCGGGGCGAGCTGGACGCCGCCGCCATCCGCAGGCTGGTCCGGGCCCACCGGCTCACCCATGTGCACGTCACCGCAGGGCTGTTCCGCGTGATCGCGGAGGAGGAGCCGGGCGTCTTCGACGGTGTCCGCGAGGTGCTGACCGGCGGGGACGTGGTCTCCGCGCCCGCCGTCCGCCGGGTGCTGGCGGCCGTCCCGGGGATCGGGGTGCGGGTCCTCTACGGCCCGACCGAGATCACCCTCTGTGCGACCCAACTGCCTCTCCCCTCGGCCGAGTCGGTGCCGGACGTGGTGCCGATCGGCCGCCCCATGGCCAACACCCGGACGTACGTGCTGGACGACACCCTCCAGCCCGTCCCGGCCGGGGTGCCCGGTGAGCTGTACATCGCCGGCGCCGGGCTCGCCCGGGGCTACGTCGGCCGCCCGGACCTGACCGCCGAGCGCTTCGTCGCCTGCCCCTTCGGCGGCAAGGGCGAGCGCATGTACCGCACCGGCGACCTCGTCCGCTGGAGCGCCGACGGCATCCTGGAGTTCCTCGGCCGCGCCGACGACCAGGTCAAGATCCGCGGCTTCCGCATCGAACTCGCCGAGGTGGAGGCCGCGTTCACCGCCCACCCCGGCGTCGGCCAGGCCCTCGCCCTGGTCCGCGAGGACCAACCCGGCGACAAGCGCCTGGTCGCCTACGTCACCGGCGAGGCCACCCCCGGCGAACTGCGCAGCTTCGTCAGCGACCGCCTGCCCGCCTACATGCTCCCCGCCGCCGTCGTCGTCCTCGACGCCCTGCCGGTGACCGGGAACGGCAAGGTCGACCGCCGCGCCCTGCCCGCCCCCGACTACACCGGCACGCCGGAGGGCCGGGCGCCCAGGACGGCGCAGGAGCAGAGCCTGTGCGAGCTGTTCGCCCAGGTGCTCGGCCTGGCCACGGTCAGCATCGACGACGGCTTCTTCGACCTCGGCGGGCACTCCCTGCTCGCCACCAAGCTGGTCAGCCGCATCCGCTCCGCCCTCGGCGTCGAGATGTCGATCCGCACCCTCTTCGACCACCCCACGGTTGGCGAACTCTCCACCGCGCTGCCCGCGGCCCGCAAGGCCCGGCCCGCCCTCAGGCCGATGCGCCGGCCCGGCAGCCCGTCGTAGGTCACAGGCGCCACCGGCCGTCCCCGGTGGCCCGACCGCCACATCCACTCAGCACGTCACCCGCCGGAGGCAGACCTTGATCCCGTTGTCGTTCGCGCAGCAGCGGCTGTGGTTCATCGAACAGCTCGACGGCCCGAGCGCGCTCTACAACACGCCGTTCGCCGTCCGGCTGACCGGCGAGATCGACGCCGCCGTCCTCTCCCTCGCGCTGCGCGACGTGCTCGCCCGGCACGAGGTGCTGCGCACCACCTTCCCGGCCACCGAGGGCCGGCCGCGGCAGTCGATCGCCGAGCCGGACAGCCCCGCCGTCGCTTCCGTCGAGGTGGCCGCCGTGGCGGTGGCCGACGAAGCCGAGCTGACCGCAGAGGTGGACCGGGCGGTGCGGCACGTCTTCGACCTGGCGTCCGAACTGCCCATCCGCTGCACGCTGTTCTCGCTGTCGGCCGAGGAGCACGTGCTGCTGGTGCTGATGCACCACATCGCCAGCGACGGCTGGTCCGTCCCCCCGCTCTTCCGGGACCTGGACGCCGCCTACCGGGCCCGCCGCGCCGGCACCGAGCCGCAGTGGGAGCCGCTGCCCGTCCAGTACGCCGACTACACCCTCTGGCAGCACGAGGTGCTCGGCACCGAGGACGACCCGGAGAGCGTGCTCACCACCCAACTCGCCCACTGGCAGGGCGCCCTGGCCGAGGCCCCGGAGGAGCTGGCCCTCCCCTACGACCGGCCGCGCCCGAGCGCGCCCAGCCACCTGGGCGGCGCCGCCGACCTCATCCTGGACGCCGAACTGTACGCGGCCCTGGCCGAGTTGGCGGCCGAAGAGCGAGCCAGCCTGTTCATGGTGCTGCAAGCCGCCGTGGCCGCGCTGTACACCCGGCTCGGCGCGGGCACCGACCTCCCGCTGGGCACGGCCGTCGCCGGACGCACCGACGAGGCCCTCGACGACCTGGTCGGCTTCTTCGTCAACACCCTCGTCCTGCGCACCGACACCTCCGGCGACCCGAGCTTCCGCCGGCTGCTGGAGCGCGTCCGACGCCTCGACCTGGACGCCTTCGACCACCAGGACGTCCCCTTCGAGCGCCTCGTCGAGCAGCTCAACCCGGCCCGCACCCCGGCCCGGCACCCGCTGTTCCAGACCATGGTGACGCTGGACAGCGACGAGGACCTCCCCGCGGACTTCGCCGGGCTCCCCTGCCGGGAACACGACCTCGACCAGCGCCTGGCCAAGTTCGACCTGTCCTTCGCCTTCGTCGAGCAGCACGACGCCGACGGCCTCGCCAACGGCCTGAGCGGAGCCGTGGAGTACGCGGCCGACCTGTTCGACCACACCACCGCGGCCACGCTGGGCGAGCGCCTGGTCCGGGTGCTCCGGGCGGCCGCCGCCGACCCCGACGCGCCGCTCAGCACGATCGAGATCCTCGGCACAGCGGAGCGCGAGCAGCTGCTGTCGGGCTGGCATGGCCCGGTCACCGGGCTGCCGTCGGGGGCGGTGCCGGAGCTGTTCGAGGCGCAGGCCGCCGCGACGCCGGA
>NZ_JBITZP010000098.1:0-5334 GCF_044546945.1 Kitasatospora sp. NPDC053057 | reverse complement strand
TCGCTGCTCGCCGTGCGCCTGGTCGAGGTGCTGCGCGGCCACGGCGTGTCCGTCTCGGTGCGGGCGCTGTTCCAGACGCCGACCCCGGCCGGGCTCGCCCTGTCGGCGGGTGCCGGCCGGGCGGTGGACGTCTCGGCGAACCTGATCCCCGCCGACGCCGTCGAGATCACGCCGGACATGCTCCCCATGGTGGAGCTCTCGGACCGGGAAATCGCCACCGTGGTGGCGGCCGTTCCCGGCGGCGCGGCGAACGTCGCCGACGTCTACCCGCTGGCCCCGCTCCAGGAGGGCCTGCTCTTCCACCACCTCCTCGCCGACGGCGGCGATGACGCCTACGTCACCCCGCTGGTCTTCGAGCTGGAGTCCCGCGAGCTGCTGGACGCCTTCACCGGCGCCCTGCAGCAGGTCGTCGATCGGCACGACATCTTCCGTACCTCGCTGGCCTGGGAGGGCCTGCGCGAGCCGGTCCAGGTGGTCTGGCGCCGGGCCCCGCTCTCCGTCGAGGAGGTGGCCCTGGCCGCCGACGGCACCGACCCGGTGCAGCAGCTGCTGACCGCCGGCGGTTCGTCGATGGATCTGGGCCGGGCGCCGCTGCTCACGCTGCACATGGCGGCGCTGCCGGACGGTGGCCGGTGGCTGATGCTGCTCAAGGTCCACCACGCCGTCCAGGACCACACCGCCCTCGAGGTGGTGCTGGCCGAGGTGCAGGCCTTCCTGACCGGCCGGGGCGACTCGCTGCCAACGCCGGTGCCGTTCCGCGCGTTCGTCGCACAGGCGCGTGGCGGGGTGGCGCAGGCGGAGCACGAGCGGTACTTCACCGGGCTGCTCGCCGACGTGGACGAGCCGACCGCGCCGTACGGCCTGGTCGACGTCCACGGTGACGGCGCGGACGCGGTCCGGCTGCGGGTGCCCTTCGCACCCGAGCTGCACGACCGGGTGCGCGCGGTCGCCCGCCGGATGAGCACGAGCGCGGCGACCGTCCTGCACGTCGCCTACGCGCGGACCCTCGCCGCCGTGTCGGGCCGCTCCGACGTCGTCTTCGGCACCGTCCTCTTCGGCCGGATGAACGCCGGCGCGGGCTCGGCGAACACCCCGGGACCGTTCATCAACACCCTGCCGGTGCGGGTGCGCACCGGTGAACTCGGCGCGCTGGAGGCCGTGTCGGCGATGCGCGGCCAGCTGGCCGAGCTGCTGGAGCACGAGCACGCCTCGCTGGCACTGGCCCAGCGGGCCAGCGGACTGTCCGGTGACACCCCGCTGTTCACCGCGCTGCTCAACTACCGCCACAACCCCGCCGGATCCGAGCAGGAGCGGGACGACCGCAACCGCGGATTCGAGGGCTTCGAGGCGCGGTTCGCCCAGGAGCGGACCAACTACCCGCTTGTGGTGGCGGTCGACGACGACGGCGAGTCGATCCACCTGACCGTGGACGCGGTGGCCGCCGTCGACGGCGAGGCCGTCGCACGGCTCATGTGCACCGCCGCCGAGAACCTGGTCGCCGCACTGGAGACCGCCCTGGACGGCGGCTCCGAGCAGGCGCTCGCCGCGGTGCGGGTGCTCGGCGACGGCGACCTGCACCGGCTTCTCGACGAGTGGAACGACACGGGGGAGGCGTCCGAAGGCGCCCTGGTGCCCGAGCTGTTCGCGGCACAGGCCGCGCGCACCCCGGACGCCGTGGCCGTGGTGTCCGGCGGCGCCGAGCTGACGTACGCCGAACTGAACGCCCGGGCCGACCGGCTGGCGCACTACCTGGCCGGCCGCGGCGTCGGCCCGGAGTCGGTGGTCGCGGTGGTCCTGGACCGCGGCGTCGACCTGGTCGTCGCCCTGCTCGCGGTGCTGAAGGTCGGCGGCGCCTACCTGCCGGTGGACCCGGAGTACCCGGCGGACCGGGTCGCCTACACCATCGGCGACGCCGACACCGCCCTCGTGCTGACCACGAGCGGGCCGGCCAAGGTCCTGTCCGGCTTCGGGGCGCCGGTGGTGGCCCTCGACGACCCCGCTGTCACGGCGGAGTTGACGCGGCTGCCTGCGGACGCGCTGCCCGCGGACGGACGTCCCGCGCCGCTGCCCTCGCACCCGGCGTACCTGATCTACACCTCCGGCTCCACCGGCCGCCCCAAGGGCGTCGTGGTCCCGCACGGCGCGCTCGCCGCGCACCTGGGCGGTGTGCGGGAGCGGGTCCGGCTGACCGGCGGCGACCGGCTGGTGGCGGTGACCACGGTGTCCTTCGACATCGCGGCGCTGGAACTGTTCCTGCCGCTGGTGTCCGGCGCGTCGGTGGTCGTGGCCTCCCGCGACGTGGTCCGCGACCCGGCGGCCCTCACCCGGCTGGTGGTCTCCTCCGGGGCGACGGTGGTGCAGGGCGTGCCGTCGCTGTGGCGGGCCCTGCTGGACGTGGACGGCTGGCCCGCCGGGGTGTGGGCGCTGGTCGGCGGCGAGGCCCTGCCGCCCGAACTGGCGCAGCGCTTCACCGCGCTCGGCATCGAGGCGGTCAACCTGTACGGGCCGACCGAGGCGACGGTGTGGGCGACCTCCGCAGAGGTGGCCGCCGGACCGGTGCTGGTGGGACGTCCGTTCGCCGGTGTGCGCGGGTACGTCCTGGACGCCCGGATGCAGCCGGCTCCGGCCGGTGTGGCGGGCGAACTGTACCTGTCCGGCGCCCAGTTGGCGCGCGGCTACGCGGGCCGTCCCAGCCTGACGGCGGAGCGGTTCACCGCGAACCCGTTCGAGCCGGGAGCACGGATGTACCGCACCGGCGACCTCGCGCGCTGGACCGGCGACGGGCAGCTGGAATGCCTGGGCCGGGCCGACGACCAGGTGAAGGTCCGCGGCTTCCGGATCGAACCGGGCGAGATCGAGGCGGTGCTCGCCGGCCACGACACGGTGGCCCAGGCCGTCGTGGTTGTCCGCGAGGACAAGCCCGGCGACCAGCGGCTGGTGGCCTACGTGGTGCCCGCCGGGGCGAGCGGGGAAGAGGCCGAGGGGCTCGCGCAGGCACTCCGCCTGGCGGTCCAGGACCAGCTGCCCGCGTACATGGTCCCGTCGGCGGTCGTGGTGCTGGACGCCCTGCCGCTGACCGCCAACAGGAAGCTGAACCGCAAGGCCCTGCCCGCCCCCGAGTTCGGCGCGGGTGCGGGCCGGGCACCGGCGAACCGGCAGGAGGAACTCCTGTGCCGGGCGTTCGCCGAGGTCCTGGGCCTCGATAGCGTGGGCGTGGACGACGACTTCTTCGCCCTCGGCGGCCACTCCCTGCTCGCCACCCGACTCATCAGCCAGATCAGGGCGCTGCTGCGGATCGACGTATCGCTGCGAGCGCTCTACCGGACACCGACGGTCGCCGGACTCGCCCGGCAGCTTGGAACACAGAAGACAGCCAGGCCAGCACTGCGGCCGATGCGCACCACCGAGGAGCAGCACTGATGATCCCTCTGTCCTTTGCCCAGCGTCGGCTCTGGTTCATCGGCCAGCTGGACGGTCCCAGCCCGGCCTACAACATCCCGATCGTGCGGCGGCTGTCCGGCGAGCTGGACTTGGCGGCGATGAACGCGGCACTGCGCGACGTCATCGGCCGGCACGAGGTGCTGCGCACGGTGTTCCCGACCCAGGACGGCGAGCCCCACCAGCGGATCCACAAGCTCGACGAGCTGGAGTGGGAGCTGGCGGCGGCCCAGGTGGCGCCGGAGGAGCTGGACGCCGCCGTGTCCGGGGCCGCGCGACACCTGTTCGACCTGGCGTCCGATGTGCCGATCCGGGCCTGGGTCTTCTCCACCGCGCCGGACGAGCACGTCCTGGCGGTGGTGGTGCACCACATCGCGGGCGACGGCTGGTCGATGGGGCCGCTGGCCCGGGATGTCTCCATGGCGTACGCGGCCCGCTGCGCGGGCCGGGCGCCGGAGTGGGCGCCGCTGCCCGTCCAGTACGCGGACTATGCGCTGTGGCAGCGTGAGCTGCTCGGCGACGAGGACGACCCGGACAGCCTGCTGTCCCGCCAGCTCGGCTACTGGCGGGACGCCCTGGCGGGTGCGCCAGAGGAGCTGGCGCTGCCCGTCGACCACCCGCGACCGGCGACGGCTTCCCACCGCAGCCTCGCCGCGACGGTCGAGGTTCCCGCCGAGGTGCATGCCAAGCTCGCCGAGCTGGCCCGGGCCGAGGGCGTGAGCCTATTCGTGGTGCTGCAGTCGGCGCTGGCGCTGCTGCTGTCCCGCCTCGGAGCAGGGACCGACATCCCGATCGGCACCGTCGTCGCCGGTCGGACGGACGTGGCGCTGGACGACCTGGTCGGCTTCTTCGTCAACAGCCTGGTGCTGCGGACGGACCTGTCGGGCGACCCGAGCTTCCGCGCACTGCTGGCCCAGGGGCACGAGACGGCCCTGTCGGCCTTCGAGCACCAGGACGTGCCGTTCGAGAAGCTGGTCGAGGAGCTGACGCCGGCGCGCGTGATCGGCCGCCACCCGCTGTTCCAGACGATGTTCACGATGCAGAACAACGCGCAGGCCGTGCTCGACCTGCCGGGCGCGGGCGTCAGCGGGGTGGAGACGGGCACCGACTCGGTGGCACGGTTCGACCTGGACGTGCTGCTGGGCGAGCTGTTCGACGCGCAGGGCGCTCCGGCCGGCGTGTCCGGCTCGGTGGTCGGTGCGGCGGACCTGTTCGAGGCGGAGTCCGTCGAGCGGCTGGCGGCGCGACTGGTGCGGGTGCTCGAACTGGTGGCCGCCGACCCGGAGGTGCGGCTGAGCGCGGTGGACGTGCTGTCCGTGGAGGAACGGGCGCAGGTGCTGACCGAGTGGAACTCCTCGGCGGTGGAGTTCGGTTCGACGCTGGTTCCGGGGCTGTTCGCGGCGCAGGTGGCGCGGACGCCGGTTGCGGTTGCGGTGGTGGCGGACGGCGAGGAGGTGTCGTTCGCGGAGCTGGATGTGCGGGCGAACCGGCTGGCGCACTACCTGGTGGCGCAGGGTGTCGGTGTCGAGTCGCTGGTGGGTGTCTGCCTGCCGCGCGGTGTGGATGCGGTGGTGGCGATCCTCGCCGCGTGGAAGGCGGGCGCGGGCTATCTGCCGATCGACCCGGAGTACCCGGCGGAGCGCATCGCGTTCATGCTCGCGGACAGCGGTGCGGTGCTGACCCTCACCGATGAGGAGACGTTGGACGAACTGCCGGCCGGGCGTGCCCGGTTGGTGGCGGTGGACAGTGCGCTGATGGTGATGCAGCTGTCCGCTCAGCCGGACACCGCGCCGGAGATGATGGTGCGGGCTGATGGCCTGGCGTACGTGATCTACACGTCGGGTTCGACGGGTCGTCCGAAGGGTGTGGCGGTTCCGCATGGCGGTCTTGCCAACT
>NZ_JBITZP010000097.1:0-5651 GCF_044546945.1 Kitasatospora sp. NPDC053057 | reverse complement strand
CTGGTCATGCTCACCCTGGCGGGCCCTCGCCCCACCCTCCCTGGACGCCAACCCGCGACAGCCTGACCCACACATCAAGCAGGAGAGCCCGAAAAACTCCCCGAGCCGCCTTCCTGGTTGGGCGACTTCGTCGCCCACATCGCCGCCCGGCACTGCGTCTCGCGGGCCTGCGGTTTCGTCACCGACCTGGGCCGGCTCCTGCAGGACGAGCATCCCAACTCGCCCCCGGCCCTGCTGGAACGATCACGACGACCAGGACGGTCGATGGGCTCCTTCGCCCGCGCGTTGGAGGACTTCTTCACCCGCCACGGCCTGGCACTGCCCACCGACCAGGCCGAGCGGCTGGCCGCAGGGCGCCGACGCCGACGTATTGAGGCCGTGCCGGACTCGATGCGGGCGGCCGTGTCGGCGTTCGACGCCTCGAGGATGCGAGCCCAGGACCGGGCCCGCCGGGCCGGCACCCGTCCCCGCAGCGACCACACCCAGGAGACCGCCCTGGCCACCATGCGCGACCTGGCATTGTTCCTGTTGACCGATCAGGACAAGGACGACTGGTCTCTCGTCGATGTGCACGACATCGAGGCGTTCCTCGCAACACTGCCCAGGGCCCGCAAGCGCCGGCTGACGGTGCTGCGGCAGTTCTTCCGATTCGCCCGCGCCAACAAGGTGGTACTGGTCGATCCGACCCACACGCTCACCGTCAAAGAGGCGAACGGCTTCCGCGGCCGGACCCTCACCCTGGACCAGCAGCGTCAGCTCTTCCATCGCTGGACGACCGGGGAGCGCGTGCACCCGCACGAGGCCCTGGTGGGCATGCTCGCCCTGCTGCACGGAGTCTCCAGCTCAGAGGCACGGATGCTGCAGATCGACGACATCGACGAGGCCGCCCGGAAAGTGCGGCTCGGCAAACGGCCCCATCCCGTCCCCCTCGACCCCGCCTCCTGGACCGTGCTGCAGCAGGGCCTGGCCCACCGGGCGGCCTGGCGGACCGACAATCCCCACGTCATGGTCACCAAAGGGACAAAGGCCGGACGAAGCCCAGCCTCAACTTCCTATCTCTCCCACATCCTTGACGACTGCGGCTTCCCGCCGCGAATGATCCGCAGCACCCGCCTCGTCGACCTCGTCAACACGATGGACCCCAAACTCGTAGCCTCCGCCTTCGGCATGGACCCGCAAGCCGCTCTGATCTACCTTGCTGATCACATCGACCCTGGACGCCTACCCGACCAGCACCAGCAGAGGACCTGACATGCGGCACCTCACCCCTGCTTTCGCCCTCGCCGCCCTCCAGCGCGGGAAGCAGATCGAGCAGTTCCTCGGAGCCATCGAACCCGACGACCGTCACGGACTTCGCTGGGTCGCCCTCAGCCCAAGCCGAGCGGGGATCACGATCTACCTGAGCGAGGTCGAGGACGTCGGCACCGACACCTTCCTCGACATCACCGAGTTCCCGCCCCTTGACCCCGACGAAGAGACCCGGGGACGGGAGATCGCTGTCCTGCCCACTCCGGAGGAAGCCCTGCACCTGGCAGAGCGCGAACTTGCCGCCGACCCCCGACGCTGGGTCAACCAGGGCATCGTCTGCGACGAGTACCAAGACTTCCGGACTGCACGCACCACGAACCCGTGAAGTTTCGCCGCCACCTGGCACAGGTTCGCCGGAACATGTGCGCTTTGACGAACGGCTGGTTGGAGGCGATCGCGATCGCGTGCCGTTCCTCGCGTTCGGTGAAGATCTGGAAGAGCAGTTCGGCGCCGTGCCGGTCGAGCTTGACGTAGCCGAGTTCGTCCAGGCAGAGAAGGTCGACGCGCCCGTACTTCTTGATCGTGCGGCCGAGTTGCTTGTCGTCGGCGGCCTCGGCAAGCTCGTTGACCAGGTTCGCGGCGGTTGTGTAGCGGACTCTCCCGCCGGCCTCGGCAACCGCAGTGCCGATCCCGATCAGCAGGTGGGACTTGCCGGTCCCGGAGTCGCCGATCAGGCAGAGCGGCTGCCCGGCCCTCACCCAATTCATCGTGGCCAGGGTGTTCACGACCTCCGGGGAGACGTTCGGGTTCTTCGAGAAGTCGAAGTCCTCGATGCGCTTCTGCCGTGGGAAGCCCGCCTCCTTCACCCGGCGCATCTTGCGCCGTTCCTCGCGGTCCTCGCATTCGCTCTCCAACAGCTCGGCCAGGAAGTCGGCATAGGAGGCGTGCTCGCGCAGAGCCTGCTGGACCGCCTCCTCCCAGCGGCCCCGCATCGTGGTCAGGCCCAGCGTGCGGCAGGCCGTCTCGATGGCGATCGCGGGGTCGGCGCTCCGCTGTCCGGGCAGCCCTGAGGAAGCCCAGGACCCCTGCTGGTTCGGGGCCTGGGTGGTGCTCTGCGTCATGCTGAGCCTTTCGAGGTGATTGAAAGGAGCTGGCCGTAGGCGGCCAGCGACGGCGCCGGGCGAGTGTCCGGCGGTAGTTCGGGACGTCTGGTGGGCAGGGAGATCACCCGCGCGGACACGATGTCCTCGGGCTCCTCGTCGGCGGCCGGGGGCGGCGTGATCACGACGGGTGGCGGCCCGCCGGCCACGGCGTGGGCCTTGCGGGCCTCGATGGCGACCAGCTCCGGGGAGACCGAGCCAGCCTCCAGGACCGCGCTCATCCCGGCGATGACGGCTTCGGCGGGCAGGCGGCGGTGCAACAGTAGGACCTCGATCAACGCGCGGGTGCCGGCGGACCGGCCGTGGGCCTCGCGGGCGGCGGCCCAGAACGCGTCGTGGACTGAGGTGAACGAGCCGTCCGCGCGGGCCGCAGCGAGACCGGTGGAACCCTCCAGCGCGCCGGGCTTGGCCCGCAGGACCTCCAGGTAGTGATCGAGTAGGTCCCGGTAGCCGTAGCGGCCGGGCAGCCGGGGGTGGCGGGCGACGACCTCGTGCCGGTCGAAGACCACGACCTCGTCGGCCCGCAGCGACACCCGCACGTTGCGGCCGATGAACCGGGCCGGCACCGAGTAGTGGTTCTGGCGGATCGTCACCCGCGACGAACGGTTGACCTTCGGCGTCGAGGTCAGCCCGACGTCGAACTCGTCCAGAGGGACCGGCCGCAGCAGCGGCTGTTCCTCACGGGAGTCGAAGCCGACCGAGGTCGGGCGGTTGTCGATGTGCCGGGCGTCCTCCTCGGCCTCGATCCGCTCGATGCGCTCGTTCAGGTCCGCGAGCGTGTCCACCTCGGGGACCGGGACCAGGTGGGTGCGGCGGAAGCGGCCGCCCTCATGCTCGACCCCGCCCTTCTCGTGGGCGCCGTCCTTGCCGGGCAGGCAGTAGAACGCGTCGAACCCGAATTCTCTGAACTTCGGGAGCCTGCGTCGCCCTCCGTCCATAGGAATCTGCCCCTCGGACCTGGCGTCGGAGACGTCGGGCAGCACTGGGATCATCATCGGATGCGTGGAACTGATGAGCTGATCAACGTAGACGACCCGGCCTGGCCCGAGCTGCAGGAGCTGTTCGCGGCCGGCACTGTTCCGGTAAAGGTGCTGCCCGTTGACCGGGGCGAGGGCCGCCGGTGCCTGCTGCAGATGCAAGTCACGGCGCGATCAGTGCTCGGCGCCGTGGCGTTGAACAGCGGCGGCCTGGTCCTCGATGACGGATGGGTGCGTGTGTTCGGCGGAGGGTCGGGCGAAGACGACGGCAGTCTGCCAAGCCTTGCCCAGGTCAATGTGTTCCCCGCCGATTTCGATCCCGCCTGGCATCCGGCGAAGGGCCTGATCGTCGGCCACGACGTGTTGGGTGGGGTGTTCGCGCTGAACGGCCACGACCCGGAAGCGGCGGGTCGGCCCGGCGTCCCAGGACAGATGACCTACTTCGCCCCGGACACGTTGGAGTGGGAAGCGATGGAGATGGGTCACTCGGTATGGATCTCCTGGATGCTGTCCGGACGGCTGGAGAAGTTCTATGAAGGGCTGCGCTGGCCAGGCTGGCGTGAGGAGGCGGCCGCGTTGTCCTTCTCGCAGGGCATCTCGGTGATTCCGTTCTTGTGGTCGCAGGAGGCTCAAGCGGATCTTGCGGCCACCAGTCGCCGTGCCGTGCCGATGCGTGAAGTCCTCGGCGTCGCCGCCGACTTCGCCCAGCAGATGGGCCCGGTCGATCCGGGATTCCTCGGTGCGGTATAGGTCCGAGAGCTGACCCTTTCGACGAGCTATCGTCGGTTGGGAGGTCATGGCGCAGCTGGTCGACACCTTGCGTCGGGTCCATGTCCGCGGGGGTCAGCGCAAAGTCGACTTCTACCTTCGTCTGCGGGCCTTGGGAGTCTTCCCTGAAGACGCCCCGGCCACGATCCGGGCGTTCGGGCTTGCCGCCGGCCAGCTGAGCATCGAAGAACTCGTGGATCGCTATCCGATCCGGTGCCGCCCGGTCCGCGACCTGATCGTGGACTACCTGCGCGAACGGCAGCCGTCGTTGGACTACACCAGCCTGGACGCGGTGTCGCGGACGCTGGCCGGGCTGTTCTGGACCCGGATCGAAGCACTCTCACCAGGCATCGACTCCCTGCGGCTGCCACCAGCACTGGCCCGGGCCTGGAAGACAGACATCGCCACCAAGAAACGCACCACGATCGGTCCGGACGGCACCGCCGTCGAGGTCGCCAGCCCCAGGCTGAACGCCAAGGACGAGCTCATCCGCGTCCGCGCCTTCTATCTGGACATCGCCCAGTGGGCTGCGGAAGAGCCGGCCCGCTGGGCACCGTGGGTCGTCCCCTGCCCGATCAGCGATGAGGAGATCAGCAAGGCCAAGGACCGCAAACACCGCAAGGCCCGGATGGACCAGCGCACTCGCGAACGGCTTCCCCTCCTGCCAGTGCTGACCGACACCGTCGACCGCAGGCGACGCGCCGCAGCCGAACTACTGGCTGCCGCCGAGCACACCTGGCCCGGGGACCTGATCCCCGACACCGCCGGAACCTTGCGCAGAGCCGTCGCGCCCAAGGCCGCCGGGCACCTGACCTGGGCCGAGGAGACCTCGACCGGGCGGCGGCGGAACCTCACCTACGAGGAGACCGAAGCCTTCTGGGCCTTCGCCGCGATCGAGGTCCTGCGTCTGACAGGCATCCGCAACGAGGAGCTCCTGGAGCTGACCCACCACAGCATCACCGAATACCGGCTTCCCAGCACCGGCGAAGTCGTGCCCCTGCTGCAGGTCGCCCCGTCCAAGACCGACAGCGAACGGCTCCTGCTGGTCAGCCCGGAACTGGCGGACGTCCTTTCCAGCATCATCCGCTGCCTGCGAGGAGGCAGCGGCGCTATCCCGCTGGTGACCTCCTACGACGTCCACGAGCGGGTCTGGAACCCGCCGATGCCGCTGCTGTTCCAGCGCGATATCGGCACCGAACACCGCGCATTCACCCCGACCGCGCTCCGCAAGCTTCTGATCAACGCGCTGGCCACCACGGGCCTGACTGATGCTGGCGGCGAACCGCTTGTCTTCTCCCCGCACGACTTCCGCAGGATCTTCGTGACCGACGCCATCATGAACGGCCTGCCACCGCACATCGCCCAAGTGATCTGCGGGCATAGGAGTCTTGACACGACGATGGTGTCCGGGTACTACCTCAGGTGCAGAGGTGCGTACGGGTTCAAATGCAGAGGTTCCCCGGCGTGTCGTGATGTCGGGTTCATGAAGTGGGTCACC
>NZ_JBITZP010000096.1:0-6014 GCF_044546945.1 Kitasatospora sp. NPDC053057 | reverse complement strand
AGGCCTCAGACTGCCGCCCACCACCAGCACGAGCACGGCCAACGACCCGCACGCCAGCCCCTCCGACCAGCACGTTCGAAGATGGCGAAGCTTCACTGGTGGCGCCTGCGCGACCGCCACTGGCGCAAGAGCCTGGCCTTCAACGCCACCGGCGCCCTGCTCTCGGCGGTCGTCTTCGTCACCGCCGGCGTCACGAAGTTCACCGAGGGCGCGTGGTTCGCCGTACTCACGGTGGGACTGTTCATCCTGGTGACGACACGAATCCGGCTCCACTACGACACGGTCGGCGCGGCGATCGCCCTGCATCCCCATGCCGTCGAAGTCCCCAGCCGCACCATCACACCTCCGAGTTCGGAGGAGCGCACAGCACGAGGCACCGCACAGACAGCGGGCGCCGTGCCCGGAGCGCCGTTCGAGACCACAGCCGAAGCGGAGATCGAAGAGACTCCCGAGGAGATCCACCCCCTGTCGATCGTGCCGATCGCCGCCCTGGACCAGGCCGGCATGCGAGCGCTGGCCTACGCCGCCTCGCTCCAGCAGCCAGTCCTCGCGCTCCACATCAGCCCCAGCGCGGACGAGGCCCGACGCTTCCGCGCGTACTGGAACCTGTGGGGCGACCACCTCCCGTTGAAGATCGTTCTCTCCCCCTACCGCGCGATCGTCGCACCACTGGTCAACTACATCGAGTCACTGCACCACCAGCGCCCGGACCTCACCCTGACCGTCATCCTCCCGGAGATCGTCGTACGGCACTGGCGCCACCGCCTCCTGCACAACCGGCTCGCGGCCAGGCTACGGAGAGCACTGCGCCCCCTGCCGAAGGTGGTCGTCACGACCGTCCCGTTCCACGTGTAGGACAGCGGCGGCACCGAGCAACCCGACGCGTCCGACGGCGCACAGCGACACGTCCGCTTCGTCGAGCCACCGGGACGGTTCCTCGTCTGCCCTGGAAAAGCCGACCCTCGCACGCCGCGGGGCGCATTGTTCAGCCACGGCCACCGGCCCGCCACCGCGAGCTGACGGTGCGCCCCGGTGGGCGGGCCGGTCGGGACGGGGCCGGGTCGTCGTGGCTGGAGGGTGGCCGCTGTCACGGATGACGCCACCCGGGCGGTCGTCCCGGCCCGGGTTGGCGGGCTGGCTCATCCGGTTTCTCGTTTCGGGGTCTGGTCGTCGACGATCTCCGCATCAACGACGTCCTCCTCATCGCCGCTCTGCGTCGGGCCGGTGCCGGCCGCGGCTTGCGGGCCGCCGGCCTGGGCGTAGAGGGCGGTGCCGATTTTCTGTGCGACGGTGGCCGCGCGCTCCATCGAGGTGCGGATGGCCGGGCTGTCCTCGCCCTTGAGCTTGTCCTTCAGGTCCGCCAGGGCCTCGTTCACCTCGGAGGTGACGTCTGAGGGGATCTTGTCCGGGTTGTCCTGGAGGAGTTTCTCGGTGGAGTAGACGAGGTGTTCGGCCTGGTTGCGGGTCTCGGCGGCCTCCTTGCGGCGACGGTCCTCCTCGGCGTGCTGCTCGGCCTCGCGCATCATGCGCTCGATGTCCTGCTTGGGCAGGGAGGAGCCGCCGGTGACGGTCATCCGCTGCTCCCGTCCGGTGCCGAGGTCCTTGGCGGCGACGTGCATGATGCCGTTGGCGTCGATGTCGAAGGTGACCTCGATCTGCGGCAGGCCGCGGGGGGCCGGCGGCAGGCCGGTCAGCTCGAACATGCCGAGCTTCTTGTTGTACGCGGCGATCTCGCGCTCGCCCTGGTAGACCTGGATCTGCACGGACGGCTGGTTGTCCTCGGCGGTGGTGAAGATCTCGGAGCGCTTGGTCGGGATCGTGGTGTTGCGCTCGATCAGCTTGGTCATGATGCCGCCCTTGGTCTCGATACCGAGGGACAGCGGGGTGACGTCGAGCAGCAGGACGTCCTTGACCTCACCCTTGAGGACACCGGCTTGCAGGGAGGCGCCGATGGCGACGACCTCGTCCGGGTTGACGCCCTTGTGCGGGTCCTTGCCGGTCAGCTCCTTCACCAGGCCGGTGACGGTGGGCATGCGGGTCGAGCCGCCTACGAGGATGACGTGGTCGATGTCGGACACCTTGATCCCGGCGTCCTTCACCGCCTGGTGGAACGGGGTCTTGCAGCGTTCCAGCAGGTCGGCGGTCAGCTGCTCGAACTGGGCGCGGGTGAGCTTCTCGTCCAGGTGCAGCGGGCCCTCGGCGGAGGCGCTGATGTAGGGCAGGTTGATCGTCGTCTCGCTCGTCGAGGACAGCTCGATCTTGGCCTTCTCGGCGGCCTCGCGCAGCCGCTGCGCGGCCATCTTGTCCTTCGACAGGTCGATGCCGTAGCCGTTCTTGAAGTGCTGGACGAGGTGGTCGACGATCTTCTGGTCCCAGTCGTCGCCGCCGAGGCGGGTGTCGCCGTTGGTGGCCTTCACCTCCACCACGCCCTCGCCGATCTCCAGCAGGGAGACGTCGAAGGTGCCGCCGCCGAGGTCGAAGACCAGGATCGTCTGGTCACTCTCCTTGTCCAGCCCGTACGCGAGGGCCGCGGCGGTCGGCTCGTTGACGATGCGCAGCACCTTCAGGCCGGCGATCTCCCCGGCTTCCTTGGTGGCAGTGCGCTGGGAGTCGTTGAAGTAGGCGGGGACGGTGACGACGGCGTCGGTGACGTCTTCGCCGAGGTAGGCCTCGGCGTCGCGCTTGAGCTTCTGCAGTACGCGGGCGGAGATCTCCTGCGCGGTGTACCGCTTTCCCTCGACGTCGCCGGTGTCGGGGAAGCGCCAGTGCGGGTCGCCCATGTGGCGCTTGACGGAGCGGGCGGTGCGGTCCACGTTCGTGACGGCCTGGCGTTTGGCGACTTCGCCGACCAGCACGTCGCCGCCCTTGGCGAACGCCACGACTGACGGGGTGGTGCGCGCCCCTTCCGCGTTGGGGATGACGGTTGGCTCGCCGCCCTCCAGGACACAGACGACGGAGTTCGTGGTGCCCAGATCGATACCGACGGAGCGAGCCATCGCGGGACCTCCTCCCGCACGAGCGGATTCCCGGGCCAACCCCCCTCTTCCTCACTCGTAAAGCTTGAGTTGCCCGGTGTCAAGGGCTGGCGGGAGTCCCGTCGGCCGGGGCCCGCGCCGGACCGCTGGGGCGACGGCCTGCGCTGTTCATACGATGGGAGTGTCGGGCCACCCGCCGTGGGTCGGGAGGGGCCCGAACGCTCGGTGGTGAGGAGGTTCGCCATGGCTTCCGCACTGCGGTACGCGATCGCCCTGCCCGGTGCTCCCGGCACCCACGCGCCGCCCGAGATGGTCGTCGTACATTTGACCGCCGACCTCGGCCCGAACAGGGAGCCGGACTACGCGGCCCGGCCGACGGGTGGCAGTGGTGCGGCCATGGCGTCCTCCCCTACGTGGGACGGGCTGCCGTGGTGGGCGGTAGGCGGTCGGCGGCTGGCGCGGGAGGGGCCCCGGATCGGGGAACGCCGGGGGTGCCGTCGCGGGGGCGCCGTTCAAGTATGCAGAGGTGTGGCTGCGGCGAACCGGTGATGCCGCCGGACCAGGGCCGACTCGTCGCAGTCACCGACGACGCGCGCGCTGACCTCGTCCACCGGGCCCTCGCCGACCCCGACATCATGCAGCGCACCGCGCACGCCATCGCCCTCTACCGCGGCTGCGGCGCATCCATCGAGGAGAAGCGTTCCGCAGTCATCGCACTCGCCGGAGTCCTCGAGGAGCGGCGCGACCTCATCCGCAGCAAACTCGGGAAGCCCGACGACGGCGCGCTCTTCGTGATCGCGAACAAGTTCGAGATCCGTCACCGCGACGCCTCCCAGCAGGCGGACTACGATCCGGCATTCCTCGACTGGATCTTCTGGTGGTACCTCGCCACGGTCGAACTCACCACCACGCTTGCTGGGCGCCAACCTATCGAAGGCTGAAAGGTTGGCCGTGGCTGAGCTGCTCCACCCTCTACTTCAGCGGAAGGTTGAGGCGGTCGGCCGAGATGTTGAGCCTCCGCCCCTCCGTACATACTGCCGTGTCCGTCGTGGACGATTTGGGCGGCGCCTGCCCGGTGTCACCTACCAGCTGATCGGCAGTTGGACCGGCACTCCGTGCGACGTCTCGACTCGGGCGGCGAGGTCGGCCGGGATCGCCATCGAGAACGCCCGCCTCTACCGGCAGGTCCGTGCCAACGCCGAGTACTTCCAGCGCCTCCTCCTGCCCGGCCTGCCCGATGTGGCGCCCTTCTCCGCCGCCGCGATCTACCGGGCCGCCGCCACCCCGGACCACGTCGGCGGAGACTGGTACGACGCCCTGATGCTCCCCGACGGCGCCTGCGCCCTGGTCATCGGCGACGTCGCCGGACACGACCTGAAGTCCGCCGCCACCATGGCCCAGACCCGCAACATGCTGCGCGCTCTCCTCTACGACCGCCGCACCCCGCCCAGCGCCGTCCTGACACAGCTCGACCGCACCTTCCAGGCGATCACCGACAACCCGATCACCACTACCTGCCTCGCCCGCATCGAACCCACCGAGAACGGCTGGACACTCCACTGGAGCAACGCAGGACACCCGCCACCGCTCCTGATCGGCCCCGACGGCACCACCCGCTACCTACACGCCGACCCCGGCCTGCCCCTCGGCGTCGACCCCGACGTGCCCCGCCCCGACCACAAGCGCCCCCTGCCCGGCAACGCCACCCTCGTGCTCTTCACGGACGGCCTGGTCGAGCACCCCCACCGCCCCCTGGACGCCGGCCTCACCGCACTCGCCCAGGTCGCCGCCGCCCACGCCGGTCTGTCCCTCGAAGACCTGTGCCGGACCCTGGCCGACGCCCACCTCGGCGACGGCCGCGACGACATCGCCGTCCTCGCCCTGCGCACACCGCCCGCCGGGCCGACCCAACGGGACATCGGTGACACACTCCCGGGCCCGGTGAGAGGACGCACCCCGCCCCCTGGTGGGCCCGCTGCCCGGTCTCGGTGGTGGTCCCTGAGCGCCTGATCCGGGCCGCCTTCACCCGTGTCCATGACCTCGGCCTCTCCGCAGGGGCGCGGCGGACCGGCCCGGCCTATCGGGCCCCCGGCAGGCGGTCGCCGTGCTGCCCGGTGGTGTCGATGGCATCGCGCAGGGCGGGCAGGTCCGTGATGGCGGCCTGCTCGGCGAAGCGGGCCAGCAGTCGACGAAGGACCCGCTCGTCCCGGTCGCGGACGGCTTCGGCGATGGCCGCCGTCAGCGACGCCTGGGTATGCGGGTCGGGGGTGCGCACCTGCCGCGCGGTCTGCGGCACTTCCAGCGCTCGCCTCCTGCTCACTCGTCCTCCTGGCCGTTTGGCGCGGCGTCCTCCGTCCTGGCGCGGCTGCGGCGGCCGACCGCCCCGCGCTGTGCGGGGCGAAGAATATCTCCCCGACAGGCATCGAAAAATCTATGCCTGCTGGAGTAGACATTGCCGCGCACCATGGTTAGTGTTTCTCTCGTAGACGAGGTCAAGCGGTACCCGCCAGACATGAACTGGCGGGCAGCAGACAGAAGTTCGCAGGTCGGAACGGTTGCAGGGTCCTGAAGCCAGGGATGGTGCAGTAAGGCGACAGGGCCGGTGGCCGGGCCGGGCGGCCCGCAGGCATCAGGGGCCGCCGACCAAGCGGTACCGCAGTTGGGTAAGTGCATTACCAACAGGTGAAGTTGAGTTAGGCAGTACCGGCAGTCGCAGTACGCGGTATCCCAGTGAAGGCGCCAGGCTGCCGGCGCGCGTGCTGGGAGTCCGGCAGTGGGGTTCCAGGCCGAGTAGTTGAGCAGGACGGGCAACGGGGCTGGCTGCCGGAACCGGCGGACCGCAAGGACCGCCACAGCAGTACTGGGTAGTTGTTACTACCACGCAGTTCGCAGTACCAGCAGGTCGCAGTACCCGGAAGTTGGAAGTACCCGCAGTTTGCAGTAATCGGTCAGTACAGAGGATGAACGGAGGGGACAGAGCGCCATCAGGATCGCCCGGCCCGTGAAGTATCACCCGGGCGGATTCCGAAGACCCCAAGG
>NZ_JBITZP010000095.1:0-6080 GCF_044546945.1 Kitasatospora sp. NPDC053057 | reverse complement strand
CCGAGACTACGAAGAACTGCCGGACCGGTCACGCTCGATGATCCAGTGGGCCATGGTGAACTCCATGACCAGCCGCCTGACCGCCAACCCGGACATAACCGGGCAATACCTCCGACCGAAACCGCCCGCGGCAGCCTAAATCGGTATCGAACACCCTCTGAGGGGTGTCAAAACTCCGATCAGGCCGCTGACCTGGGAGTTTCCTGCGGATCGCGAGGCGGTCTGATCGGGGTGGCGTGGTACTCGTTGAGGAGTCCACCGAGTACTCGGTGGCGCCGGACTGCGGCCGTGGGCAGCAGGATGACGTTCGGATCGTCGTCTGGTGCTCGTAGGTCCAGGCCGCGGTGGGCTCGTCCGGCGTTGTAGTGCTCGGCGTACTCGGCGAGCACGGCGCGCAGGTGCCGTTCACTGGCGATGAGGACGCGGTCGGTGCACTCGGTGCGCGCGGTGCGTATCCACCGCTCCGCGAAGGCGTTCGACCGCGGGCTTTGCGGCGGGGTCGGGATGACGGCCATGTCGTTGCCGGCGAAGACGGCGTCGAACGCGGCGGTGAACTTGGCATCGCGGTCGCGGATGAGGAACCGGAAGCACCCGGACCTGTCCCCCAGATCGATCAGCAGGTTTCGGGCGAGCTGAGCCACCCAAGCTCCCGTGGGGTGCGCGGTGACGCCGAGGACGTGGACGCGCCTGCTCCTGATCTCCATGACGAAGAAGACGTACAGTCGCTTGAGGAGGACGGTGTCCACGTGCATGAAGTCGCAGGCGAGCAGCGTGTGGGCCTGGGTGCGGATGAAGGTGCGCCAGGTCTGCTCGGAGGCGCGCTGTGGTGCGGGTGGCAGGCCGGAGCGGCGCAGGATGCGGCGGATGGTGGCGGCGGCGACGCGGTGGCCGAGCCGTCGCAGCTCGCCCTGGATCCTGACGTACCCCCAGGCCGGATTCTCCTCGGCCAGGCGCCGGATGAGTGCGACGATCTCTTCGGGCAGCGGTGGCCGGCCGGACCTGGCCGGTGGCTGACGCCATTTCCAGCGCACCAGACGCCGGTGCCAGGCCAGCAACGTGCCCGGCGTGACCAGCCGGTGCCGACGCAGGGCGGACGGCAGATGCCGCGCGAGCGCGGAGAGCATGGCACGGTCGGCCCACGACATCCGCGGCCGCCCGACCTGTCGGCGCAACACGGCTACCTCATGGCGCAGAGCGAGGATCTCGGCGTTGTTCGCGGCGGAGGAGCGGCTCAACAGAACGAGCCAACCCAGCAGCCGGCAGAAGATCAAGTACAGCAGTCGCAGGCCCACGAACCGCGATCATTCCTCGGGCTTGGCCGGGCGGCCCGGGCCTCGGTGCGGATAGGTCCACTTCTTCGCAACCAGCCTCGCGTGCCAGCGGAGCACGGTACGTGGGGTGACCAGCAGCTTCAGCGACGAACGGTGACGCTTACTCAGCAACCGGAGCAGGGCTGCGAGCACTGCGCGGTCCCCGCGGGTGAAGGCCGGCCCGGGGCTGCTGCGCTGCAGGACGGCCAGCTGGTGCCGGAGCAGCAGGATCTCGACGTCCTTGGCCGCGGAGGAGCGGGCCAGCAGGCGCGGCCAGCCGAGCAGGAGGCAGCCGAATCGGTAGACCAGACGGAACGTCACGATTCCCAAGCGTGCACCGACGGGCTCACCAGCACTCTCGATGTGATCACATCGAGACCCTGAAGCCCCAGCTCAGCGTATGTGACAGGGTTGTCGGCACCCACAGGCGTTTCTGCAGGTCGACCCCCGTCTACGGGACTACGTTGATGTAGCTCATCATGCCGTGGTCCTCGTGGGCGGCGATGTGGCAGTGGAACACCCACTTGCCGGGGTAGTCGGCGAAGGGGACGCGGATCACGACAGTGCCGGGGACGCCGTCGACCGCGTGGGGTACGGGGACCGTGTCCGCGTAGCGGTCGTAGGGCTGGGGCACGCCGTTGACGGACATCACCTGGAACGCGTTCGTGTGCAGGTGGAATGGGTGGTCCTCGCCGGAGAGGTTGGCGATCGTCCACTCCTCGACGGTGCCGACCTTGGCAGGGGTGGCGAAGATGGAGGCGTCCATCGCGAACTGCCGGCCGTTGATGAAGAACGTGTTGCCGTCGGCGCTCTCGGACAGGTCGAGGGTGCGCCGCTGGGCGATCGGCACGGCAGCGAGGTCGGCCGGGGCGGTCGGCATCGCGCCGGACGGCTCCGGCAGTCGTCGGACCGGCCGGCCGCCGACGGCGACCGTGGCCAGCGGCGTGTCCGGGTAGGAGTCGCCCTGCGGGCCGTTGCTATAGACGATGGTGCGCAGGACGGCCCGGCCGGGGTCGGCGCTCGCGGTGACGAGGACGTCGTAGCGCTTGGCCGGGGGCAGCAGCAGGGTGTCGGGGTTGGTGACCCGGGCGACCGGGCGGCCGTCCTCGCCGATGACGGTGAAGTGGTAACCGTCCAACTGGAGTTGGTAGAAGATGTCGGCCCCGGCGTTGACCAGGCGCCACAGCTGGGTCTCGTTCGGCCGCATCGCGAGCACCGGCCGCAGCCGGCCGTTGACCAGGCGCACGGTGGGGTTGTTCGAGTTGATCGAGTCGGTCGCGGTGTTCTGCAGGATGCGGCCAGCGGTGTCGATTTGGATGTCCTTGAGGACGAACGTGTGCGCGGTGACGTGTCGGAGGCACGGAGGCAGCAGGGTGCGGTCGTCGCCTACCACCAGGGCGCCGGACAGGCCCGCGAAGATCTGGTTCTCCACGTCGCCGGGCGTGAAGCCCGTGTCGTGACCCGCCATGCCACCGCCGGGCGCGGGGCAGGTGGTGCCCATGGCGTGGCTGTGGTACCAGAAGGTGCCCTGCGGGTGGTCGGCGGGGATCGACAGCCGGTAGGTGGTGTCGGCGCCGGGGGCGACGCACAAGAACGGGTCGTCCGACTGCCCCTCGGGGGAGACGTGCAGGCCGTGGAAGTGCAGGTTGGTGGCGACCCGCAGGTGGTTGACCAGATGAACGGTGACGGTCGAGCCGGGGGCCACCTTGATGGTCGGCGCGACGAACGAGCCGTTGTAGGAGGCGCCGTAGACCTCGCGCCCGGAGACGTCGAACCGGGTGCGGGTGGCCCCGAGGGTGATGGTCAGGTCCGGGTCTGTGCCGTCCGTCTCCACCGTGGCCGGGTCGTGGAACGGCATGCCTGCCCGCATGCCCTTCTCCTGGTCGGCGGTCGAGGGCGGCTGCGCAACGTCCGCCGGCGAAGCCGCCATCGCCTCGGCACCGACGGCGGCCGACAGTAGGACGGCCACCGCGGTGACGGCGTGGATGGCGCGCCGGGTGCGCCGGATCTGCCGGCGCTGGGCGTCGGCGGCGGCTCCGATGTCATGGGACATCAGGTCTCCGTAGTCATGATGAGGGTGAGGGTGAGGGTGCAGACCCTAGCCTTCATCACTTGGCATGTGGTCGACAAGAGTTGGAACAGTGTGTCGGAGCCTGGTGATACGAATGGAGGCAATATTCGGGACGAGAGGCTGGCGGACATGGCCGGGTCTGCACGGTGGCTGGACACGCCCCGGCACGTATGCCCAGCCTGGCCGCCGCCCGGCCTGGCCCCTGGGGTTGTCGGATAAAACGCGACAACCGATCCCAAAAGGGGGTGCGTTTCTGGCATTGCCACGTTGGCGTGGGTGTGATCGGTTGATAGTGCGTCAGGGCGTGCTCGGCCCCGGTATGGCGGTGGTTCAGGCCGCGTTGGGCAGGCCGGCGGTGCCGGTGATGTGGTCCCAGATGGTGAAGCGGGTGATCATCTCGGTGCGGTGTTCGGTGGCGGTGAGCAGGTGGCGTCGGGGCCGGAAGTGGGGGGAGATGCCGCTGAACGCGGCCAGGAATCTCTGTGCCCCGCCGACGGAGCGGAAGCCTTTCATGGCGCGTTCGCGTTGCCTGGTCGGCTGGTGGGAGTTCTCGGCCCGGTTGTTCAGGCCCTTGTGCGAGCGGTGCTCCACCGACGGCATCACCTGCCGGTGGGCGGCGCCGTAGGAGCGGAGCTTGTCGGTCACCACCACCCGGGGCAATGACCGGGTCCCCTTCATCAGCTTCTTGAAGAAGCGCCTGGCCGCGGCGGTGTCCCGTCGGTTCTGCACGAGGATGTCGAGCACGTTCCCGTCCTGGTCGACGGCCCGCCACAGGTACTTCAACTCGCCGTTGATCTTCACGAAGACCTCATCCAGGTGCCACTTGTCCCCCGGCCTGGGGCGTCGGCGCCGCAGAGAGTTGGCGTAGGACTGCCCGAACTTCAGGCACCACCGCCGGATCGTCTCGTAGGAGACGACCACGCCCCGCTCCAGCATCAGCTCCTCGACCTCGCGGAAGCTGAGCGGGAAGCGGAAGTACAGCCACACGCAGTGCGAGATGACCTCCGCCGGATACCGGTGCCCCCTGTACGACGGCGGCACGGACGACATCAACGGTCCCCTCCCAGCACGGCCAACCACAAGATCATCCCACGCCCACCAGCCAACGTGACAATGCCGTTGAGGCCGATCAGGCTGGCGGCGGCGACGGACGCGGCCAGGGCGAGGCCGACGCGGGCCGCCTGGACGAAGACCGGCTGCTGTTCGCCGACGAGACCGGCACCGCCCGGCTGTGCGCCGCCACCGGGTGCACCGGCCGGCCGTGGAACCGGGGCCGTGACGCACAGCCGATGTACCGCTGACAGCCCCGTGCCAGCTTCGTGTCGCCGATAAACCTCAGTCCCGGCCGCCGAAAAGGCGGCCGGGACTTTTTCTATGCCGACCGAGCGAAATTCACCGGAAGAAAGCCGTGCAAATCCCACAACGACGGAGAGCAGCGGTCCCGGCTGCTGGTGCGCCGCGACCGGATCCCTTGGCCACAGGTGCCGCGCCCGGCGATCCACTGGTGAGGCCAAATCCGGCCCGCGCCACGACGGAGGAAGAGCATCGTGACGAAGGTCCTGGAGGAGCGCGGCGGCCACCTGCCGCACCGCGATTACATCGCCCGGGTCGTCACCGAGCCGGAGGCTATCGGGCGCGGCCCCGACGCCTGGTCGCTGGAGGAAGGCTCCGTTGGCGTGGGGCCAACGCTGACACCGGCATACCTTGCGCCTGGCGACTCGGCGCTGATGGCGCCCCCAAATACAGAAGTTGTGTGATTTTAACTATTGGATACCGCCATATGAGTGATTTTGGAACAGAGGTATGGGCCCGGGAGCACGGCTGTGGGTCTAATGGCGAGACCGAATGTGGGGTGCCCATCCCTCTGTTGGGGAGCTGAGGCAACGATCGCTTGACGGGTCGTTGTCGCGCTACATGGGCACCCTGGCAGGCGGATGCTGCGCCATATGACGCAGCCATGAGCGGCAGCTCCACGCCGAAGCTCCTTGAAGGGGTTGTCGTTCCATGGCAGTAGTCGTCTTCCCCCTGACGGTTCCAGCGTGTACGACGTTCACCGTCACCATCACCGGCGCTCCCGCGGGGACCGCCTCCACCGTCATCACGTATGACGGCTCCACCCAGACCGTGGCCGTCATCGGCGGTGCGGCCACGGCCAGCTTCACGGCGGTTGGGTCCGGATCCCAGGTCGTGTCCGCGATCTACTTCAGCGGTGCCGGTGGCACCGGCACCGTCACGGGTGCGGAAACCGGGACCGTGACCGTCACGCCCGCACCGGCCGGAACCATATCCACAACGCTGACCACCCCGGTCAGCGGGACCACCACGGCCAGCACCATCATCACCTGCGGTGCCGGTCTCAGCTCCATCAACGGAACGCTGACGTACACCCTGCCCGGCGGAGGCACGGTCACCGCCACCGTGACCAACGGCGTGGTGGTGCCGACCGACCTGGGGGTGGCGCTGACGCCGGGCCAGGTGGTGACCGTGACCTTCACCCCGGCGGCTGGGACCTGTCCGGCCTGCACGCTCGCGCCGATCACCGTCACCGTGCCTGCGCTGTCCAGCTGCTCGGTGGTGATCCAGCCGCTGGTCGGGCCGGTGGTGGTGGGCCAGCCGACCAGCGTGACCGCTGTGGTGCTGTGCAACGGTGTGCCGGTCTCCGGTGCGTCGGTCACCTTCACCAGTGGGACGGCCACCGC
>NZ_JBITZP010000094.1:0-6369 GCF_044546945.1 Kitasatospora sp. NPDC053057 | reverse complement strand
CGACATCTCGAAGCGTGAAGAACGGCCGCGTCACGTGCTGCCGAATCCCGGAGATCTCAGCAGGTCGAGTGACCGCCGAGGTTAAACGGCAAGCTCAGAACACGGGAGTTCTGAGAGATGTTCTGCGAACGGAGACCCGGGCAAATCGGACGCGATCCGGGGGTCTCGCAGAACTCGCACAACTGGTCATTTGTGAGACCGCCCGTCCTTGGGGGCCGAGAGCGAATCGGGCAATCCCGCAATGCGAACATGTTCGTTACGATCGGGTTATGAGTGCGAGAAGAGAGCCGATCAGCCGCCGGGAGCGTCCGGCGAAGCCCGCCCTGTCCCGGCGCTGGATTGTGGACACCGCCGTGCGGATCATGCGAGCGGAGGGGCTGGGGAAGGTCACGATGCGCCGCCTGGCGCAGGAGCTGGATACCGGCCCGGCGTCACTGTACGTCTACATCGCCAACACCGCCGAGCTGCACGCGGCCGTTCTGGATTCCCTGCTCGGCGAGGTCGACCTGACCGGGCGGGACGGAGGTGAGGGCTGGCGCGAGCAGCTGCGTGCCGTCATGACTTCGTACACCCAGGTGCTGTTCGAGCACCCGCAGCTGGCGCGGGCCGCGCTCGTCGCCCGCCCGAGCGGCGAGAACTACCTGCGCCTGGTGGAGCGCATCCTCGATCTCCTCTCAGAAAGCGGCGCCGGTCGCGAGCAGGTCGCCTGGGGGGTGGACAAACTGCTCCAGGACACGACGGCCACCGCTGCCGAGCACTCGACGCGTGAGCACGATCCCGCCTCCGAGGACGACTGGAACGCCACAGTGCGTGCACTGCACGCCGTGGACGCCGCCACGCATCCGGCGATCACCGCGCACATGCCCACCCTGATCGGCGGCTCGGTGTCGGACAGGATCCGCTGGAGCTTCGACGTCCTCGTCAACGGCATCATGCACACGCCCGTTCCGGGCGCAGGAGGCTGAGTTCCAGGCGGGCTCGCCCGCCCTGCCGGCGGCTGCTGCTTGGTTGAACGCAGTTCTCCCGCCGCCTGCCGCTGACGCACAGCCCGCACCGAACTTGTTCGCAACGAACATGTTCGGTACGGTCTTGTGTGTGACCGCGCCATAGCCTGCCGATCACGCGTACGCCGGCCTTCCTCAGGAGCTTGGCGGCGTCGGCGGGACCAGCTCGGCGGACAGAGGTGCTCCCCTACTGCTTTCGGAGGCCCCCATGAGCACCAGCCATTTCCCGATCGCGATCGTCGGCGCAGGTCTTGGCGGCCTGACCGCCGCCCGTGTCCTGCACGTCAACGGCATTGAGTCGGCGGTCTTCGAGCTGGAGGCGTCGGCGGCGGTCCGTACGCAGGGCGGGATGCTCGACATCCACGAGAACAACGGGCAGAAGGCTCTGCACGCCGCCGACCTCCACGACGACTTCCTCGAGATCGTCCATGAGGGTGGTCAGGCCATGCGCCTGCTCGGCCCAGACGGCACCGTGCGCCTGGCCGTGGAGGACGACGGCACCGGCGGCCGGCCGGAGGTGGACCGTGGCGACCTGCGGGACCTGCTGCTGAGCTCCCTGCCCGACGGCACGATCCACTGGGGACGGAAGGTCACCGGGGCCCGGGCGCTGGGCGACGGGCGCCACGAGGTGACGTTCGCCGACGGCTCGGCCATCACCACCGATCTCCTGATCGGCGCGGACGGCGCCTGGTCCCGGATCCGGCCGCTGGTCTCGGACACCTGGCCCGCCTACACCGGCATCTCCTTCGTCGAGACCGACCTGTTCGACGCCGACACCCGCCACCCGCGCAGCGCCGCGGTCATCGGCGGCGGGTTCCTCATCGCCCTGGGGGACGAACGCGGTGTCCTCGCGCACCGGGAGAGCGATGGCAGTCTCCACGTTTACACGGCGCTCAAGGTCGACGAGGGCTGGCTGGACACGGTCGACTTCACCGACCACGCAGCCGCCAAGGCTGCGGCCCTCGCCCACTTCGAGGGCTGGGACGAGGGCCTGCGCGGCCTGGTCGCCGACGCGGAGACGATCATCCCGCGCCGTATTCACGCCCTGCCTGTGGGGCATCGCTGGGACCGCGTCCCGGGCGTGACGCTGCTCGGTGACGCCGCTCACGTGATGTCCCCCTTCGCCGGGGAGGGCGCCAACCTCGCCATGTTCGACGGCGCCGAACTCGCCCTGGCCGCGTACGAGGAGGCCCTCTTCCCGCGCAGCGAGGCGTCCGCCGCCGAGTCCGCCGCCAACCTGGACACGATGTTCGGCGCGCGGGGCCTGGAGCAGATGGTCGCGTTCTTCACCTCCGGCCCGGCAGCCCGGTGAGGCCCGCCCCGACGGCAACCGTTCCCCCAAGTCACCGAACCCGCCCGCCCGCCCGCCTCAGCCCATCCGGGAGGAACCCATGACGACGCCCCGTCGGCGCACCATCCCGCTACGGCCCGGCCTGGACCTCGAAGTGCGCGAGGCCGGCACGGGCAGCAGCCCGGTCCTCGTCCTGCACGGCGGCCCCGGCCCGTCCAGCATCGCGGCCCTGATCGACCACCGCGCATCGGATCACAGGGTGGTGGCGCCCACCCACCCGGGCTGGGACGGCACCGTACGGCCTGACGATCTGGACTCCGTGCCCGCACTCGCCGCTGCCTACCTGGACCTGCTCGGTCACCTCGGGCTGAACGACGTGACGGTGATCGGCACGTCCTTCGGCGGCTGGGTCGCCACCCAGACCGTCCTGGACGACCGGGAGGGCCGGATCTCCCAGCTTGTCCTCATGGACGCCATCGGCCCCGTCATACCCGGCCAGCAGATCACCGTGCCCGCCGGCCCACCGGCTCCGGTGCCGCAGGGCGGGCCGTCCGCGCAGGCGATGGCCGCCATGCGCGCCTACGCGGGGCCGGCCATGGCAGACGCCGGCATGCTGCCCCGCCTTTCCACCGTCACCTGCCCGGTACTGGTGATCTGGGGCGCCGACGACGCAGTCGTCACCCCCGACTTCGGCCGCGCCTACGCCGCGGCGTTCCCCCACGCGCGATTCGAACTCATCCCCGGCGCAGGACACCTGCCCATCCGCGAGAAGCCCGAGACGGTCTTCACCCATCTCGACTCCTTCCTCACCCACCGAGCCCGGGCCACCGGCCAGTGAACCCCTGCCATCCGGTTCCCCGTCCGCGGGCCGACGTCGGCGCCGTCCTCGGCAAGCGGTTGATCACGCACGGCCGCGGGACCGATCCGCGCCCCGGAGGGCGGGCGCCGCCCCGCCGTGGCGGCTGACAAGACCGACGCTGTGCGTACCGCGTACCTGGACGGCCGCTCGATCGCCGCCCTCGCCCGTGACCACGGCGTCAGTCGCGGTGCCATCCGCACGGCCGTCTCCGACCTCCTGCCCGACCACGCCGCCAGCGAGCGGGAGAACATCCCGGCCCCGGAGCTGCCGGTTACCCTCGACATGCCCGGCAAGGTCGCCGACTTCCTCCGCACCGCCGAGCTGGAGCCCGCCGAGCGGACCGCGCTCGATCAGGGGGTGACCGTACGGCGCGGCCAGGGCTACACCCTGCGCGTCACCGCCGTCCCCGCCGTGGACGGCCAGCTCCTCGCCCGCTGCCAGCCGCTCGACGGCACCCAGGGCGTCCCGGCGGTCCCGGCCCAGCGCAAGGCTCGCCGCGAGTACGAGAATCGCGTCAGCACACTCATGCCCTGACGATGATGTATCGGAGCGCTGCCAGCATCGCGCAAGGCACCCTAAAGGTTGTTTTAGACAACTGCCGGAGACACCACCCACTCAGAAGAGGGCGCGGGCGCGCTCCTCCCCGACCTTTCCCCACGTACATCGGCCACCCTGCTGGCTGGAGGGTGGTAAACCGGGCGATTGTCTAAATCAATCTCGAAACTGGGGCCCGCCAAGCCCTTCCCCGTACAGATGGGTCCGGCGACCGAACCCGCCCGCTCAGCCGTGCATGTCGGCCATCGGATCGGCGGTGAAGGCGCGTGCGATCAGCAGCGCACGCCGAGCGGCGTCGGCCACCTCCTGGCCGAGCTCCGCCCTGCCGTCCGCCTCGACCACCCGCTCTAGCTGCAGCGCCTCCCGGTCGAAGAAATCGGCGACCTCCCCCAGGAACACGCCGCCCGCCCCGCGCATCGCGAGAACCGCCGCACGCACCCGCTCCGCCCCGGCGACATCGCCCACGTCCCCGAGCTCCGCCAGCGCCTCCACCACAACGGCCGCCGGACCCCCAGCACCGTCAGGTCGAACCACTCCCCGAACACCCGGTGGTCAGCGAAACGCCGGTGCAGCGCGGTCTCGAAGTCGCCCTCGACATCCAGCAGCAGCACAAGCCGGCCGGGCTGACCCACCTGCAGCTGTGACATCCGTGCCCTGGCCGTACCGGTAGTCCTCCTGGTCGGTGTCGCCGAGGTCGGCGCAGCACCTGGAGGTGCCGCCCGGCCGCCCCGGTCCATCACCCGATGCCCCACCGCGCCCAGCAGGATGTACGGCAGCGACTCGGCGAAGCCACCAGGCCCATCGCTCCGGCGCCCTACCGCTCCCAGGCCAT
The DNA here is from genome assembly GCF_044546945.1 of Kitasatospora sp. NPDC053057. Classification (NCBI taxonomy): domain Bacteria; kingdom Bacillati; phylum Actinomycetota; class Actinomycetes; order Kitasatosporales; family Streptomycetaceae; genus Kitasatospora; species Kitasatospora sp. NPDC053057. The sequence goes on along the minus strand of NZ_JBITZP010000094.1, from coordinate 1,828 downwards.
CCACATCACGGCCATCGCGTACAGCCGGTCGCCGAACACCGACGCCGTCTGCGCTCCCCACAGCAGAAGCACAGGCCCGCGCCCCAGCAACCGCACGTATCGCATGATCCACTCCGCCCCGGGAAGCACGAAGTCCCGGCAGCGGGCCGCCACCGGGAACTCCCCACACCCTAGGGCAACTTGAAGCCCCACCGACGCAGGCGCCCCGAGCACGGCACCCACCGCTGGCGGCCACATCCACCACTCACACCCGGCCCCGAGATCGGGCAGGCTGGCCACCAGGAGACAGCCCGGACGGCGGCCATCTTGGAAGGACTTCCGTGCACCCCCTGATCACCGAGCTCGGCCTGGACGGCGACCCGAAGCTCCTGCACGAGCGACGCGGCACCACCTTCTTCAAGGTCGGCGACACCGCCCTGAAGATCACCGATGGGCTCATGGCAGGCCGCGAGGGCCAAGTGGTCGCCGCCCTCGGCGCCGACCACTATCTGGCCCACGGCGACCACGAGCAGGGCACCTGGCTGGCCATGCGGTGGATCGACGGCACGAGCCTGTGGGACGCCCTGGAGCCCGCCCACCGCGGCGGTGGTACCCCCGCCGCCCGACGCTTGATCCTGACGGCCGCCGCCGAGGCCGCCGAAGCGCTCGCCGACCTGCACGCCGCCGGCTGGACCCACGGCGACCTCCAGCCCGACCACGTCGTCTTCGAGGACGGCGCCGTGCGGATCATCGACCTGGCCTGCGCCCAGGGTCCCGTCCCGGTGCCGTTCTACGTCCACCGCGGCGGCCTGGCCCACACCACCGCTCCCGAGATCGCCGCCCTGATCCTCCACACCACTGACCACATCGCCACTACCCACGAGGCGGACGTGTGGTCGCTGGCCGCCTCTCTGTTCTGAGCCTGGACCCGCATGCCGCCCACCGACTACCGCGACCCTGAGGGCCGCCGGCCCGACCTCCTCTCCGACATCACGGCCGATCGCCCGCTGGACGTCGCCGCCGTCCGGCCGTGGCCCTTCCCCGCCTTCGAGGACGCTCTGCGGGCCGGCCTTGCCCATGAGCCAGAGCGGCGGGGCGTAGATGGCGACAGTTCGACGGAGCTGCGTGTTCTCGCGCTGAAGGTCGCTGATGATCTCCTGGGGAGTCTTCGTCGCGAGGTTCCCCTTCCGTCGCCTCTGGCGTCGGGCAGGCTCGGGCTTCCTCCTTGAACCAGTCGATTAGGTGGCGGAAGTTCCGGTAGAAGGTGGCGTGGGTGACGCCCAGGCGCTTCTCGACGGCGGTGATGGTTGCGCCCACCCAGACGAATGCAAAAGGTGACCATACGGCGGTTTTCTCGTTCAGCTGCAGAGCCGTCCAGTGTGCTTGCGCGGTGGCGTTGTCACGGGAAGCGCTGTGCGTGCGAGCCGTCTGTGGAGCCGGCTCGCTGAGTTCTCGTCGATTTCCATGGCCCTACCCGCTGTCGAACCAGGGTGAATGGAACAAGCTCGAAAGGTGTCTCGCCCAGATGAACCCTCACCGGATCAATGGCCCGGGTAGGTACAGTCGCCGGGTTTTGTCCGTCCTAGCCTGCTCGGCGGGTCTGATCTCCTCGCACATGGTGCTTGGGATGGGCGTGGCCCATGCCGCTACTCCTGACTGCACTGACCAGGCATTGACGACCCCCAGCCCTGTGGACAAGCCGTTCAGGTGCATCATCCCTTCCGGCATCACCTCGGCGGACGAAGTCTCCTTCACTGAAGCTTCGCCATCTTCGAACGTGCTGGTCGGAGGGGCTGGCGTGCGGGTCGTTGGCCGTGCTCGTGCTGGTGGTGGGCGGCAGTCTGAGGCC
>NZ_JBITZP010000093.1:0-6849 GCF_044546945.1 Kitasatospora sp. NPDC053057 | reverse complement strand
ACTCCAGGCCTTCGACATCGCCTTCGACGGCCGACTCTCCGTCGGCCGCCGATAATTCACATCACACGAGTTACACCGTTGGCTGGACAGGCCCCCCACCGACCGACCACCTCACTACCCAAGACAAGGACAGAGAAGAAGGGGTTGTCGGCATTTCCGGCCCGCCCAAAATGGCACCTGACATGCGGTGATGCCGTGCCTGGCCGGATCACCATGCACCCACAAGACCACCCGCTAGACATCTCACAAGACACCGACAAGACGCCCCACAAGACCACTCACAAGACGCGGCCGCGCTGCGGCGCCGGGCTGCCGGCGGTGCGGGTCAGGTCAGTTGCTGGTTGCGGGCGGCACGGAGCAGTGCGACGGCGTGGGGCGCGTCCGTGGAGAGCCAGGGATCGCCGTCGGTGGCGTCGATGATCAGGCGGCCCTGGATGTAGGTGCCCCAGCCGTCGCCGAACGCCTCGACCCAGCCCAGCAGCCGTCGGTTCGGGTCGCGGACGGCGAACAGGTCTGAAGTGCTGTTCCAGCCCTCCACCACCAGGTCGCTCCCGTCGATGCTCCAGGTGGAGGTCGGGGCTCCCAGGCCGCGGGCGAGCGGCGAGGAGGAGGTGCGCTCGGAGGCCAGAGCCAGGAGCAGTTCCTGCGGCAGGGTGTTGACCGGTCCCGGCTGCTGCGCAACGGACGCTGCGAGGTGGCGCCCGTCGGCCGGAGCGGAACTCTGTTCTGCGGCTGGCACAGCGTCCCTTTCGACGCGCGGGGAAACGGTGGGGCGGGCAGCCGCCGTGCCGGCGCCGCTCGATTCAACGCGCGGGGAAATGATGGCGCGGCCGACGGGTGCACTGGCGGCCGCGGCGGTCTCATCGTCCGCGGCGGCGGCCAGGCCGGTACCGGCGGCCGGTTCGGCTGGGGCGAGCGCGGCGGCGGCCGGGCCGTCGGTTTCGACGCGCGGGGAATCAAGGGGGGTGGCGACAGGCTCGGGGGTGGGCGCCTGGGCGTGAGCCTGCTCGGTGCGGAGCCGGGCGGCGGTCATCTCGTAGCGCAGCACGTGGGCCTGGCGCATGATCCGCTGCGTGGCGCCGGTGAGGTTGGTCTCCAGTAGCGCGAGGGCCTGGTTGCAGCGTGGGTCTTCGCCTACACCGCGGCGGGCCTGTTCCAGGTTCTCCAGGAAGCGGGCGGTGCTGCGCTGCACGGCGGCGGCGAGCTCCAGGAGCTCGCGGTGGCCGGCCTCGCCGGTGGCCGGGATTTCGACGCGCGAGGTAACAAGGGCGTCGGCGACTGCGTCCTGTTGGTGCTCGGCCCGCCGACGCCGATACGCCTTCGAGGAACAGGCCCGGCCGCAGTAGACCGGGCGTCGGCCCGGCCCGGCGGCGCGCAGTTCGGCGCCGCACTCGGCGCAGCCCGGCGCCTGTGGCCCTGCCTCAATTCGTCGCGCGTCGATTCCCGCCCCGACCTCAATTCCTCGCGCGTCATTTTCCGCGCTGGCCTTGATTCCTCGCGCGTCGTTTTCGGTCTCCATGATCGGGAGGGTATCCGGCCGCCCGGACAGCGCGGTGCCGCCGGTGGCGTGCGGCTGGGCGGGGGGGGGGGTGGCGGCGTGGGGGGGGGGGCGCCCCCCCCCCCCGGGGGGGCGGGGGGGGCGGGGGGGGGGGGGGTCGGGGGGGGGGGGGGGGGGGGGGGGGGGGGGGGGGGGCGCCGGGGGGGGGGGGGGGGGCCCCGCCCCCACGGCCGGCGTGGGCGAGGACGACGGGCGGCGGTTGCGCAGGCGCAGCGCCCGCGCGCCCCGTTCTACTCGGCCTCGGTGAAGGTGAGGCCGCCCGGGCCGAGCGGCCGGCGCCCGCCTTCGGCCCGGGGCCGATCCGGGTGGGGTACGGCGGGGAGGGGTTCCGGGAGCGGCAGGCGCTCGGCCGGCAGCAGCCGCTGCGGTTCGGCCGGGGGTGTGTCGGTGGCCGGGTCGGCGGAGGGCTGCCACAGCGGGCGGCGGGCGGAAGTCATGATCACAGTCTGCCCGTGACCGGGGCCGGGCCGGGCCGGTTCACCCGTCATGACGGATCCGATCACCTTCCCCCGCGTCGAGGACACCGGAGACAGCGAGGACCAGGAGCAGCGGGAGCAGCAGCACGCGGTGAACAAGGTGCTCGCGGAGGCGTCGGAGGCGGGCCGGCGGGCGGCCGGGTGGGTGCGCGAGCTCGCGGCCCGGCAGGCGGAGGGCAGGCACCGCACGGTGCTGGAACGGGCCGCCGACGCCATCGAGCAGGCCGCCAGCCGGGAGGGCGTCCCCGGCGGCGACGGTCAGCTGGCCGAGGAGCTGGCGTACGACCTGGCCGCCGGTGTCGTCACCGGCAGCCCGTACGCCCAGGCGCTCCCCGATCTGGTGATGGGCGAGCGGATCGCGCTGATCACCGTGTGCGCGCTGGCCGCGGCGATGCCTGGCACGGTGCTCGGCGAGCTGGAGCGCGAGCTGCCCGCCCTTGCCGCCACGATGGACGCCGCCGTGACCGCCGGCCAGACCGTGCCCTACAGGTAACACAGCCCGCCTGTGAACCGCTCCCACCTGGGAAAATGGCCGGTCAATAACACAACCCCTACAACCCTCACAGGGCATGACACAGGCCGGCACCGGGTTCGGGCACCTACTGGCGGGCAGGGGGAGAGTATGGGCGAGCGGCGGCACCAGGAGCCGGCCGTCCCGATCGGCGAGGCCGAGGCGCGGCGGCTGACCGGCGCGCTGCGCGAGTCGGTGGAACAGATGCGCAGCGCCGTCCTGGTACTGGCCGAACGGGTGCGCGCCGCGCACCGCGGCCGGGTGTGGACCGCCTTGGGCTACCCGTCGTGGTGTGCGTACGCGGCCGGGGAACTCGAGGTATCGCGGTCGATGGCGTACCGGCTGCTGGACCTGGCGGCGGCCGCCGAGGCGATCGAGGACGTCGTCGGGCGGGAGGCCGGGCCGCAGCTGTCCCACGTGTGGGACACCGCGCTGTCGGTGCGGGCGGTGGTCGAGATCCGCGGGCGCCTGGCGGAGCTGTCCGATCTGGTCGCCGAGCGCCTGGCGCAGGCCCGCGCCGAGGCCGGCGGTGCGCAGCTGGAGCCGGGCCGGATCAGCGCGGCGGTCACGGCGGCGGTGGCCGAGCTGCGCGAGCGGCCGGACGTGCCGGTGGCCGGGTTGGAAAGCTCGCCGGGCCCGGACGGGTACCCGGTGGCGCGGGACCGGCTGGACGCGCACCGCGAGCTCGGACTGCTGGCCCTTCAGGTGGCGCCCGGGTACGTCGCCGAGCGGGACGCCGAGGAGGTTCTGCACGTGCTGGGCGAGGAGATCGGCAGCAGCGTCGAGGAACTGCTCGCGTGCCGCCGGTACGCGCTGACTGGCGACGCGCGAGCAACCGAACGGTTCTGATGCCGCGGGTCAGGCCGGGGGGTGCCGTAAGTCCCAGGTGCCGAGGCGAAACGCTGTCACCTGGGGAAGCGGGCTGGGACCGTCCCAGCAAAACGGACATTGCGGGCGCGCTGGGGCGGTGTTGGGACATGGGTCTCAGGTCTGATCCCAGCCCGGTGCTCGGGCGGGTGAGGCGCAGCGGCCGGGTCCCGGGGAAGCAGGGGGAGCGTTCCGCGGGGCCCGGCCGTGGGGGGCCAGCCGCGCCGGGGTCACGGCGTGGCTGCGCTGGCCGGCGGCCCGGTGGTGCTGTGGTGGGCCGCCGTGCCGGGAATGCTAGACCTGTGGGTCCACGGTGGCCAGGGCTTTGACCTGCAATCTTTCGGCCGCGAACATGCCATCTGGGGCAGAGCCGGCGCGTCGTCGTGCGACCCGACACCGGCCGGGCGGCCGGTGTCGGGTCGCCCTCCCGGCCGCACGGGTGTGCGACCTACGACAGGCCGGTGTCCGACACTGCCAGGCGGGTCTTCGCCAAGCCGCCGATGCCGCGGAGCAGCTCCGCCTCGCATGGAAGACCGGATCCGACAAGGACTGAGCGCCGCCCGAACCACCGCTGCGTCTCGCTGGCCTCGCCCCTGGCCCCGGTCCCACCTACAGCTGATTCACGACGAGCTACCACCGTCAGCACGCCGTCCGGCCCTCACAGGGCCAGGACTGGGTGCTCGTCGTACTGATCGCCGGTGCCGGTCGTTGTACCGGGCATGACGATCGCAGAGCGGAACTGGTGGACGCGGGCGCGGGTGCGCTTCCTGGAGGAAGTCGATGTCGGGGCGGTGCATCCACGGCGCCGGCGGGTCTTCCGGCGGGGGGGAAGAGGAGGTGATGGTCCAGTGGGGCCTCGCCGGACGGCGGGTGGACCGGGGCACCTGGTGGACCAGCATCGACGTCAACGGCGCGTACATCGTGATGTCCGCCTCGGTCGAGGTCCTCGAAGTATTGGAGGAACAGCCGCCCACCAGCTGGTGAACCGGCGGCCGCCGCAAAGCCCCCCGGCATCCGGGAGCGCTTTCCGGCGAGGTGGCGGCGCGGTAGCCGTCGGCGAGGCGGCCGCAGGACAGGCGCGCCGAGAGCGCCGGGGCAGACGCGGCCGGGTCTACCGAGGCCGACCTCGCCGACCGCCGGTCGGCCCTCCTGCGCATGCGCCTGCTCCCAGGCCGCACGACGGTGAAGGGGTCGGGCGAGCACCGGGAGGCATCGGTGGCAGATGACGTCGGGACCGAAGAGCCGGACGAGGCACACCGCCGGCCACCCGGGGTGGACGACGCGACCATTGAGGCGCTGGGGATGCTGACGAAGGCGCTGGAGTACACCGAGCGGGCCCGCGGCCACCTGTACGCGGTGCACCACATGACCGGCGGCGCTGATCGGATGCTCGCCGAGGCGGTGCGGATGCTGCGCCAGGCGGGGCACGAGGAGCAGGCCGGCCTGGTCGAGGGGGAGCTCCTGGGCCGGGATGTCATCCCGGGCATGTGGACCTACCAGCTGATTGAGGCGTACGACTGCACCTACTACCGGTTGTTCGCCGCCGTCGAGGAGCAGGTCCGCCAGGACCTCGTCGCCGGCCGTCGGCACCTGGCGGAGGCGGAGATGCAGCGGGCCGCGCGCTCCCGCCGCCGCGGGCACGCCGCCCCGTAGACCCGCGCCTTGTGTCCGAGCATCCGGGGACGGAGCGCAGGCGGCCGGGTCCCGGGGAAGCAGGGGGGTGTTCCGCGGGGCCCGGCCGGTGGGAGGCTAGCAGCGCCGAGCCGCGGCGCGGCTGCTCTGCTCGGCGGCCCGGTGGTGCTGTGGTGGGGCCGCCGTGGCGGGAATGCTAGACCCGATGATCAGCAGATGACCAGGGCTTTGACCTGCAATCTTTCGGCCGCGAACATGCCATCCGGCGGCGCGGTTTCACCTGCCGGCCCGCCAGATGCCGAGGACAGCTTCGTACAGTCGGTCGGACCCTTCCCGCCGAGTTGGGTCGTTCTCGTCGGTCATTAACTGCCGTGACCTGCGACGGAAACGGTGTCCGGGCTGTGCAGGGAGGGGTGAACCGAGCGGTGCAGCCCCCGTCCGATTGCGGGTCGTTTTCCGCTCAGGGGGAAGCCCCTCGGCCTATTGGCTGGAGACGGTGATTGTTCCGGTGCCGCCCGCGCGTTGGTTTGCGTCGACGGCTTCCTGGTAGGTGACGTATCGACGGATGGTGCCGTCGGGCAGGTTCAGTTGGTAGACGACGGTGGCGTGTGGGGATCCTCCGCCGCAGTTGCAAGACATGGCTGCCACCCTTTCGGCTTCGATTCGTGGGGCAGGGCGTTCATGGGGCCGTCGTTGGTCAGTCCAGCCAGCGTGAAGCGATTCCCGCCAGATAAGAGAGCGTCAGGGCAGCCGTAGGTACCTGGAACCATGGCGAGCCCTCCAAACAGGTGGCGTACACGGCGGTGGCGGTGGCGGCCCAGATGCTCGTGCACCATCCGCAGCTGACCAGATAGGCCGCTCGGGAGTCGTCGCCGAAGCGAGCTGCGGTCCACGACCTGAACCCCGCTGCCAGCGTGTCCTTGGTAATGAAACGGGTGATGCGACAGGTGGTGCCGAGGGCGAGAAGGAACGCGGTAACGCTCATGGCAAACCATCCACTTCCCGATTGACCTATGACGGGGTGGTGCAGCGGTACTCGGCTGTTGCTGGGAGTCGGGTGCGACCGGTCCGCGGCGGTGGGGGTAGGGACTGCTGGAGGTCCGGTTGTGCCCGGGATCGGCGCTGGGCTGCTGTGTACCGGTCCCGGGTGCTTGTGTGCGCCAGTCGCTCACGTGGTACGGCTCTCGGTCACCCGATGGATGTGGAGACGGTTGGGCGACCAATAGGCTGGCAGCGGGTTGTCCCCCGTCCTTCCACGACGGGGGACAACCTTTAACCAGCGGGCCGGCCTCCAGCGCGACACCGTCAGCTCGGACGCACCGGCCTAGACCTGTGCACCGACATTCCGGCGGGACTCGTCACGCTGCCCCGGGCGATCTGACCGTAGTCGGTCACACCGGCGGGAGGCAGGGCGTCAGGGAGTTGGTCGCCTGGAGCATGGTGGCGCCGACCGTGGCGTGTGCCGTGTAGCTGCCGGCGAGGATCTGCAGCGGGTTGAGTCCCGCCTGAAGGGTGGCCGTGCCGGTCGCGTCGGTGACCGCGGTGCCCACGAGCTGGTTTGCGACGAAGAAGCTGACCGTGACTCCCGCCTGCGCCGGCGAGAGAGTGGCCGTCAGCGTCGCCTTGAACACGTCGGGCAGAGGCAGCGGCAGGTTGACCCGCCAGCAGGCGGGCGCTGCCGTCAAGGTCGTTCCACCACCCACCGTCCCGGTCACGGTGACCGTGATGGGGACGGACACGACACCGGAACACGCACACGCGGTGCCGGTCGCGGTCACGGTCGCGGTCACGGTCGCGGGACCGGC
>NZ_JBITZP010000092.1:3192-7144 GCF_044546945.1 Kitasatospora sp. NPDC053057 | reverse complement strand
GCCGGACGCCCCGTCAGCGTCGTGATCCACCCTGCTGGCCGTCCCATGCAACACCACCTCGATCAAGGTGTTGCGACGACCGATGGAATCCACCCAGTACACGAGTTTCCGCCTGGCCGCCCACCTGGCCAGGGAAGAGATCGCGGCGAGCATCGGCACTGTCGGGGACGCCCTCGACAACGCGCTGATGGAATCGATCATCGGCCTCTACAAGACCGAGATCATCAAGCCGCGCGGACCATGGCGCACCCTGGCGGACGTCGAGATCGCCACCGCCGAGTGGGTCGAGTGGTTCAACGAGGCCCGGCTCTTCGGTGAACTCGGTCACATCCCACCGTCAGAATACGAAGCCAACTACTACCAACAACACCCAAACCTGCAGGTCACAGCCACAGCCTGAAGTCTCGAACGAACCCGGGGCGGTTCACACTCGGCGCGACGCACCTGGTCCTGGCCACTCCCAAGAACGCCTGGAAGCAGGCGACCATCGACGCCATCGACAAGCAGCTCCAAGGCGACGCGGCACACCGCGCCAGCAGCCCCCAAGTACTCCTCCTGACAGGCCTGGGCACCGACCCGAAGATCCCGACCCTCGACGGCAAGCCGTTCGCCATGGACTGAACCAGCCCTCTGCGAGCACCCGAGCCGAACCAGCGGCAGCCCGAGGACAAGCACACCAGCAACCGACATGAGAAGGGGCCCAGGTGATCGTCCCGCCGAATCAAGATCAACAACGCTGAGGCGATCCCACCCCCATACCCATCGGTTTTCCCAACCGAACTGAACAGCAGTCCCAGATCCTGCAAACCCACAGGCCGCAAGCCCTGAAGAGTCGATCACAGCAGTAAAACCGCAGGCCAGGCAGCCAAGATCCAAAGTCCCAGATCCTGCAAATCCACTGGTCAACACATAATCAATCGACAAGATCTTTCAAAGCGCCCGGGACGGAGCAGCCGAGACGGTCGGCGGAATCGTCGCCACCGCGGTCGCCGAGGTCCGCGCCCGCCCCGACATCCCGGCCGCTGAGCTGGAGACCGGCCCCGCCCCGGACGGCATCACCGCCGAGGCCTGGCGCCGCCACGTAAGTGCCGGCCGCGACCTGATCGCCCAGCACCGCGCCGCCCAGCACCAGATCGGCATCCTCGCCCTGGAGACCGTCCCGGCCTACATCGCCGACCACCAGGCCGAGGACGTCCTCGCCCGCATCGCCGACGACATCGGCGTCACGACCGACGAGCTGCTGGCCTGCCGCGGCTACGCAATCTCCGGGGACGTCCGGGCGGTGGACGACTGGTCGAACCGCAGGCCAGTGGCGTTTCTACTTTCGGGCCTTCTTGAGGGGCCGATTCATGAAACCGCCGCAGGTCAGAAGCCTGCGGCAGGACGGGCGGGACCACTCAGATCTGGCGGTCCGGGTCGGAGAAGGTCAGGCCGCCGGGCGAGAGGCGGCGCCGGGCCGGGGCGGGTACAGCGACGGTCTCGCCGGGCGGCTGGCGGAAGTCGGCACCCTGCTCGACCGGCAGCAGCCGGCGCCCGGTGGACTGGGCGGGAAGGGGCGCGTCGGTGGCGGACTCGGAGAAGGCGGGCAGCGAGAGGCTGCGGCGGTCGGTCATGATCACCAGTCTCGCAGCCCGCCCAGATCACCGCTGGCTTTCGCCTGCGACACAGATGATCACGCTGGAGATCGTCCGGCCGTGGGACTTACTCATTGAGGCTCAGCTGGCGGCGCGCAGCAGCAGAAAGTCGAGGATCGGTCCGTCGGTGCCGGCCTGATATGCCCTGGCGTACTCATAGCCGAGGCGGTCGTAGAGGCGGCGGGCGGACTGGTTGCCGGGCATGACGAGTAGGGAGGACCAGGTGGGGGTGAGGACCCGGAGGAGTTCGGTGTGGAGGGCGGTGCCGATTCCGTGGCCCTGCCAGCCGGGGCGGACGGCCAGCTCGCACGCCCCGATCGCTGGCCTGGAGCTGCGGCACCGCCAGCGAGCCCGCGCCGGGGACCGAATCTGCGCCGCTCGCTACACCGGCCTGCGCAACCTGCCGCTGCACGACGCCGCCCAGAACCAAGTCTGACTGGAGATCGTCCACCTCGCACTCGGCTTCCTCGCCTGGATGCCCATGCTCGTCCTGGACGGACCCGCGCGCCGGTGGGAGCCCAAGCGCCTGCGACTGCGGCTGTTCTCCGCCGCCGCCCAGCTGGTGACTACCGGCCGCCGCCGCTATCTACGCATGGCCTGCCACTGGCCCTGGACCGAGACGATCACTACCGCGTTCCCAGTGGAACCCGGCGCCCACCCGACGCGACAGTCGGGCCGCAGGCATGCCCGCCACCGGCCCGAACACCCTGAAACGCCCGCGGATGCGCCGGGACGGCAACGGTGCTGCTCCTCCCTTCGTGCGGAAAGGGTAAGGCGGCCGGTCGAAGCGCCGACCGCCTTCGGTGCGCCCCGATGCCGGGCGCCCGTGTCACCGGCTGACGATGGTGATCGTTCCGGCGCCGCCTTCCCGGTGCTGTGCGGCCAGGGCTTCCTGGTAGGTGACGTACTGGCGAACGGTGCCGTCAGGCAGGTTCAGCTGGTAAACGACGGTTTGCGGTGATCCTCCGCCGCAGTTGCAGGCCATGAGTTCGGTCTCCTTTCCGGGTGCTGGGGTTCGGGTCTTCCTGGGGAGGGGCGTTGGTCAGTCGAGCCATCGTGAGGCCACACCCGCCAGGTACGAGACGCTGAGCGCGGTCGCCGGTATCCGGAACCACGGGCTGCCCTCCAGGCACGCGGCACAGCCGACCGCGACGGCGGACACCCAGACGCTCGAACACCAGCTGCAGGTGATCAGGTAGGCGGCCTTGGACTCCTCGCCGAAGCGATCGGCGACCCAGATCCTGAGACCGCCCGCGAGGGTGTCCTTGGTCAGGAAACGGGTGACGCGGCAGGTGGTGCCGAGCGCGAGGAGGAACATGGTCAAGCTCATCGGGACAACTCCACTGACCAGGGACGCGGCAGTACGGTTGCGGGCGTCGCGGCGGGTGCGGTGGCTTCGCCGCTACGCCCCCGGCGCGTCCGTCCCCCCGCCGTGCGAGGGCGGGGGGACGGACCTTCGAGGTCGGCCGCTCATCCGCGGACGATGACGTCAGGCCTCACCTGGCTCGGCCACCAGTACCGGTCCGCGATCCACGTCCCGGGCCCGATAGGACCGGTCCGGTCACTACAGCGGCTGGCAGGGCAGCAGGGTGCCGGTCGACTGCAGCGTCGTGCCGCCGACGGTGGCGGTCGCGGTGAAGGCGCCGGACCGGACCTGAAGCAGGTCCAGGTCGGTGGTGAGGGTCGCGATCCCGGACGCGTCCGTCACCGCCGAGCCCACCGGCTGTCCGGCGACGAGGAAGTTCACCGTCACGCCGGCGGCCGCGGGAGTGAGCTGGGCCTCCAGTGTGGCGGTGAAGGAGTACGGTCGCCCGTGCGAGGGGTCCGGCAGCGCGTGCTCCCAGTGGCCCTGCCAGCAGGACGGCAGCGCCTGCAGACTCGTGGCGGGGCCGCCTACGGTGACGGTGATCGGGACGGGGAGCGAGACGACGTTGGTGCAGGTGCAGGTGGTGCCGGCCGCGGTGACGGTGGCGGTCAGCGACACCGGTCCGGCGGTGGGGAAGGTCATCGACCCGGTGGCGATGCCGAGTGCGTTGGTGGTGACGGTCACCGGGATGGCCCCGCCGCCGTTGAAGGTGACCGTCGCACCCGGAACGGGCACGCCGTTGCACAGCACCACCGCGGACACGACGGTGGGCTGGCCGGCGACCACCGGTGTCATCGGAGGCAGCAGGAGCACCAGGCAGGTCGGCGGCGTGGTCACCGTGATGGCGACCGGGATGGAGACGACGTTGGTGCAGGTGCAGGTGGTGCCGGCCGCGGTGACGGTGGCGGTCAGCGACACCGGTCCGGCGGTGGGGAAGGTCATCGACCCGGTG
>NZ_JBITZP010000092.1:0-3095 GCF_044546945.1 Kitasatospora sp. NPDC053057 | reverse complement strand
GGATGGCCCCGCCGCCGTTGAAGGTGACCGTCGCACCCGGAACGGGCACGCCGTTGCACAGCACCACCGCGGACACGACGGTGGGCTGGCCGGCGACTATCGGGCCGACCACCGGCTGGATGATGACCACCGAACAGGTCGGCGGCGCCGGCACGGTGACGGTGATCGGCGCGAAGGTGCAGGCCGCACAGGTGCCGGCGGCGGGAGTGAAGCTGACCCCCACCACCTGACCGGCCGTCAGCGCCAGTCCCAGACTGACCGGACCGACCACGCCGTTGACCACCGGGGCGGTGACCGTGACCCCACCCGGCAGGGTGTAGGTCAGGGTGCCGTTGACGGAAATCAGGCCGGCGCCGCAGGTCAGGGTGGTCTCGGCGGTCACGAGGCCGCCGACGGCGATCGACAGCGTCGTGGAGATGGTCCCGGTCGGCGCCGCGTTGACGGTGACCGTGCCGCTGTCGACCCCGACCACCGTACTGACGGCATCCAGGTAGGTCACCAGGACCAGCTGCGCGCCGGAGCCGACAGCCGTGAACGTCACCGGTCCGGCGGCGCCGGCGACCACCGGCACCGTCTGCGGGGCGGCGCCGTCATAGAAGAAGACAGCGGTGGCGGCCGCCGCGGGCGCGCCGGTGGCCGTGGCGGTGAAGGCGGAACACGCCGCCACGGGAGTGGGAACGATGGTTACTGCCATGTGAGCAGCCCCTTGAGTGAGTCGGGAGTGGGGCTGCCCGAACACGGCCGCGCCAGATGGTACGGCCGACGAATTCCACCTGTCAGGGTGCCCGTGCATGGGGACGGTGACCCGTCAAGCGATCACCACCCCGACGCCCCGACAGGGGAATGGGCACCCCACAGTCGGTCACCGCCATTACAACCACACCAGCCGGCCAAGGCCATACCCCTCCGAGCGAATAACCCGTATGAACCAACGTTCGGCACACCACCACACCCAACAGTCGCTCCGACCACGGAACTTGCACCGCACGGGGCGCACTGCACGACTCCGCACGCCCCGTGTGACGGCGCCGCTGGCCACCGCCGCCGAGGCGCTCACGGGCCTGGCCCGCATCCGCCCCACCGCCTGGACGCCTACGTGCTCATTGGCGACGCCGGCGCCAAGGCCCTGCCCGAGCTGAGCACCAGCGAGCGGCTGGCTCTGCTCGCGGTCGGCTCCATCGTCTGCACCGCGCCCGGCACCGTCCTGGGCGATCTCTCCGACCACCTGCCGGTGCTGTGCGGCGCCCTCGACGCGGCCCTCGCCTCCGCCCGCCCCCGCGCCGGCCGAAGCCGGACACCAGGCTCCCCGCGCAAACGCCCGAAACGACCCGACCCGCTGAGCCGTTCCAGTTCCAACCCCTCGACAGCTACCCCGAACGCCCGAAGCGGTCCCAGCCGGTCAAGCCCTTCGTGTTCCGCGAACCGCCGACACCGGCCCAGTCGGCCGACAACCCGCCGAAGGCGTAACCGAACGCAGGCCGGGCCGCAGCCGCGAGGACGGCGGCGGGACCCGGACGGCGGCACCGAGCAGGACGCCGACGGGCAGGACCAGCCCGGCGCAGCAGGCCGAGGCCGGCAGGCCTGACCGAGGAAGCCGACCAGGACGGCGCGGACGGCGGCGACACCGAGCAGCACGACGTAGACCCGGACGGCGGCCCGAACTTGATGACACGCGCGAGCCATCCCCACCAGGCCAGCGGACGGCGGCGGCGCCGAGCAGCACGGCACCGAGCAGGACGACGACCAGCGCGTGCCGCACTCCGCGCGGATCGCGCGGGTCGGGTACCTGGGCCAGCCGCTCCAGTAGATCGGGCACCTCTGCGGGCGCGACGTCGGGCCCCTCGCGGAGCTGGTCAAAGGCGGGCGGGATCGGCGTTGATGCGTTGGCGGGCACGATTTCCAGGTGGGTCACGGGGCGTAGAGCATTCCGTGATCACGGGACCGTTCCCGGTCAGATCAACGCGGCGGCCTGACCCGCCACCCAGGCCTGCCAGACATGCCGGGTATTCGGCAGATCGGGGTGGTCAAGGAGCCACAGAACATACCCGGCCTGACACCGGGCCCACGGGCTGTCCGAATCGACGGCGCGATCGAGCCTGCCGCGCAAGTCGGCGCTGTCGACGGCTCGGGCAACCCGCACGTATTCGCGGTCTTTGCAGCGATACGCGCGGCGGACGACGATCTCGACCAGGTCGGTGAGCTTCGCCTTGACCGCCTCGTCCTGGTGGGCGCGGGCCACATCCCGGATCAGGCTCTGCTTCGTACCCCAAGACTTCGCATGCCGGTCCCACTCCTGCGGGTACCTCGCCTCCCACTCCAAGAAGAGCAGCGCATAGGGCAGCCCTGGCCACATCGCCAGATCTCTACTCACAGGGCTACTCCACACCCCATCAGGCAATGAACCCCTCTGGGCCTGCTGGTACCTCTGTCGCGCCCGCAGAAAGGCCGGCTCCTGGTACTGCTCGTCCACTCCCAGAGGCCGCGTCAGCAGCCACATCTCGTTGGACCGGCCGAGTGCTTCCGCGACCTTCCGCTGAGCCTCAGCCAGACGAACAAGCGCCGCGGTTCTCGCGGCCGGATCATCCGCTATCAGCCCGAATGCCCAGCCCAGCCGCTCATCCCACGCACGAGCGTCGTCCGCGCCTGCGCCTGTCTCTTCACTCACGCAGGGGATCATCCCCCAGGGCAGTCGGCGAGCTCCACCTGACAGTGCGGGGAGGCGCGAGGCCACCGAGGTGCGCAAGCCCTGGGGCAGGAACTGTCCGCTCGCGCCCCTATCGGCTCAAGTCATTACAAAACAAATGCCCGCGGACTACGCCGAAGCCCTGATCCCCACCCCGACACCCCACCCTCAGCCATATGGCATGCTCGCGGCAAACACATACAGCAACCAAAACCAACCCCACCCCACACGAGCGGAACAGGTGGAAGCCGAAACCGGGACCGGGACCGGGACCGGCCGACACCGGTCCAACCAACCCAGGCAAAACCCCTAAAACAGGCTCTCCTGCCGCATGTGTGGGTGCGCTGATCTGCGGCTGGACGTGAAACACGCCGTCCTCTGTGATCCTTGAGGTGTCGAGACTCAAGTTGGA
>NZ_JBITZP010000091.1:0-7152 GCF_044546945.1 Kitasatospora sp. NPDC053057 | reverse complement strand
GGCGCGGTCCCGGACGTCCTTCGGGTATGGCTTTCGCATAACGGGTTCAAATCTTCCAAATATGGAAGTCTCGGTCAAACCCGGAGCGGTTCACCCGGACCGTGTCCAGTCTCACCGACGCTGAGGCATGGGCCGCTGGCTGGTGGCAAGCTCACACGTTGCGCGGCGAAGAAGAGTGTGGCTGGTGCGGCTATCTGGCGGGTGTGCGCTGCGGAGTGTGCGGTACCGAGAAGTCATCCAATGACATGGTGCCGACGACGGTCGCTCGACTGTGGTACTGCCCCACGCACCCCATTGACGAAGTACGGCAGTGGGCCAACGAAGCGATAACAGGGTGGACTTACCATCAAATGTTCATGAACGTGCTCGATGCGAGAGAGCGCAATGAGCAGGAGAGGCGCGAGACAGCTGGCTAGAAGGCCCTGAGCGCCCCTCCAGTGAACCGCGCAGGCCAGGCTCCCCGTGAATCCGACGGCGAGCCTGCCGTCAGGCCCGCCACCAGATCACACAGTTGACCTGGTAAATGGTGATCAGCAACACGGTGACGCCAATCGAGATCCTCCGGGTCCTGGTGACGTCACAGCACTTCGGAAGCACCATGGGCGGCGCGGGGGTGTCGCCGCTTCGTGAAAACTGACCCGCCCGCCGAGTTCACCCAGGCGCTGATGCACCAGCTGCTGTTGCGTACAGCGGGCGCACCGGGTGCGGACTTCCGCGTGCTCGCGTTCTACGCGACGGTGGCCCCGCTCGGACAGACCGTGCGCACGGTCGCGAAGCTGGGGATCCGAGAACCTCAGTATCAGTGAGCCGACGTGGTCCAAGAGCATCAAGCGCCTCGCCGGCGAAGGCTGGTTGGAACTGGCCTAGCGCCAGGGACCGATCTACCGGGTCGGCCCCCTCGTGATGGAGGCCGCCGCGGTCTCCGGTGAGGACGAGGAGGAGGACCTGGCCACGGTCCACCACTTCCCCTTCGGTCAGCAGGACGACGAGTAGGTCGTCCGCCCCCCGACCAGGGCCCGCTGTTCCCAGTCCCGGGACGGCGGACCTTCGTCGTGCCGTCGCCAGGCTGGCCGGGCAGCCGCGAGAAGGCGCGGTCCGCCGGCGGACCGCCGCCGAGATTCCGTCGCCGGCAAGCACTTCCGCGATGGCGGCCAGGACCGGGAGGATGCTCCCGTGGACTTGACCCTGACGCTGCGTCTGCGCGAACTCCTCTCCGACTACAAGGATCTGCGCGATGCGCCCTACGGCGGCCAGCAGCGCCGCGGGTAAAAGTTCAACGTGCTCCTCGCCGAGCTCCTGCGAGCGTGGGGGCTGACGGCCCGGCACGGCGTGCGCGGCGTGGACGGCCTGGACGAGACGGACGTCTTCTTCACGGCTGAGCAGACGAATTACATCCTCGAAGCCAAGTGGGAAGCCGAGCCGATCAACGCGGAGCCCCTGATCAAGCTCGCGGACCGCCTGACCAACCGGCCTCCCGGCACGCGCGGCATTGTCCTGTCCGTGTCCGGCTACACGCAGCCGGCGCTGGAGTGGGTGAAGCGGCTCCAGGACATTCTCCTGCTGGACATCACCCACATCGAGGCGCTCCTGTGCGGCCTGCTCAGCCCACACGACCTCCTGCACCTCCTGTACGCCGAGACCGCCGCCGCCGGCAACCGCCTCGTGCCCCTGGCCGACATCCTCGCTCCCAACCACCTCGACCCTGGCCCCGCGCCCCTGCTGCGCCCGGTCGGCGAAGCGCAGCTGCCATGGCCGGTCGTGGACAACGCCGCCGACGGCGTTACGGCCAGCGAGACCTTCCTCGGGGTCTGGGCGCCCACCCAGACCCCCAGTGCCCTCACCACCGCCCGAGGCAACAAGCTCCTGATCACCACCCCGGCCGGCGTCGTCGACTTCCACACCACCACCGGACGCAGCACCTGGGCCCTGCCACTGCCGGGCACCGAGGACCGCGCCGTGCGCGGGGCCGACGGATCGCTCACCGTCCTGTGCCGCGGCGCCCTCGTGCGCTGGCACCCCAAGACCCGCGACCTCCAGCTGCTCGCCGGAGGCTTCGGCGGCTACGCCACTCTGGAGACCGGCCCGGCCTGGCGACGAGCAGCGGCACGACGTCCCGTTCCCGAGCGCGGAACGGGCGGTGTGGCTCGCACCCGGGCGGTTCTTCCTGACTGCGAACGGGCACAGCACCCGGCTCGACCTCACCAAAGACCCGGCCGCGACCAAGGACGACTGGGTCGACTCCACCCTGCCCAACCCCAAGGCGGCCGTCGCCCCGGACGAGCACACCGTGCTGTACGCCGGCACCCGCGGATCCCTCAACGGCAGCCTGCACGGCCGCGACCTGCGACAGGACGCCGTCCCGGCCGAGCTGCTCACCGTCACGGCCAACCGGATCACCGACCTGACCCTGACGAGCACCGGCTCGGCCGGGACAAGCGGCTGGATGCTCGCCGACGTCTCCGGCAACACCCAAAACCCGACGCCGGTCCTCGTCAGGTGGGACATCTCAGCGGCGCCCTCGACGTCCGGCTGACCGGCCGGACGCGCCGTCCTGCCGCTCCGCAGCGGCAGGGACGGCGCCTCAGCCTGCTTGAAAGTCCACCGGAGCGGGATCGTCACTCACGCCCGGGTGCGGCGTTCTCCAGTACGGAGACCAGGTGGGCGTGGACGTCGGCGGCGGCCTCGCGGGTGACCGGGTCCGGGTCCTCCAAGTGGGCGGCGATCAGCTCGGCGGCCGCGGCCAGCACCGGCACCGGGACGGCGGCGGTGCGCAGGTGGAGCATCTGGGCGGCGGCCCGCTCACCGGGGGTTGCCGCCTGGTGGGCGGTAGGGATCAGGGCGTGGAGGCCGCGCGGCTGGGAGCTGTTCACCGGCCTATTCTCCCGGCGCCGGCGAGGCCCTGGTGCCGCATCAGGCGAGCCGAACTGCAGGTAGGTTGCGCCGCTCGCGACCCCACGACAATCCTAGGATTACCTTAGAAAGGTCTCTCTAATTTCTTCTAGAGATTTAGGCAATCCCTGCTATGATTCGTGTATGACGTCCTATGTCGAGGATCTTGAGCGGGTGGAGAAGGAACTCCGCGAGGCGGAGCGCGAGCGGGATCTCCTGGGGGTGCGGATCGAAGGGCTGCGCGGCCAGCGTGAGGCCTTGAGGAAGCTGGTCGAGGCATCCGTGGTGCCGGGGGAGGACCTGGACCTCAAGGACCTGACGAAGGCGGACGCCATCGTGAAGATCCTGCAGGCGTCGGACAAGCCGATGACGCTGGGGGAGATCGCCGCCGCCGTGAGCGCGGCGGGCAAGGAGACGAAGTACAACGGCGCGTCGGTGTACATCGACGGCCTGCTGAAGGCGGGCAGGGTCATCCGGGTTCAGCGCGGTCAGTACCGCGCGGCCTGACATCACCACGCAGGGAGGGAGAAGGACATGAGCACCCAGCCTGGCGCGCCGGACGCGATCGACGCACTGCTCGGCCAGGGCCCGCGCCGCGCCGTCCAGCTGCCGACCTCGGCCGAACGGGCACGGCTGCGCACCGAGTACGGGCTGACGAAGGCCGCCACCGCCAAGGCCCTCGGCGTCAGCACCAGCACGTTCACCGCCTGGGAAGCGGGACAGCGCGATCCGCAGGGGGAGGCCCGCGCGGCCTACGCCCGCCTGCTGGAAGGCATTGCCGCCCAGCTGAGCCCCGAGCCGACCGCCGTGGTGTCCCCTCAGTCCCAGACCCCGGCACCCGCACCGGCCGAGGCACCTGTGCCGGTGCCGATGCTCGACCAGCACCCGGACGGCTCGCTGGTGATGGCCGAGCCCGCGCCGTGCGTGCAGTGCGGCAACCCGTCGGTCTACCGCTCCCAGGGCGTGCCGATGCACCTGGGAGGCTTCTGCCGCCCCGGCACCCAGCCGCCCGCAGTCCCCGTCGCCCCTCAGCCAGCCCCCGCTGCAGCTGCCCCAGCGGTAGCTGCACCGCGCCCAACCGCGCCCCACGCCGCCGGCGCCCCCTCCTCGCGCCCGGTTTCCCCGCGCGCTCGGAGGGCTCCGGTGAAGGCGACAGCCACAGCCCGGCCCGAGGCCGCATCGGACCAGGTGGCCTCGGCGAAGTACCCCAATGGGCCGCTGACCGTCATCGATCTCACCCCCTCCGGCCGCACCCTGCTCGCGCACCTGGTCGACGGGCGCATGCTGGACGTCCCGGCCACGACTCTGCCCCAGCTGACCGAGTGGGCACTCACCGCCGGCCTCGGCCAGCAGCGGCTGCACAAGCACAGCAAGGACAGCGACCCCCTGGTCGTCGTCATGGCGGACGCGGCCGATTTCCTGGGCCTGCCGCCGATGGGGGAGGACGCCGACGGCAACTTCGAGCGCCGCATCGGCCGCCTGCCAGAGACCGGACCGATCGTCAAGAACCTCGTCAAGGCCGGCTGGCAGCTCACCCAGCGCGGCTTCGGCCCGTGGGCCCGCGTCTTCCGCAACCCCACCGGCGCCAAGCGCGAGTGCGTCCAGTACTGCATCCCGATGTGGGCCGCACTCACCTCCGGCGGCTGGAACGTCCCCGCCGACCTCGACGCGCCGCAGCTCGCAGCCCTCCTCGGCGGCTACGCCGAGCGCGTCCAGACCCCGCGCGGCTCCACCGCCGTCACCGGCCTGGCCCTCATGGAGGCGCTGCGCCCGCCGACCCGCGCCGTGCGCACCGAGACCGGCTGGACCTCCGGCCCGGTCGAGGGCTCGCGCACCCGTGCGTTCGACCCGGCACCGCCCGAGGCCCCGGCCGAGCACCCCGTCGCCAAGGACCGCGCCCCGCACGACGTGCTGATGACCGAGACGTGGGACTGGATCCGCCCCCTGGACCTGATCGAGGACCGCGAGCGCGGCTACCCCAACGTGGTCGGCCTCGACGTCAACGTGGCCTTCCTCGCCGCGGCGGGCCGGCTCACCCTGGCACTGTCGGAGCCGGTCCACGAGCTCAACCCGGTCTTCGACAAGAAGACCCCGGGCAGCTGGAAGTGCGACTTCTCCACCACCGAGCTCGACCCCCGCATGCCCAACCCCTTCACCCCCGACGGCCTGCCGCCCACCGGCCCCGCCTGGTACAGCACCGTCAAGGTCGCCTACGCCCTCGAACTCGGCATCCCCGTCCAGCCGACCGAGGGCTGGCTGCGCCACGAGTCCGGGCCGTGGCTCGACCCCTGGCACAAGCACCTGCGCGAGGCCTACATCACCACCATGGCCAACCTCGGCGTCCCCCTGGACCTGGCCGACCGCGACGTCGAGGCGTTCCTGGCGGCGATGGCCGACCTGAAAAACGGTGACCCGATGGAGCTCGCGATCCTGCACGCCATCAAGTCCACCGCGAAGGGCGGTCTGGGCAAGCTGCGCGAGCGCCCCCGCGGTGCCTCCTACCGGCCCGGGCAGCGCTGGCCGGCCCTGGAGCGAGCGACCTGGGACCCGCTCAACCGGGCGCTGGTCATCGACACCGACACCGTCAACAAGCACCGCAAGATCCGCCGCCACGCCGAGGCCACCGGCGAGTACCCGATCGCAGCCCTCGCCGACTGCATCGTCTACCCCTCCAAGGGCCCCTCGCCGCTGGACGTCCTGCGCCGCGGCGACGGCACTCTCGCCACCGCGTGGCGCCTGGGGATCTCTCCCGGGCACGTCAAACACGAGGGCACCCAGCCGATGCCGTGGGCGCTGGAGCTGATCGCCGACGACACCAACCCGGGCCGCCACATCAAGGGTGGCGACGCCTACGCCGAGGGGGAGTAGCCCGAAATGAGCGAAGCACTCGACCGGGGGCTGGAACGCGCCATGCAGACCCAGCCCATCCCGAAAACCCTGGCCGGGCGCACCAGCTTCCTGGTGAAGCAGTTCAAGGGGACCAAGAACACGGCCCGTGAACTGGGAGTCTCCCAGCGCTCGGTGGAGCGCTGGCTCAAAGGCGGCGGCATCGGCAAGGAGAACGCGAAGAAGCTCGAGGCCGCCGTCCGCGAGCGCTGGCAGCCCCGCGTGCGCAAGCGGATCCGCAGAGCGGCCGAGGCCAACGGCTTCTACGTGGAGGTGTCGGGGACCTTCGGCTTCAAGTCGGGCAAGGGCAGCACCGACGATCCCCGCGACCGCCTTCTTCCCGTCCAGAAGCTGTCCGGCGACGTCGCGCGCCGGCTCTTCGAAGCCCGCGACCGCGGCGCCAGCCAGCAGGAACAGGAGAAGATCATCGCCGAGGGCTTGCGCGAGGCCTACTTCACCGACGGCGGCCGCCGCGCCCGCGGCCTGGAGGTCACCTTCACCGGCCTCCACTGGGCCGAGTTCTCCGTGGACTGAAGCCATGCACCACGGGCAGCGCCGCCGTCAGGCGCTGCCCGTGGTGCCCCGTCCAGCCACTCGACCGTGAAGGACATGCCGTGTACGACGACGACTACGACTTCGACGAGGACGCGGACGTCCCCGCCTCCACTCCGGACCTGCTCACCTCAGCCCGGCACCGCCTCCGCCGCCGGGCGACCGGCAAGACACCCGAAACAACTGCAGCACTGCGGGGACACCGCCCGGATCGACGTGCGGCAGTGGGATCGGACCTGCGACAGTGAAGGGGCCTACCTGGGCCTGCGCCGAGCCCAGGAGCACCTCGACGAGTGGCAGCGGATCCTCGCCCACGTACAACAGCACCGGCACCCCACCTACGACCCGCAGCACGACGCGGCAGTCCAGGAACAGCAGCTCACCGCCCGGCGCCGGCAAGAGCAGGCCGACCATGCAGCCCAAGCCGCCGAGGCCGCCCGCCGAGCAGCCGACATCGAACTGCGCCGAACGGCCGGTCCGGCCGCCGACTCGCTCTACACCGCGCTCAGCCGCGCCGGCCGGCGCGAGCTGACCGAAGAAGACCACCGCGCGGTTCTCCAGCTCACCCAGCACCTCGACCGAGTCACCGTCGACCGGGTCATCACCTGGCTGGAGGACACCCGCACCACGGCCGCCGCCCTGGCCGCACCGCCCGCACCCACCCGCCCCATCGTCCGCCGGCCCGTGTAGCGGCCAGCGGCCGGGACCGCTGACCCCTGAGAGGGCGTTTGATAGGGGATTCCCCCCAACTGTCCGGCTTTGGTTCGCGCGGCACGGACTCGGTTCCAGGATCTCCTGGCAGCCGGGTCCGTGTCCGCGATATTG
>NZ_JBITZP010000090.1:0-7281 GCF_044546945.1 Kitasatospora sp. NPDC053057 | reverse complement strand
AGTGAGCCCGTCCCGAACACCGCGAGCCCGGCGAGCAGCAGCCGCTTGCAGCCGTAGCGGTCGGCGGCGCTGCCTGCGGCGAGCAGTAGTCCGGCCTGGACCAGCGAGGACGCGTTGACGATCCACTGGATGTCGGCGGTGGTCGCGTCCAGGTCCCGGGTCAGGGAGGGGATCGCTACGTTCAGGACGTCGCCGCCGCCGGAGAACCGGCCACCCCGTGGGGCGAACTCCACCGGCTCGCACCGTGGCAGGCCCTCCCCGACGCCCCTGACGGCCGGTCGGACGAGCCCTGGCCGGGGCTGTCCGGCGACCACGACTGCGTCCTCTCCACGTCGAGCGTCCCCGGCATCACCGACCGTAGCGCCCGAGGGCCCGCCGCCCGCTACGTGTGGGACCTGGCCCAGTGTGAGGACAGCCTCTGGGTGGTGCCGCTCGGAGCGTCCGGCCGACCCGGAAGCCCCCACCATCGCGACCAGTTGCCGCTCTGGCTGCACCGCGGACTCGTCCCCGTGATCACCGACTGGGCCCTACTGACCGAGGATCGAACTTGAGCCACCCGACCACCGAGCCCTCCGCCTGCCGCCGCGAGGCCGTGCACGAGCAGACCGTCGACGGCTTCGGCACCGTCCGCGTCCTCCCGCTGGATCCGGCCGCCGACGCCGAAGTGGTCCACGGCTGGGTCACCCAGGAGCGGGCCCGCTTCTGGGGCATGCTCGACGCCGACCGCGAACGGGTCCGGGAGATCTACGAGTACGTGGACTCCCTGAGCACCCACCACGCCTACCTGGTCCACCGCGACGAGCGGCCGGTCGCGCTCTTCCAGACGTACGAACCCGAGCACGACCCGGTCGGCGAGTGCTACCCGGTCCGGGAGGGCGACTTCGGCATCCACCTCCTGATCGGCCCGGTCGCCGACGACCGGCTGCCCGGCTGGACCGGCACCCTGGTCTCGGTCTTCCTCGGCCACGTCCTGGCGGACCCGACCCGGCTGCGATCGTGGCCGAGCCCGACGCCCGCAACGACAGGGCGATCGCGCGGCTCCTGCGGACCGGCTTCACCCCCGGCCCCGAGATCCGGCTGCCCGAGAAGCAGGCCCGGTTGGTCTTCCTCGACCGGCAGGTCTTCTTCGATCGCCGGAGCTGACCGGGCCGGACGGCGGCGGTGCATCCCCGTGCACGCACCGCGGCCGAACCGAACTACCGCCCGCCCGTACCACCCGGCTCAGGGCCTCAGCAGGCGGGCACGCCGGGGACCTGGTTGCCGGGCGGACCGAGGTAGATGTTGGTCAGATAGCCGCCGTACTGGGACAGGTAGGCCCACCAGTCGTTGCTGTACGGCGGTATGTCCACCCGCTGGCCCTGCTGCTGGCACACTCCCCCCGGCCCCAGACGCGGCGTGACAGCCGGGTCGCCGGTGTGCCGCGCTGCCTGCTCGGTCAGCTGCACGAGCACGGTGTCCACTCGATCCCCCTGGTGCGTACTCCTACTGTAGTGGGGGCAGGACTATTTGTTGACTAGTCGTCAAATATCGCTCCGTACGCCGCCTATAAAGAATCCCCGGGTGGAGCGGATGACGGCCGCGCGGACGTCCATCGCCCGCGACGGCCGACCCCGGCAGGGCTTCAGAGCGTGGGCGGGATACGGGTGATGAACTCGCGGCCAGCGGACTTGGCGGCCGGCGGGAATACCATCTTCAGGCCCTTGTCGTGCCCCTGGACACTGAGCACGGTCTTCAGCCCCAGGCCGAGCAGCGCCTTGCTCAGCGGCGCCGCGGTGACGATCTCGCGCGGCAGCACCATCAGCAGCTTGCCGGGCTTGCCGGTGGCGGTCTTGCCGTCGAAGAACAGCAGGCGCTGGTCCGTGAGCACCCAGTACATCGGGCGCGGCTGGACGGTGGCGATGACCGTCCCGGCGGTGAGGGCGCCGACCAGGGCGGTGGTGAGGACCTGGCGCTTGACCGAGACCGAGCCGATGTTCGCCATATCGGTGAGTTCGATCCGCTCTCCCTCGGTGAGAAGGGGATTGGCGGTTTCGAGCAGCTGCTGCCGACGTCTGTTCTGCATGATGGTCCTTGTGCTTGTATCGCACTGATGTGCGCTCAGATAGCCAGAGTCTAGGTGGCTGGTGTCAAACGGGAAAATCTCAAATAGTGATACAGGCGTTTTAGGGACAAGTTGCCCGCTTTCGAGTCGAACATCGTCTCGCCATCTGGGACTCGACTCGAAAAACACCAGCCACCTAGGGGGGGTGTGCCCGGGGAAAGTCAAGCGGAGGTTGCTATTCCGAAAATCTTTGATCATAACTGCCACACATTTGCCCGGGTGTGTCTGAGTTCGGCCGGAGTCTCGCTGCAACGGCACTGACCAGCTGTGATGCCGCAGACCTAGGATCACCGTCATGTCCCCAGCCGCTGCACTCCCCGCCCCCGATTTCGACCCGGTCGCCGGTCTGCCCGAACTCGCCTCGGTCCGGCGACTGGCCGAGGCCGGGGACTGGCCCGACCTGCGCGAGCTGTTCGGGCGGCTGACCGACGAGCACGGCCGCTGTGTGGCAGCCGGCATCGTGGGCGAGGTCCCGGACGTGGAGCAATTCCTCGCCCATGTCGTCCGGCAGGACGCCGATCCGCTGGCCGCCACCCTGCTGGCGAACCGCCGGGTCACCCTCGGCTGGCAGGCTCGCACCAGCTCCCGCGCCAAGGACGTGACCCCGGCCCAGTGGGGGCTGTTCCGCGAACATCTCAATCACGCCGAGCAGTTGCTCATCAGGGTCACCGCACACCGGCCCGACTGCGCGCTCGCCTGGGCCGCCAGGCTGACCGTCGCCATGGGGCTGTCCCTAGGCCAGAGCGAATCCCGGCGCCGGTACCGGCGGCTCACGGCACATCACCCGCAGCACTTCGTGGCGCAGAGCCGCCGGCTGCAACAGCTGCTGCCCAAGTGGGGTGGAACGTGGGAGGAGGCCTACGCCTTCGCCCGCGAGTGCCTGGCGAACGCACCCGACGGCGCGCTCAGCGGTGCACTGCTGGCCGATTACCACATCGAGCGCTGGCTGGACCTCGGGCGCGGCGAGAAGGGCGCGGAGTACCTGCGGCAGCCGCACGTCCGCGCGGAACTGGCCGACGCCGCCCGCCGGTCGGTGCTGCACCCCGCCTGCCGGGCCCGCTACGGGATCGTCACCGTACACAGCGAGTTCGCCATGGTCACCTCCCTGGCAGGTGAACTAGCCCAGGCGGCGCGGCATTTCGGAGCAATCGGGGGCTTCGCGAGTAGCCACCCCTGGGACTACCTGCCCGGCGACGCCCGAGCGAACTTCATCGAGCACCGCGAACGCGCACTGGCGAAGGGCTGAGCCGTGATCCACCACTTCGAGGTCGACGGGGTTCCCGCCGTCTTCGCCCACCGCGCCGGTCGGCTCTCCGCCGGTCTGGTCTTCCGGGTCGGCCAGGCCGACGAGACGCTGGCCCGCACCGGTATCACCCACCTCGTCGAGCACCTGGCCCTGCACCGCCAAGGCGTCGCCGACTACCACTTCAACGGTGCGACCGGGAGCCTGCACACCCACTTCCACCTGGACGGCTCCGAACAGGACGTCAGCTCCTTCCTGCTGGGTGTCTGCCAGTCCCTCGCCCAGCTGCCGATGGACCGGCTGGAGACCGAGAAGGCCATCCTGCGGACCGAGGAGACCGGCCGCTCCACCGGTCCGGCCGAGGCCATGGGTCTGTGGCGGTACGGTGCACAGGGGCACGGCCTGGTCAGCTATCCGGAGTGGGGGATCACCGGCCTCGGCCCTCAGGAGGTCCAGCAGTGGGCGGACACCTGGTTCACCCGCGGCAACGCCGCGCTGTGGGTGGCGGGCGAGCGGGTTCCGGCCGGCCTGCGGCTGCCGCTGCGCGCGGGCGCGCGGATGCCGGTGCCGGCGGCGACCTCGGCGCTGCCCACAACTCCCGCGTACTTCAACGGCGGTACCGGTCAGGTGCTGTTCGATGCCGTGCTCCCGCATGGCGCGGCAACCTCGCTGTACGCGTCCGGCCTGGAGCGCGAGCTCTTCCGGACGCTGCGGCAGGAGGGGGGCTACTCCTACACCGCCACCGCAGGCTGTGCGCATCGCGGGGACGGCTGGTCCGTCGTCACCGCCCTCGCCGATGCGCTACCGGAACAGCAGGACGCGGTCCTCGGCGGGTTCATCGACGTACTCGCCCGGCTGGAGGCGGTCGGCCTCGCGCAGCACGACCTCGATTCGATACGGAGCAGAGCCGACGAGGCGCACCTGCTGCCGGACGCCGACGCCGAACGGCTGCACCGCTATGCGGCGGACCTGCTCAGCGGCCTGCCGCTGCGCTCGGTCGAGGAACTGCGCGCCGAGCTCTGGGCAGCGACCGCACAGGACGTGCACGCGATCGCCCGGCAGGCCCCGGCCGCCGGACTGCTCCGCGTCCCGCTCGGACGGCGGGCCGACTGGGCGGGTTACACCGCCGCACCGACCACCTCGACCTCGGCCGTTGCGGGCAGGCGGCACCGCTCCCGGGCGAAGGACGGCCCGGACCTGGTGATCAGCAGTGAGGGCGTCAGCCTGGTCGACGCCGAGGGGGCGCTTACGGTGCGCTACGACAGCTGTGCCGCCATGCTGAGCTGGCCGGACGGCGGGCGGCGACTGATCGGTACCGACGGCATCGCACTCGAACTGGAGCCGGGCTGCTTCGCAGTGGACGTCCAGTCGCTCGCCACCGTCGACGCGGCCGTTCCGGCCGCCGCCGTGGTGCGGATGCCGGCCCGAGGTGCCCGGCCGGCTCCGAACGCCGGTGCTGCCGTGGGTGCTTCCGCCGCCACTGTGCCTGCCACCGGTGCTGCGCAGCCGTTCGGCCGCGGCCAGCGGTTCGCTCTGGCGGCCTTGACCGCCGTCACCTGGCTCTGGGGAGCCATCGCGGTGTTCATGGTCCTGGGGGAGGCCGGCCAGCCGGGGGTCGGAGCGGCGGACTGGGCCGTGGTCGGGTTCACCTGGGTGATCGAGGCCGCGCTGGTGTGGTCCGTGATCAAGCGGCGTCGACGCCGGAGCCGTGCGGCGGCACCGTCGCCACGGTGATGGACCGAGCGTCGACAGTCAGGGGACCGCAACGGTTCCTCGCCAGCGCCGGGTCACTGACACGGACAACGCCGCCGCGAGCGCCGGGGCGAGCAGCACCGGGCCGGCTGCCCGCTGCATGGTCATGGACGAGGGCTTGCGACCCCACCCGGGCCGTGACACAGCGGCGTTGGGGCAGGCCCAGGGCCGGTGGCCGCGGCGCTCGCCCTCCTGCGGCCTGCTCCACCGCAGGCCGCAGGAACGCCACCACCACCCGCGTGAACTCGTCGGGCAGCACGTTGTGGACCATGTGCCCGGCCTCGACGGTGACGATCCGGCAGTCCGGGAGCTGCCAGGCCAGCTCCGCGATCCAGTCCTGCGGCAGATGGCTCCGGGACCCGCCCGCCCCCACCAGGGTGGGCACGGTGATCCGCCCCATCCGCTCCAGCCAGGCCGGATCGGGATCGTCGAGCTGACCCCGGACCGCCGGGACCACCGCCCAGTCGAAGGCCGTCGGCCCGTCGGGCCGGGCCGGAGTCGACGGCTCACGCGGAAAAACCTCCGGGTCCCCGTAAATGGCCAGGAGGGCGTCGGCGTCCTCGAGTTCGGCTTCACGCAGCGCCAGGCGGGGACCGGCCAGGGTGACTGGGGTCATGGCTGCGGAGCCTACCGTCGCGGACAACGGAATGAGGACCGATGACGCGGTTTCTCGGGGTGGGCCCCAGGGGCGAAGGTCGGCTGCGACTGGCTACTACTCGGGCGGGCACATGGCCTGGGCTTTGGCCGACCTGCCGCTGTCAGATGTGCCCGTCACCTCGCCCGTGGACGCCTCGTGCCTACCGGGCTGCTGCCGCAGGATGGCTCGCCCTCGCCAGCTGTCCCAGTACTCACCGCTCAGGATTCGCACGTTTCCGCAGGAGCGAGTACTCACGAAGTCAGCGGAAGTCGGTCTGCATCTACTCCCAGCTCAAGTCCTGCTCGGCCTCCGAGGTCGCCTCGATGATCGAAGGCGTGCTGCGGCACTGCACCACATGGACGTGGACCGGCAGTACACCGACACCCACGGCGCCTCCATTGTCGGGTTCGCCTTCGCCCACATGCTCGACTTCAAGCTGATGCCGAGGCTGAAGAACATCGGCTCGGCGAAGCTGTACCGGCCGGCGGCCGGTCAGGACGACCAGTGGCCGAACCTGGGCCCGGTGCTGTCCACCAAGACGATCGACTGGGACTTGATCGCCCAGCAGTACGACCAGATCGTGAAGTACACCACCGCCCTGCGCCTGGGCACTGCGGAAGCCGAGCAGGTCCTGCGGCGGTTCACCCGGGGTGGGCCGAAGCACCCGACGTACCGGGCGATCGAGGAGCTGGGCCGGGCGGTGCGGACCTCGTTCGTATCAGGTGGGTGTCCTCGGGCAGGGCCAGGACGTCGTCCACGGTCCACGGCCCGATGTGCTGCTCGACAGCGGCAACGCTCACGGACTCCATTGTCCAGGGTCGGCCGATCCCGGGCCGCCGCCCGCTGGTCCTGCGATGTCCCGCGCGGTAGTGCGCACTACTGGTAGGTTCGAGGTATGGACACCTATCCGATCACCGAGGCCCGCAACAAGCTGGGGGCCCTGGCGCGGCAGGTCAGCGCCGAACAGAAGCACATCGCCCTCTCGGACCGGGGCCAGACCATGGCCGTCCTGATCAGCCCGGCCGAGCTGGAGGAGCTGGAGTACCACCGGGCCACCGCCGAGTACCTGGCGCGCAAGGCACGTGGTGAGACGGGGCCGGGTGTTCCGCACGATGAGGCCCGCCGCCAGGTTCTCGGAGAGGCTTCGTGACCTACAGCATCGTCTGGGAGCCCGAGGTCTTGGCCGTGGCGCAGAAGTACGCCGCCGGTGACCAGGCCGGGGTCCAGCAGGTCTTCCAGGCCGTCGACCTGCTCGCTGACAACCCCCGGCCGGCGGGTGCTTTCACCGTCGGGGCCAGCGGGATCTACCGCATCCAGGTCGGCTTCTACCGCGTCCAGTACGAGGTCCACGACCAGACGGTCACCGTCACCGTCTTCCACCTCGGCCGGGCCTGACCAACTCGCCAGCCCGATGACGAAGCCGGTGGAGGCACAGTGCGTGCCTCCACCGGCTTCGTCATGCGGTCACGCGGCACCGCAGGCAGGAACTAGGGCCGCCGGTCAGGAGCGGCGCCACCAAGAGCCGGTGTTCTTCGCCCTGGCTGCCTC
>NZ_JBITZP010000089.1:0-7392 GCF_044546945.1 Kitasatospora sp. NPDC053057 | reverse complement strand
CAAGCAGCGAGCCAGGCGCCACGACGTCGGCAAGACCGTCAAACGCGCCGAGTCGATCAAGGAACACCAAGCCCGCCGAGGTTAAACGGCAAGCTGAGAGGCTGTTCTGCGAGACTTCCGCCATGCATCTGACACCCGATCAGGCCACAGATGCAGTGGAACGGCATGATTGTCCGAAGTGCCAGGCCCCGGCGGGCAGCCCGTAGATCTCCACCCGCGTCCACCGCAGGCCCGAGATGGAGGCCGCGCTCGCGCTGGCCAACAACATCAAGGAGGCCGCCCCCGACCAAGCGGTGATCCTCGCCGTGCACGAGATGAAGCGCCTGGCCCGCAACGCGGCCGAGCTGATGCAGCTGTCCGCCGACCTGGAGAAGGCCGACATCTCACTGGAGCTGCTGACCGGCCCGCTCACCGGCATCTACGACCCGAACGGCATGGGCGCGATCGCTCGCCGACGCCGAGGAGGCCGACCGGGCCGCCAACGCCGACTCCAGCATGGCCACCTGGTCACCCAGTGCACCGGACCGCTGCCCGAGCCGCAAGATCAATCTCACCGTTAACCGCCGTACGGCCTCTACTCACGACCGCAGAAGCGGTGGGCGCGCCCTGCTCTCCCGGGACGGCAACTCGGACGAGGGCACGGGGTGGTTCCGCGTGTGACCCGGATTACTTGTGTCACGACACATGTGTTGTGTAATGTGTCCGATATGAACACTTCAGAGAAGAATCCGACCCTCGTTTTCATCCCCTGCTTCTCCGGCGCTCCGTGGAGCGCCGATCAGCTCGCCCCCTACGGCGACGCGCCCAAGCGCACGCTGCGCCTGCCCGAAGGCGTCGACGACATGGAGCGCTACGCCGACCACGTCGAGAAGGTGGTCGCGGACCTGGACGACTACGTCCTGGTCGGCGACTCCTTCGGCGCGAACATCGCGCTCGCGCTCGCCACCCGCCGCCCGCGGGGCCTGCGCGCCCTGGTCCTGTCCGGCGGATTCGCGGCCAACCCGGTCGACTCCAAGCCGTGGAAGGCCCTGATGCGCACGATGGGCAGGGCCCGCGGCCTGCTCTACCGGCAGCTGACGCTGCGAGCCCACGCCCACCGCCTCGCCTCCCCCTACGACCGCGAGGGACAGGTGCCCTGGAGCGAGGCCCGCAGCCGCGCGCTGTTCCTCGCCAACACCCCGGCCCACTCCTTCGGCGCCCGCGTGCGGGCCGCCCTGGCCGCCGACTACGTCGACGCGCTGGGCCGCATCCAGGTCCCGACCCTGCTCCTGACCCCCGCGCACGACGTGCTGATCGGCGAGAACGCCTCCAGGGCCATGCTCGCGGGCATCCCCGACGCCCGGGAGGTCGTGCTGCCGCGCACCGGCCACATGTTCCGCTTCTCCCACCCGGCCACCTACGCCACCGCGGTCAGGGACTTCCTCGCCTCCCTGCCGACCACCCGACAGGACGCCGCCGGTGCGTAAGGCCGAACACCTGCGGTTCGCGATCCTGGCGGCCCAACGCGAAGGCAACCGGCTGCTGATCCAGGCCCTCAAACCCCACGGCATCACCCCTTCGCAGGCCGAGGTGCTGCGCCTGCTGCAGCAGCACGGCACCTTGAGCCTCAACGGGCTCGGACAGCTCCTGGTGTGCGAGAGCGGCACCAACCCCAGCCGGCTGGTCGAACGCGTCGTCGCGGCCGGGCTGGTCGAGCGGCGCACCGACGCCGCCGACCGCCGTTACCTCCACCTCAGCCTCACCCCCGAGGGCGAACGCCTGGCCACCGCCGTCGCCGAGATCGAGGAGTCCCTCTACACCTCGATGGACGCCGCCTGCGAGGGCCTGGACACCGACGCGATGCTCGCGTTCCTGCACAACTTCATCGACCCCCTGCCCTCGGGCCAGGCCCTCAACAAACGCCTCGACCTCGACTGAGAACACGACCCCGCGCGCGACCCGCCGGCCGCGCGCCGACCAAACGAAACAGCCATGCGATTCGAGAACACCCTGACCATCAACGCGCCCGTCAGCGAGGTCTTCGCCTACCTCGCACGGCCGGAGAACCTCCCGCGCTGGAACTACGCGCTCGACCGCACCGAGCGGACCTCCCCGGGACCGATCGGGGTCGGCACGACCTACCGCCAGACCCGCCACCTCCCGCGCCCCGCCGAGGAGCACTTCCGCGTCACCGAGTACGACCCCCCGAACCTGCTGACCGCGGACGGCGACTTCGGCCCGCTCACCGGAACCACCACCTACCGGCTGACCCCGCTCGACCAGCGCACCACCCGGCTGGTCAACACCGTCCACCTCACCGCGCCCGGGGCCCTCAAGGCCGTCGCCGCGATCACCGGCCCCCGGGTCAAACACGCGGTCGCGAAGAACCTCGACGTCCTGAAGGACATCCTCGAAACCCGGTGAACCCCCGGCGCCCACGCCGAGGCCGCCCCCGGAGGGGCTACGCGATGGCGATCTCCGCGGCGGGTCCGCCGATCTGCGTCCAGGAGCCCTCGGCTGCCGTTGTAGTGGGTGACGTGGCCGTTGGCGGGATCGGTGGCGAAAACAGTCCGGCAGGTCCGGTGAAGAGCCGGCCGGCCGGGTCGCCGATCGCGGTCCACCGTCCGGTGGCCCGGTCCCACCGCGCGACTTCGGCGTGGTCCGGGGACAGGCGGTAGAGGTGATCGGCGACCTCGACGACGACCGCCGCACCCTCGACCAGCGCTTCCCCGGCCGGACCCGGGCCGTGCGGGGCCACATCACCTCCGACCTCGTCTACCGGCGTGGCCACGACTACCAGCTCGAAGGCGAAGTCCAGGATCTCGACCAGCCCGACTTCACGGTCTTCAAGACCTCACCGCCGCCCGTACCTACATCGACGCCCACTACCCCAGGCCGCACGATCGTCCGCGGCAACACTCCCTGAAGGCCGTAGGCGCCCGCGTGCGCCGCCACCACCAGTCGGAGACGACCGCCGAGCCGACTGCATGCGCTCCACCGCACGCCCCCTGGCGCGCCCGCACGCCCTCTACCGTCCGGTAGGAGGGCTGCGTGAGGATGGGCCGACGACCGTGTCCCGCACACGACCGAAGGGGAAGCGCCATGGGTGAGCACTCGAAGCCGGCACCGGATCCGGGGAAGGGGTCGCCTCCCCCCGGCAACGCCGACAGCAAGGTGGACAAGCCGGCCGGCGGCACGGGCAAGCACAAGAAGGGCTGAGCGAGGGTGAGCGACGACGGCGGACTGACCGGGCAACGCGCGCGCCTGGACGCGGAGATGGAGCGGTGCGGGCAGTGGCCGGCCGATTCGCCGTGGCTGCGCGAGGCCTTCGCCGCGCTGCCCCGCGACCGGTTCGCGCCGCAGCGGCTGTGGCGGTGGGACGGCTGGGCGTACGTGCCGGTCGACCGCGCGGTCGATCCCGACGGCTGGGCCCGCGAGTTGTACGGCGGTGTCCACTCGGCCGCGGTCACCCAGCTCACCGACGGGCTGCCGTCGTCGTCGCTGTCCGCGCCCGGGGCCGTGGCCGACATGCTGGACAGCCTGCGGCTGGAGCCCGGACACCGGGTGTGGGACGTCGGCACCGGCCAGGGGTGGACCGCGGCGCTGTCCGCGTGGCGGGCCGGTCCGGGCCTGGTGGTCTCCAGCGAGGTGGACGAGGGCCTGGCCGGGTTCGCCCGCGGTCGCCTCGCGGACGCCGGGCTGGACGCCCAGGTGCTGACCGGTGACGCCACCCGCGGCGGGCTGCCCGGCGGCGGGCAGGTCGACCGCCTGCACGCCACCTACGCGGTGGAGTCGGTGCCGTGGTCCTGGGTGGAGGCGGTACGGCCGGGCGGACGGATCGTCTATCCGTGGGGCCGGCTCGGGTACGTGGCCCTCACCGTCGCCGAGGACGGCGCCAGCGCGCGTGGGTGGGTGCACGGCCTCGCCCAGTTCATGGGCGACCGGCGCGCTCCGGCGCAGGCGAGCAGCGGCCCCGCCGCGCACGCCGCAGTACGGGCGGGTGCCGATCCGCAGGTGCGGCGGGTGCTGGACCGCGACCCGGCGGGCCTGGAGGACTGGGACCTGCGGTTCGCCTTGCGCGTCGCCGTCCCTGACGCCGTCCTCGTCACCGAGCACGAGCCGGACGAGCCGCACGGGCCGGACGGTCCGCACGGTCCGGTCGTCCTGGTGCACGACGGTGACCGTTCCTGGGCGGAGGTCCGCCCGGGAACGGGCGGCCGGCCCGTACTGCTGCAGGGCGGACCGCGCCGCATCGGCGACGAGGTGATGGTCGCGTGGGCCCAGTGGGAGGGTCTGGGGCGGCCCGGTCTGTACGACTACGGCGTCACCGTCACCCCCGACTCCCAGTGGGCATGGCACGGCAGCCCGGACGGCCCGCGCTGGCCGATCGCACAGCCCGCTCCGGCCGGGCGCTGACCGGCGCCTGCCGCGCTGTCAGTCGGGCCGCCGGTTCTCGCCTTGCGCCCCGCGTCGGGGACACGCGCAGTTCCGCATCCCATCGGGAATCAGATGACTTCGCGAGTTCCACACCGTCCACGCACATTCGCGAGCCGTCGCTCTCGGGCTTTCATTCCCCCCTCCGCCAACCGGAGATCACCGCACACCGGAAGCCGATATCCGGGAAGGCCATCAGACGAACAGTCGGGCTTTCCAGGAAAGCCAGACCGCCAGGATCGCGGCCATTGTGCTCCAACACACGCGGGTCGCGTCAGGCCCCGAGTCGATCATCTGGAATGCTGTTCCAGTCCGCCGCCACGGCTTTGAGCGGCGGGCATCCGCAGTACCGGGCGAGCCGCCCGGGAAGCCCACGGAGAGAACGGAACATCATGAAGCCATCTGTGCTTGTCGTGTCCACCGACCCCCAGGGGTCCGCGGTCGTCTGGGCCGAGCGGGTGGGGGACAACCTGCCCTTCGATTTCATGGCGGCGCACGACCAGGCCGAGCAGCTGGTCCACCTCAAGAAGACCGGCGCGAAGATCCACGTGATCGCCAACCAGAAGGGCGGCGTCGGCAAGACCACCACCACGGTCAACCTGGCGGCGTGCACTTTCGACGTCCTCGGCGCGAAGGACGAGTACGAGCACATCTTCATCGACACGCCGGGCACCCTGGCCGACGAGGAGATCCTGCGCCGGGCGCTGGAGATCGCGGACGACGTCCTGGTCCCGATGATCACCGAGCCGCTGTGCTTCGACCCCACGGCGCGGACCATCCAGAAGGTCATCGAGCCGATGGACATCCCGTACCGGGTCGTCGTCAACAACTGGGACCCCCGGGACGGCCGTGCCGACCTGGAGGACACCGAGGCGTACATCGCCGCGCGTGGATGGCCCCGCGCCAAGACCGTCCTGCGCCGGTACAAGATCCACTCCCGGGCGGTGGCCGAGGGAACGGTCGTCACCCAGTACAAGGAGAGCGGCACGGCCTACCGGGCCCGCGAGGACTTCTTCCGGCTGTCCCTCGAGCTCGGTTACGGGGGTCGCTGATGGCAGGCCGTCGCGTCTCCTTCGCCTCGATGGCCGCCGACCCGGTCGTCGACGCCCCGGGTGTGGACAGCGCCGGCGACGCCCCGGCGCGGTGGATCCCCACCGCCAACTGCCTCCCCAACCCGCGCAACCCGCGTGACGAGCTGGGCGACCTCTCCGACCTGGCGAGCATCAAGGACCGCCAGCTGCAGAGCTGCCTCGCCGTCACCCCGGCCGCCTACCTCCGGCTATGGCCGGAGGACCGACAGGCGCTGGGCGCGGGCCCCGAGGACGTCGTCGTCGTCAACGGCAACCGCCGACGGGCCGCCGCGCAGCTGTACGGGCGCGAGCAGTTGCTGGTCGTCGTCGACGACTCGGTGGCGGAGTCCAAGGCGACCCTGCTGCGGGCGGCGCTCGACGAGAACATGGCGCGCAAGGACTTCGACCCGATCGAGGAGGCCAACGCGGTCCTGCTC
The DNA here is from genome assembly GCF_044546945.1 of Kitasatospora sp. NPDC053057. Lineage (NCBI taxonomy): Bacteria > Bacillati > Actinomycetota > Actinomycetes > Kitasatosporales > Streptomycetaceae > Kitasatospora > Kitasatospora sp. NPDC053057. Next base: position 1,472 of record NZ_JBITZP010000089.1, on the reverse strand, counting down.
ATCGTGGCGCAGTACCCGACCGCCAAGGAGGCCGCCGAGGCGGAGGGCTGGTCCCAGAGCTGGATCTCGCACCGCAAGAACCTGCTGAAGCTCCACCCCGAGCTGCAGCGCCAGGTGCGGGCCAAGGCGCGCGGCGAGGAGGGCGTCTCCATCAACGTCGCGCGGCGGCTCGGGTCGGTGAAGGGCATCGAGGAGATGTCCCTGGCCGAGCAGACGGCGGAGCTGGAGCAGCTGCTCCAGGCCGACGCCGACGCCGTCGCGGCCAGGCGGGCGGCGAAGCTGGAGGCAAAGGCGGCGGCGAAGGCTCCTGCTGACGCGCCTGCTCCGCAGCCGACGGTTCAGCAGCCGGCTGCGCCGGCGGCTCGCCCGGCCGCTGAGGCTCAGACGCCGGCACCCGCTGCCGACCGGCCGGAGCCTGCTCCCCGCAGCCCGCTGCCGACGAGCCCTGAACCGGCTCCGAGCACCGACCGATTTTCCGCGGAAAATTCCGAGCCCCTCCCGATGCCGGAACAGCGCGCCGTCGCCCCGTCGGACGAACAACCGACGACGGCCGCCCCGCACGCCGGCCTCGGCAGCGTCGACTGGCACAACGTCGAGGAACTGGCAGACGCCATCTGCCGCACCCTCTCGGCCGACGAGGCCTACCGCCTCGCCGACGCCCTGGCCAACCGGCTGCTGACGACGAACAGCTGACAGGCCCTTGGTGCCCCTCCCCGCCTGCCTTGCGGGGAGGGGCACCAGGCGTTTCTGCCGCCTGCTGGAGTCCCGCAGGATCAGCCTGCACTCGGGACTCCTCAGGGCCCGGGTTCGTCACCGCGGCCCGTGTGGTGGCCGGAGGCCGGCAAGTAGCCGTTCGGCCTCCGCCACGATTGCTCCGGCGAGTTCCTCCGGTGTGTGGAGCTGCCTCCCCTCCCAGCTGTTGTACTCGTTGACCAGGCACACCAGGGGCCGCAGTGCCTGGGGCCGAGCCAGCTTGCCCCAGCCGTCGTTCGCAATGACGTCACCGCCGTTGGCGGGTGCCATGCTTCCGTTCACGATCAGCCGGAGCCACCAGCGGACGAGCTCCCAACGGGCTGACTCCCATGGGAGGTCGGTGTCATCGATGGGAAGGCTGAAGGCAAGTCCCAGCTCGCTGAGCACCTGTCCCCGAACTCCCGCCGGCCAGAAAGGCCGTCACGTCACGGCCTGGTCCACCTCGGCCTGCACCGTACGGTCACCCCGGCTCGCTCCGGACGACGGTAAGCGAGAGCCGGCCGGAGTAACGGGACGGGGCTCAGCGACCAGGTAACGGCCGGATGACGGGATTTCCAAGGGCGGCAAAAATCTTCACCGGGAAAGAGTGTGCTTTTCGGACATTCCTTACCCGATCAACCACATCTGAGCTTGCCGTTTAACCTCGGCGGGCTTGGTGTTCCTTGATCGACTCGGCGCGTTTGACGGTCTTGCCGACGTCGTGGCGCCTGGCTCGCTGC
>NZ_JBITZP010000088.1:0-7771 GCF_044546945.1 Kitasatospora sp. NPDC053057 | reverse complement strand
CGATCTCGGGCCTCAACACCTCAAGATCCGCACAGGGAGCGGCGTGCACTGCGTCAGGCTCTCCGAAGCGACCCACAGATGGAGCAGAAGAGCCCTCAATGAGCACTGACCCCAGGGCCCCCGGGGGAGGGGCTCTTTCGCGCGGTGGAGGTGCTTGGCGATCCATTCGACCCGGGCCTGAGTGGTGGGGCCCTGTGGGAGGTCGAGGACCGCCACGCCGGTGGCCTGAATCTCCTCGTTCCGGGCCCTGAACTGTTGCTCATCACTTCTCCTACGCCCCGGCGGGACGGCCGCGCAGAAGCAGCGGAATGCCGGCGCCGAGCTCAACGACGCGCAAGGCGTCGATCACCCTGGCCGTCTGCTCCGCGTCGGTGACGGTGGGCAGGTCCGCGGGCGGCACCCATACGGCTTCGAGGATCCCGCTCTGTTCAACCGGCGGGGCCGCAGCCTTGGACGCCATTCGGGCCGCGAGTCGACCGCCCCAGAAGACGAAGTTCACCCCTTCCGGGCTCTCCCCCGCCGACACGTAGTCCACCGCAACCAGCTGCCACAGGTCGAGGACGAGACCGGTTTCGGTGAGCACCCACCGTGCGGCGGCCTCGTTGGGCGCCTCGTTCGGCTCCGCACTGCCGCCGGGGAGAATCAGCTTCCCGGGCTTGTACGCTGGCCGGACCATGAGAACGTGGCCGTCCGGGTTGAGGATCAACGCCACGCAGCCGAAGCGGCGGCCGGGCGGATTGATCCTGATCACCGAACGCATGCTCTCGGACTTCGTACCGGTCTCGGTCAACTCGACTTCTCCTTCGAATAGTTGATCGTGAAGTCCCGTCCCGAGCCGTGGCAAGGGGGAGCCTCGTCGCTTAAGGACGCGGCCCGGGACGGGAGACTTGGGATGGGGTGAGGCCGGTTATGCGCTGGCGCTCAGGCCCTCAAGGTTGCGCATGAACGTCTCGGCGGAGTGGGCCGTATAGAACCGCCTGACGTCGCGGGTGTCGTTGGCCCTGCGGACGTAGTCGCTCAGTTGGCGGTCCCAGACGCCCCAGCACTCCAGCAACCGAAAGTGGGGGCTACGGGAGGTGATCTCCCGAATCTCGTAGCGCGCGCTCCGGTCGTTCGGGGGGTACGACCCAGCGCTCATCGCTCGATCTCCGACTGCCTGTCAGCGTTCCTGGCCCAGGCGGATGCCACGTTGAACTCGTAGAACCCCAGGGGCTGGGGATGCGGCGGCAGGGCGCACGCGAGACCACCAGCCCTCTTGTCCTGCATGACCCAACAGGGCCGACAAGTACCAGCAGGGTCCGCAAGAGGGAGGATGGTGTAGCGGCTCATCTGCGAGGCACCGTTTGAATGAAACCGCCGGCCTTCTCGACGTCGTGGGAGAAGTCGTTGGACTCTCCTTCGATGGGGGAGATCGTGGCCTTGCTCGGGACCAGGATGGCGCTGGCCGTGCCGGACCTGATGTGGTCCAGCGCGGACTGAAGGCTACGGCGCCGGTCCGGCGACTTCCCCAACTCGTCGTCCAGAACGGTCAGGCAGATCTCCCAGCGGTGTTCGTCCGCGTACTCCTCGCATCGACGCATCTCGGCCTCGGGGAAGCCGGTACCCGTCTTGGCGAGGTAGATCACGACCTGGAGCCGTGGCGGGCTATCCAGTACAGAGGTGTTCACGGCCGGCGGGGGCGTGGAGGTGCGTTTGCTCGTCACAACATGGCTCCGATCCGTAGTGCGATGACTACCCGGGGTGCCAACTGTCCTCTAAGCTCCAGAACTGTTCAACCTGCCTCAAGTGGTTTGTTTGATAGGACGAATCGCCGTGAACAAAAAGGAACTTGACCCGGAGGCATCCGCAGCTGCCGAGTTCGGAGCGTTACTCCGCACGTCACGGGAACAGCGAGGCTGGACCCAGGAGCAACTGGCAGAGATGGTTGGGTGCACGTCGTCGTACATCTCGGCGCTTGAACACGGCCGAAGGAAACCAAGTCAACAGATCGCAACTGCACTTGACCGAGCGTTCGGTTCCGGCGAGCAGTTCCTGAGGGAGTGGGGCACGTCCGGCCAGCGAGCGTTGTTCGAAGGCTTCGACGAGTACGTTCGCAGCGAGGCAAAGGCAGCAACGCTGCGACTGTTCGAGATCAACATCGTGCCGAGCCTGCTGCAGACTCCTGACTACGTCCGTGCCTACCAGGCCGCGCCAGTGCTGCGAGGCGTTGCAACTCAGGAGCAGGCCGACAAGCGAACTGAGCTTCTGTTCCGAAGGCAGCAGGCCCTCAACCGCGACCCCGCACCTTTGGTTCGCGCGGTCATAGACGAGGGCGCGCTACGCCGGCCGATCGGGGGCCACGACGTCATGGCTGCGCAACTCCGGTACCTTGAGACCCTGGCAGCTCGTCCCCGCGTCCTGGTCCAAGTGGTCCCGTTCTCAGCAGCCGAGGCCCGGCCGTTCGCGCATCCAATTACGTTGCTGACCATGCCGAACAGGTCCATCGTTGGCTATAGCGAGACCGAGCGGCGGGGCTTTCTTGAACGGGATCCCAAGACACTGGCGGACTGGACCAGTGAGTACGATCACCTGCAAGGCGAGGCGTTGTCCCGGGCTGCGAGCATCGAGTTCATTCGAGAAGTGCGGAAGGGTTTTGATCATGGATGACCTGCACGGCGCCGCTTGGCGCAAGAGCTCCTACAGTGCTCAGGCAGGACAGTGCGTCGAGGTCTCAGACAGCCTTCCCGGCGCCGTCCCTGTACGTGACTCCAAGGACCCCGAGGGTCCCGCACTGGTCTTCCCGGCGGAGGCATGGCAGTCCTTCGTGACCGCCGTCCGCGGCGGCGAGTTTGGCGAGGTCTGAGCCAGGACCGCAAGGGCCCCGCCTATCAGCGGGGCCGCCCACACCCTTTCGGCCTGCCCCGAAAGGTGTTGACTGCCCGCCGTGCACGAGCTGATCATCGGACCCGGGACTTTACAGGGAGTACGGCCCCGATGGTCTAGGGCCTTCGGTGTGACCTCCTTGATGTGCGGCATCCGATCCACGATGTTGTCGCCGTCCAGGAAGAGGATCTTGTCGCCGATCCGGACGGCGAGCACCTCCCGGGTCGCGTACGGGCCCTTCGGGGTGTTCACCAGGTCGATGGCCTTGTCGCCGAGGTTGGGCACCGGGGTGACGGTCACCGTTTCCTGCACCGGCTTCTTGTCCCAGTCCTGGCCCCCACGCGCCGCAACCGCCCCGTGCGTCAGCCCGTCACCGGACGTCCCCCACCGCCCCCCCTCAGGCCGTCCGCAGCCGCTCGCGCCACCAGCCGACCGTTGCCGCGAGCTGCTCCTCCAGCGGGGTCGCCCGGGCGGTGAAGGCCGCCTCGTACGCGGAGGAGTCCATGGCGAAGGGCCGGTCGAACTGGTAGCGGACCTCCCGCAGTTCGCGCAGCAGTGGGGAGAACAGCCCGGCCACGCCCAGTAGGACGGGGGACAGGCGGCGCACCGCGACCGGGCCGGTGCCGGCCTCGGCGGCGAGGCGCTCGGCCATGGTGCGCACCGGCAGGGCGGGGGCGGTGGGGACGTGCCAGGCCCGGCCCCAGGCCCGTTCCTCGGTGGCGAGTTCGGCCATCGCGCGGGCCACGTCGGGCAGGTAGGTCCAGCTGTGCGGGGTGTCCGGGTCGCCGAGGACGGCGATCGGACGGCCCTTGAGCAGGTTCGGCATCGCGCGGGAGGCCAGGTGGCCGCCGTCGGTGACGCCGGGGCCGAAGAAGTCCGAGGCCCGCACCTCCACGGCGCGGATCCGCCCGGCCTCGTGCAGGGCCCGCGCCTGCTCCCAGGCCGCCGCCCGGACCCGGCCCTTGGGGCCGGTCGCGGCGAGCGGCAGGTCCTCGGTCATCGGGCCCTCGATCGGGCCGTAGCCGTACAGGTTGCCGAGCATGACCAGCACGGCGCCGCTGTCCTCGGCCGCCGCGCACAGCGCGGAGGCGAGGGCGGGCCACTTCCCGGCCCACTGCGGCAGCGGCGGCGCGGCGCAGCCGTGGATCGCGACGGCGCCGCGGGCTGCCTGCGCCAGCCGGGCGGGGTCGCTCGCGTCCAGGGCGAGGTGTTCGACGCCCTCGACGGCCGGTCCGGCGGGGCGCCCGGTACGGGTGACGACCCGGACGTGATGGCCCTGTTCGGCCAGCAGGCGGGCGGTGGCGGCCCCGGCGGGCCCGTGTCCGACGACGAGATGAAAGCTCACCCGCCCCACCCTAGGGCCAGCCGCCGACAGGTCTGACACGCCGTCGGCGAGGGCCGGGGGAAGGCGGCAAATACCTGGTATGGCAAGCGTAAAAGAGGATCTATGCTGTGGGGCGTTCATGATCCCTTCACAGGGAAAAGCGGGTTCCACTGCATGAAGCTGCCCTGGGTGTCCACCGTCGTCGCCGCCGCCGTCCTGGCCCCCGCTGTTCTGTTCCCCTCCTCGGCCTCGGCCGCCGACGCTCCCCAGCCGACCGGGATCTCCGGTCCTGACACCGCCTCGGACTCCGTACCGGACACCGCCTCCGGTGGCACCGGCGGCACCGAGGCCGGTGACGGGCAGGAGCAGCGCGACCGGGCCGAGATCCAGCGGATCCTGGCCGACAAGGACACCGGCCCCGGGGTGCGTGAGGCGGCCGAGGAGGCGCTCAAGGGCAGTGCGGCCGACCTGCGGCACTTCCTGACGGTCGACCTGGCCAAGAACCGCGGCGACGACCTGCGGGTAAAGGTCTCGCAGATCATGGCCTCCGGCGGCCCGGCCGTGCGTGAGGCGGCCGGCAAGGCGCTGGACGGTGGCGAGGCGGCCATCGTGAAGTTCCTCGCGGAGGGCTTGCCCGCCGCCCAGGCCGAGGACGCCGACCGGGCCGAGATCCAGCGGATCCTGGCCGACAAGGACACCGGCCCCGGGGTGCGTGAGGCGGCCGAGAAGGCACTCAAGGGCAGTGCGGCCGACCTGCGGCACTTCCTGACGGTCGACCTGGCCAAGAACCGCGGCGACGACAACCGGATCAAGGTGTCGCAGCTGATGGAGACCGGCGGTCGCGAGGTGCGCGAGGCGGCCGCCAAGGCGATGGATGGCAGCGACGCGGACATCGCGAAGTTCCTCGCCGAGGGCTGGCCCGCCGCCCAGGCCTCCGACGACCGCGTCGCGGTGTTCGTCGCCCTGTCCGACAAGAACACCGGCCCGCACACCGTCGAGGCCGCCAAGAAGGCGCTCAGCGGCACCCCGGCCGACGTCGCCGCCTTCCTGCGCGACCTGCCCAAGCTGCGCGCCTCCGACAACCGGGTGAAGGTCTCGCAGTTGATGGAGACCGGCGGCCCGGCCGTGCGTGAGGCGGCCGGAAAGGCGATGGATGGCAGCGACGCGGACATCGCGAAGTTCCTCGCCGAGGGCTGGGCCACGGCCCGCGCCGCGGACGAGGCCGCCGCGAACAAGCCGTCGGACAAGCCCGCCGACAAGCCGTCGGACAAGCCCGCCGGGCAGCCCGACCAGGGCGCCCAGCAGCCGCAGACCGTCCAGCCGGCCGCCCTCACCGGGACCACCGACTCCACCGGCACCACCGGCACCACCACCGCCACCACTGCGGGCACCACCGCCGCCTCCGGGACCGGCACGCTCGCCGCCACCGGCACCGACGGGCTCGGCTGGGAGGCCGGCGGCGCCGCCACGGCCCTCGCCGCCGGGGCCGCGCTGGTCGCGCTCTCCCGCCGCCGCTCCGCCGAGAGCTGACACCCGGTCGCGTCCCGGCCGCCGTCCCCCGCGACGGCGGCCGGGACGCACCCGTTCTCAGCGCCCGTTCTCAGCGCCCCGCGGTCAGTGCCCGCCGTCAGCGCCTGTCCTCAGTCCCCGCCCCCGCTCTCGCCGCTGCTCACCCCGCGGCGCCGCGCCTCCCGCCGCCGCCGGCGCGCCTCGCTGCGCAGCACCTCGCCCGCGCCGAGCGTCACGGCCGCGACCGCGCGGGTCCAGCGCGGTCCGCCCCGCGAGGCCCACACCACGCATCCGCACCCGGTGAGCGTCAGCACCAGCAGCCCGACCAGCACCGCTCCGACCATCACGGGTCACCTCCCCTCCCACCGCGGCCGGTTCGGCCACGAACCCCCCACTATGTCAGGATGCCCATCCGACCACCGAGTAGGACGAACAAGAGGAGTCACCCGTGGCCAACGCCCGGTTCGCCACCCTGCACACCACCGCGGGCCCGATCCGGCTGGAACTGTTCCCGTTCCACGCGCCGAAGACGGTCCGCAACTTCGTCGAACTCGCCGAGGGCACCCGGGAGTACACCGACCCGCGCACCGGCGAGCCGGGCAGTGGCCCGTACTACGACGGGACGACGTTCCACCGGGTGATCAAGGGCTTCATGATCCAGGGCGGTGACCCGACGGGCACCGGCACCGGCGGTCCGGGCTACGCCTTCGCGGACGAGTTCCACCCGGAGCTGTTCTTCACCAAGCCGTACCTGCTGGCCATGGCCAACTCCGGCCCGGGCACCAACGGTTCGCAGTTCTTCATCACGGTGGGCACCCCCACCCATCTCAACCGCCGGCACACCATCTTCGGCCAGGTCGCCGACGCCGCGTCCAAGGCCGTGGTGGACGCGATCGCCGCCGCCCCCACCGAGGGCGAGCGCCCGGTGGACGACGTGGTGATCACCAAGGTCGAGATCACCCACTCCTGATGGCCGTGACCGCCGTGACCGCCGTGACCGCCGCGACCGCCGGAGGGGAGACCTTCCCGCCCCGCCCGGTGCGCGGGGTGCGGGCCCGCTACGTGCGGCAGGCCGGCTGCCCGAGCTCGGTCGCGGACGCCCTGGTCGACTTCGAGCCGTGGGAGGAGGGCGTGCACCTGGAGCTCGCCGCCGGTGCCACCGTGTACGGCGGCACCGCGTCGGAGGAGGACCTCGCCCGCTACCACGCGGCCCTGGCGGAGGGCGTGCGTGCCGAGCTGGCCGGGCAACTGCCCGGTGTCACCGTGGCGTTGGCGCTGGTGGTGCACCGCACCGTGGTGCACGACGTCGACACCAGCGAGTACGCCTACCGCAGGGCCGGGCAGGTGGCGGTGCGCGAGGTGCTCGCCCTCCTCGGGACGCCGGCGTAGCCGAGCCGCCGCCCGGCGCGAAGCACGAGCGGCGGCAAGGACATTGATGAATCGTCAGACGCGGTTGGTGAAGGTCGGACTGGTGTTGGCGATGTAGAGGGTGGCCCCGGCGACGGGATCGGAGCTGAACGGGACGGTGATGGTGTCGGCGGCGGCCCACCGTGCGCCGCCGCCGCTCAGTCCCGCGCCGCCCGGCGCCACCACCCCGCCGCGTCCTGGGCCGCCCAGCGGCCCAGGAACACCGCGGCGAACAGGGCGAACGGGACGGGAGCGGCGAACAGCGGAACCGACAGCCAACTCGGCCGGCCGGTGCTCATCCGCCCCCTGTCGTCCAGCCACACCGTGACCTCACGGCCCTGCGGGTACGGCCCCTCCGGCCGCTCCGCGCTGAACTCCCGCCCGTCGACGCTCCAGCGGAAGGTGCAGGCGTAGGTCTTCGCCCCCAGGCCGCCGCCCTCCCCGCCCGGCTCCTGGCCGCTCACCCGGCAGCCCGTCACCCGGGCCGTGGTGGCGCGCGGGTGGCTCAGCCGCTCCCGTACGGTGCCGACCACCTGCGCGGCCAGGAACACCGCGACCAGCGTCAGCAACAGGAACCGTTCCTAAACAGTGTCCAGGAGCGACATTTGCTGCCAGCTCCCGGAACTGCGCGCATCCCGAACGGTGTTGGATGCGCTGGGTTCCCGCGTT
>NZ_JBITZP010000087.1:0-8107 GCF_044546945.1 Kitasatospora sp. NPDC053057 | reverse complement strand
ACGGATCCCCCGGTGATCATGAAGCGTAGAGAACTCCATGATCGGGTGAACCGTGCCTGCTCTGCTGACACCGCCTATTGGCGGACGCTCTAAGCAGCGAGGCGACCCGGTCTCCCCTGCCGATGCCGAGCGAGCGCAGCGCGTTCGCGAAGCGGCTGGTCCACCGGGTCAGTTCGGCGTAGGTCACCTCCGTGACCTGCCGGTCGGTGGCGACGCAGCGCAGTGCGACCCGCTCCCCGCACCCGGCGACGACATGCCGGTCGAGCGCCTCGTACGCGATGTTCAGCCCCCGGCCGGACGGGAGGCCGTCGAGCATCCCGCGCGCCTCCTGCCAGGAGAAGTCGCGCCGAGCCCGCTCGTAGTCGGCGAGGTTGGGTGGGACCAGCCGTGCCCCGCGCTCGGGGATGAACTCGCCGTCCACCATGGCTCCCTCCGGGACTCGGATCGGATCACGTCCACCGTGGCGGACTCTCGACGTGAACCCCTATCCCAGGGTCCTCGAAGACCGCGCCCGCGGCGATCGGAGGCTGGACTACCGGCGACCAGGGCCGGTGGGCCCGTGCCACGCGGGCGGACCGGGCCCACCATGGAGGTAGTGACGCGTCGAGGAGGCGGTTGCCGTGCCGAACCTGGGAGTCGCTGTCGTGCGGCAGTACCAAAGCGGGGTGGTGTTCCGGCTCGGGCGCCTGCGCGGCGTGCGGGGACCGGGAATCCGGTTCATGATCCCGTTGGTCGACCGGATGTGGAAGGTCCCGCTTCGCACGGTCACCATGCCCATCCCGTCCCAGCAGGTCATCACCCAGGACAACGTGTCCATCGGTGTGGCCGCAGTGGCCTACTTCCGCTGCGTCGACCCGGTGAAGTCGATCGTGGAGATCGAGAACGTCTCCGACGCCAGCGGGCAGATCGCCCAGACCACGGTCCGCAACGTGGTCGGCCGCTCCCTGCTCGACCAGGTCCTCACCGACACCGAGACACTCAACGAGCGGATCAAGGAGATCCTGGACGGCCTCACCCAGCAGTGGGGCGTCTACGTCCTGCTCGTGGAGCTGAAGGACATCGAACTCCCGCAGACGATGCAGCGGGCGATGGCGCGGCAGGCGGAGGCCGAGCGGGAGAAGCGCGCGAAGATCATCGCGGCCGAGGGCGAGGCCCTCAGCGCGGGCCGTCTGGCCGAGGCAGCCGATGTCATCGCCGACCACCCGATCGCCCTGCAGCTGCGCAACCTGCAGATCCTGGCCGAGATCGCCGCCGAGAAGAACTCCACCATCGTCTTCCCCGCCCAGCTCCTCGACAGCGCCCGCGCCCTGTCCCGCTTCGTGGAACAGGAGAGCCGCGAGGCCAGGAAGCCGGCGGCCCGCCCGATCGACGACCGCGACAGCCCCGCGTCGAGCCCGACCGTCGGCTGGGACACAGACCGGCTGGACCCGACGCAAGGAGTCATCCGGCCATGACCGAACCAGCACTGACCCTCGATGACCTGCGGCTGCTGACCGCCACCGCCGGCGCCGCCCCCTCGCTGCACAACAGCCAACCCTGGCGCTTCCGTCCGGCACCCGGCCTGCGGGCGATCCGGGTGTACGGCGACGAGCAGCGCGCCGTACCGGTCACCGACCCGTTCGGCCGAGCACTGCACATCTCCGTCGGCGCCGCAGTCTTCAACCTGCGCGTCGCCGCCGGCCGGCTCGGCCGCGACGCGCAGGTGCGGCTGCTCCCCGACAGCGCCGATCCCCACCTGCTCGCCGAGATCGACCTCTCCCAGCCCGCTCCCCGGCACCCCTTCGGGCACCGCCTCTACCCCGCGATCCAGCAGCGCCACTCCAGCCGCCAGCCGTTCGCCAACCGCGACGTCCCGGAGACCGTGCTGGGCGAACTCATCGCAGCGGCACGGGAGGAGGGCACCACCCTGACGCTGCTCGAAGAGGCCGCGGTACGCCGCGTCCTCAACGTCACCGCAGAGGCCGAACAGCGCATCGCCACCGACCTTGCCAAGGTGGCCGAGACACGCAGCTGGCTGCGTGTCGAGGAACCGGCCACCGACGGCATCCCGGCCGCCGCTCTGGGCCCGCAGGACCCAGACACCCGGGTCCCCATGCGAACCTTCACCCCGGACCCACGGACCACCCCCGCCATGGCACCGCAGCGCTTCGAAGCACTGCCCCAACTGTGCACCCTCGCCACCCCGGCCGACCGCCCGGCAGACTGGCTGCGCACCGGACAGGCCCTCGAACACGTGTGGCTGCTCGCCACCGTCCACGGCCTGCGCCTCTCGGTCCTCCACCAGGCCGTCGAGTACGCCGACACACGCTGGCACTTGCGCGACCCCGAGGACACACCCGAACACGTCCAACTGGTGCTGCGCCTGGGCTACGGCCCGCCCGGCGTCGCCACCCCACGCCGCCCGGTCGAGGAGATCCTCGACCTGACCGACTACCAGGGCGGCGCCGGCGAGGGCGAGTCATCCTGCTGAAGCACCTCCGAGCAGAACACGGGACGGCGTGCCGACCCGGCCCCGGCTGCACGGCCCGCGCGATCCGGGACTGTGGTTGACGACTGTCAGCGGTCATGTAGTCCTCACCGGCGTGCAGCCACAGGATGAGCCCGGCCCGGTCCGTGCGGCGCGGCGCGTAGCTGACGGCTCCGAGCACTCGCCCGGTCTCGTCGCACGCGACCTCGGTGTGCGGGGTGTCCAGTTCCGCCCACCGCTCGCCATCCACCGCTGACCGCCCTTCCAGAGCCTCGGCGAGCATCACCGGGGTCGTCTCCGGCCGGCCCGTCAGCCGGTCATCGGCGACCAGGAAGAGCACCGCCGCCTGGTCGGCCGCCGTGTACGACCGCACGGACAGCCGCACCGCCGAATCCGCACCACGGGTCACCATGCCGCTCCGTCCCCGAACGACGCCACGCCACGCCTGCCGCTTCCTGCCCGAGGGCCGGAACGCGCATGGGGCGTCCGTCAAGCGGCCCATCAGGGAACATCCATACATGAAGAAACTGATGTTCCATCAGAGGCGAACCGGCCTGAGAGCGGAGCACACGCATAGGATCGACGTCCTGATGGCCAACGCCGGCCTGCAGCGGGACGCTGCCGCTAGAGATGACCCTGGCGCAGTGGCCAGAAACTTCTCGACGTCAACCCGGCTGGCCAGGCCACCCATCGGCTCCAGCGCAGCACGCCGGTGCCGTAGTCGAACAGCCTCTGTGGGCAGCGGCCGGTGCACAGGACCGCGACGAACGCGGCCAGGCTCACCGCCAGCAGGACAAGCCACAGGGCGGCCGGCTCGAGGTGGTGCGGGACGAGGAGCAGCCACTTGCCACAGCCAGCGCGACAGCGGCTCGTCGAGCACCGCCTCGACCCGCACCGACCCGTTCACCGCCGTGGTCGTCGCCCTTGAGGTCTGCTACTGCGTCGCCTCCTCGTGCTCATGCCTGCCCCAGTGCACACAGAGCGCGTAGATCGCCAGGATGTCCAGGACGATGATCAGCACCGACCAGAGCGGGTAGCTGGCCGCCACCCACATGTGCGAGAAGGCGTTGAGCGACAGCACGGCCACGCCGACCCAGCGCGCCAGCTGGCTGCCGGCCAGGATGCCGGCCGCGATCAGGGCCAGCAGGATCCCGAGCACCAGCAGAGTCCAGCCCCAGGCCCGCAGATCGCCCACGACGATGTGGGCGCCGTCGACGAAGACGTGCGACCGGTTGATCGCGGCGACGCCGTTCAGGCCGTTGAAGAGCGCAAGGATGAACACCAGCACACCGGCGAAGGTCACCATGCCACTCGGGCAGCAGTGGCGCATTGCGCGCGTCCCGCTCGCACCGGTCGCCGAGGAAGAGGAAGCAGGAGACACCATGAGACACCTCCAGTGCGGTCACGCCCGCCCCCGGTTGACGGGCGACGGGGACTCCGCCGAGCGGCTCCTACGGACCAGCCTAGGACCGCGCCACGCGGGGGGCGCGGCGTACCCGGCTCAGCCGGCTGCCCGCGGCTGCGGCACGCCGAAGGAGGAACGGAGGATCCGGCCGCTCACGGCCAATACCAAGGCAGGGAAGGCTGGCTCCGACCAGGGAAGGCTGGTGACCACGACGAGCAGCACCAGCGCCACCAAGCAGCCGAGCCGGCTGAGCGAGCGCGGAAAGAGTCCGAGGCCGTACCCGATCGTCGTAGCGATCGGCGCCAGGGCCGGCGCCATCCGTAGCACGTCCCGGCTGGTGGGATCGACCGGCACGCCCGACATGCCGCTCGGGCCCGGGGATCGCCGAGCCGCTAACCTGCCCGGTTCGACACCGGCGGTCCCGACGGAGGATGGCAGGGCGCGGCGGCGTCCGCCGGACACCAAACCGTCACCGGACACCGGTTGCTGCGCGGCGGCATGGTCCCCGGTGGCACCGTCCTGCACAGCCTGCCCGACCACGCCGCTCTTCAACTGGCCCGCCCTGCCCGACACGATCGCCCCGGACTTCCCGCTCACCAACATGAGCTTCAACCTCTCCCCCGCGGGAAACGACCTCTGACCGCCAACGTCCTAGGGTGGTGGTGTCGGGCCTGCGTGCCGGACAGGAGCCACAATCATGGGCGAGGCGTTGCTGCGGGCGAGAGCCCCGTGTGCCCGGGACGGCCCCTGGGTGACTGTGGCCGCGGCGGTGGGGCTGCTTGCGTCCCTCGCCTACAGTTCGTTCCCGCTGCAGTGGGTGGTGGGCTCGCGGCTGAGCGTGATCCGGTCGTACGTCAGCGAGTTGTCCGTGGCGGGCCAGTCCGGGGCCGTGGTGTTCCGTGTGGGCGACACGATCGGCGGGGTGGGCCTGGTCGTCCTCGCGGCGGGCCTCGCGGCCTCGTGCGCCCGCGGGAGTCGGCGGGCGGTGGCCGCCGCGATCGCCCTCGCGGTCACCGGGCTGAGCTCGGCCGCCGACGGCGTGTGGCCGATGCCCTGCGCGCCGTCGGCCGACCCGGTCTGCCGCGCCCTGGACCGGAGCACCCTCACGGCGCAGCTCGCCCAGACTCACACGCTGACCAGCCTGCTGGAGTTCACGGTCGCGGTGATCGCCGCCGTCCTCTTCGGCGCCGCGCTGCTCCGCCTGCCGGGCCACCACCGGCTCGGCCTGTTCACCTTGGCGGCCGGGCTCGCGGTGGGGATCCTGGGGCTCGGGGAGATCGCGATGGTGCTGGCCGACGAGCGGGCGGTCGGCGTTCCCGAGCGCGCCCAGGTCCTGCTCGTCTCCCTGTTCTGCGCAGCCCTCAGCGTCCACCTCCTGCGCCGGCGAGCCGGTCGGCCGCCGTGAGCCCGCCCGCGGACATCGTGGTGATGCCGAGGGATTCGTCCGGCCCGGGCTACGCCCGGCGGTCGTCCACGAAGACGCATTCGCCGCCGGGCCTGGGCCCGAACGGCCACGCCGTCCAGGTCGAAGGTGCGGCGCACGGCCTCGGCCAGCTCGGATGGCTCGTGCGGGGCCTGCGGCCAGGACCGCTCATCGCCGTCGCCGCCCTGTCCGCCTCGTGCCTCGCGCTGTCGGCGTGCGGTAGCTCGGCGGGCAAGCCCGCCGCGGAAGCCGCTCCGTCGGTGAGCGGTCAGTCGCTGGTGGGTCAGTCGATCACGCTGTACAGCGGCCAGCACGAGGAGAGCACGAAGGCGCTCGCGGCCGACTTCAAGAAGCGCACCGGCGTGAAGGTCCAGCTGCGTTCCGGGACGAGGCGGAGCTGGCCAACCAGATCCTCCAGGAGGGCTCGGCCTCCCCGGCCGACGTCTTCTACGCCGAGAACCCGCCCGCGCTCACCGTCCTGGAGAACAAGAACCTGCTCGCGCCGGTGCAGGCGGACACCCTCAAGTCCGTTCCGGCCGATGACAGTTCACCCAAGGGGGACTGGGTCGGTGTCTCCGCCCGCACCGCCGCGTTCGTCGCCGCCTCGGGCACCCCGGCCGACACCGCGCCGCCCTCCTCCGTCCTCGACCTGGCCAAGCCCGAGTGGAAGGACCGCCTGGGCATCGCCCCCAGCGAGACCGACTTCACCCCGATCGTCACCCGCGTCCTGAAGGCCAGCGGCGCGGGCGCGGCCAAGCAGTGGCTGGCCGGCCTGAAGGCCAACGCCAAGATCTACAGCAGCAACGAGGACCTCACCAACGCCGTCAACAGCGGCGAGGTCCAGGGCAGCGTGGTCGACCACTACTACTGGTACCGCCTGCGCGACGAGAAGACCGCGGCCGCCACCAAGAGCGCACTGCACTACTTCACCAAGGGCGACCCCGGCGCCCTGGTCGACGTCTCCGGCGCCGCCGTGCTCAACAGCAGCAAGCACCAGGCCGCCGCCCAGGCCTCCCTCGCCTACCTGGCGAGCGCTCCCGCCCAGACCGTAATCGCCAACTCCCAGAGCTACGAGTACCCGCTGGTCGCAGGCGTCAAGAGCAAGGAGAACCTGCCCGCGCTCGACTCGATCGGCACCGTCGCCCCCGTCGCTGACCTCGGCGACGGCAAGGACGCTCTGCAGCTCCTCCAGGACGCCGGCCTGCTGCAGTAACGCGGTCGCGCACCCGGTGACCGCGCACCCCGCCGCCCTCGGCGGCCGGTCACCGGGTGCGATGCCACAGCCCCGACCGTCGCTCTCAGCCCGGCGAAGACAAGTCAAGTCTTGTCCGCCGCAGAGCGATCGGTAAGGCTGCGGCCCGTACCACCCACCCTCACAAGCGATCTGAATACGGAGGGCGCCACCCAGAGCCGGTTCGACGTTTCCGGACGCCAGGTGTACGGCCAGTCCTACACCGGGTCGTTCGTCGCCCCCACCATCCGCGTGAAGCCCGGATCGACCGTCACGTCCACCTGGTCAACCACCTGCCGGTCGCCACCAACCTGCACTTCCACGGCCTGCACGTCTCACCCGAGGGCCAGTCCGACGACCCGTTCCTGTGCGTGGCGCCCGGTCAGTCCACCACGTACAAGCTGGCGATACCCGCCGACCACCCGCAGGGCACCTTCTGGTACCACAGCCACGCCATGGGCACCACCTGCCCCGCGCCGGGCTCCCAGAGCATGCCGGACATGGCCGCCATGCCCGGGGACGTGGAGAACCAGATCTTCGCCGGCCTGTCCGCGCGCTCATCGTCGGCGACGACCGCACCCTGCTCCCGGCGGACCTGCGCCACATCACCGCGCACACCCTCGTCCTCAAGGACGTCCAGCTCGACCCCACCGGGCACATCCTGCAGAACACCGACACCACCTCGATCAACTCCGGCAACCCGACCGTGCGCCTGGTCAACGGCCAACTGCGGCCGGTGCTGTCGATGAAGCCGAACGAGACCCAGCTGTGGCGCCTGGCCAACGCCGGGGCCGACATCTTCTACCAACTCCAGCTCGACGGCTACCACTTCACTGTCATCGGCGAGAACGGCACCCCCGTCGCCAAGGTCACTACCCCCGACACCCTGCTGCTGCCCCCGGGCAAGCGCTACGACGTCCTCGTCACCGCCGGCCCCCACCCCGCCCAGGCGACGCTGCGCACCACCGCCTACAGCAACGGCCCCCAGGGCGGACGCCTACCCCGACACGGAGCTCGCCACCGTCAAGGTCGCCGGCGACCCCGTACGCCGGCTGCCGGACGTCACCGGCGCCATCCCCACCGCCCCCGCCGACCTCTCGGCGGTGCCCGTCGCCCAGCAGCGCACCCTGGACCTGTCCGAGAGCGCCGACGGCAACACCTTCTACATCAACGGCAAGCAGTTCGCGATGGACAGCTCCGTCTTCGACACCCCGGCCAAGGTCGGCACGGCCGAGGAGTGGACCATCGTCAACCACTCCGGCGAGGACCACCCCTTCCACCTGCACACCAACGCCTTCCAGGTGGTGTCCGTCAACGGCGTGCGCCAGCCCTACACCCACCGGCAGGACACCATCCCCGTGCCGCACGCGGTCGACGGTGTGCCGGGCCAGGTCGTGATCCGGGTCGCCTTCGCCGACTACCCCGGCAAGTGGATGTTCCACTGCCACATCGCGGCCCACGAGGACAACGGCATGATGAGCTACATCAATGAAGCTTCGCCATCTTCGAACGTGCTGGTCGGAGGGGCTGGCGTGCGGGTCGTTGGCCGTGCTCGTGCTGGTTGATCGCGGGAGTCTGGGC
>NZ_JBITZP010000086.1:0-8715 GCF_044546945.1 Kitasatospora sp. NPDC053057 | reverse complement strand
AAGGCCTCAGACTGCCGCCCACCACCAGCACGAGCACGGCCAACGACCCGCACGCCAGCCCCTCCGACCAGCACGTTCGAAGATGGCGAAGCTTCTATGCACCGGCCGCAACCTGATCACCCGAACGAGCCTGATGCGCGCGGAAGTTCGAGTGGCAGCCATGTCCCCCGGTTTGGGAATCGCTTCTAAGTCCAAGTGTTCACATATGAGTTGTTGGCGGTTACGCCCGTTCCGGGGGTGGTTTCGGAGACGGCCTTGTACGGTGATTGCACCGTTTCAGCCCGGCGTGGTTCGCGTGGGATTCGCGTCAGCCGGGTAGGTGGGAGCGGTACGGGGACAGGGACGCTCATGCATGGCGCTTGGAAGGCTCCGAGGGGGAGACATGGCGTATCTCGTTGAGCTGCCGATCGGTTCGGCGGACGGACGACCGATTGTCGTGAGGGTCGAGATCGAGCAGGCCGCAGAAGGCCTGGTACAGGTGGCCCGGCCAGGCCAGGTGGTGGCTCGCGCCACACGGTCACTGGGCGAGATGCTGGCGGGGGTCAGGCCGGTGGCGCAGAACTTCGTCGACGGTTTCCGTGGCATGGTCAATGCGCCGGACGAGATCGGGATCGAGTTCGGGCTGTCGCTGTCCGCGGAGGCGGATGTGGTGATCTCCAGCACCTCGGCCGTGGCGAACTTCAAGGTCTCGCTGACCTGGCGTCGGACCCCTGCCGACGACCCGGGCGGGGACGCCGAAACGGTCTCGGCGGTGCCCTCGTCATGACGGCGCCGGTTCCCGGGCCCATCGACGGAGTCGCTTCGAAGGCGTTGGACGCGGCGGTGCTGCGGATCCACGACGCGCTGAGCCGGCCGGTGGGCGCGGGTTTCCTGGTCACCCCCGAGCTGGCCGTCACCTGCGCACACGTCGTCTCGGCCGCTCTCGTCGGCCAGGCCGTCGAGCCTGGCGTCGGTGCCTGGGTCTTCGTCGACCTTCCGTTGCGGCCCGCACAGCCCGGCCCGGGGGCGCCGGGCGTGGCCGGGGTGATGGCGGTTGTCGAGCACTGGGCGCCTCGGCAGCCCGACGACAGTGGGGACGTGGCCGTGCTCCGGCTGGCGGCCCCGCTCGCCGGCGGTGTGCCGGTCCGGCCGGTGGAGTCACAGTCCGAGGACCACTGGGACGATCCCGTGCGGGTGTTCGGGTTCCCGGTCGGGCGCTCGGACGGGGTCTGGCACTCCGGAGTGCTGCGGGGGCGGCAGGGCAGCGGGTGGATGCAGATCGACCCCCGTCCCGGAGGCTACCGGGTGTCCGGCGGGTTCAGCGGCAGCCCGGTGTGGGACGAGCGGCTCGGCGGGGTGGTCGGCATGGTGGCGGTCGCCGAGGCCGGCGATCCCGCGGTGAGCTACCTGATCCCGACCGACGGCCTGATGACGGCCTGGCCGCAGCTGCGGGCCCTCGCGGTACCGCCGTCGCCGTTCCGCAGCCTGAAGGCCTTCGAGGAGTCCGACGCACAGGTCTTCTGCGGCCGTCAGACCGAGAGCGAGAACGTCGCCGTGCTGCTGGCCCGCGACCAGTGGGTCTGCGTGGCCGGCCCGTCCGGTTCCGGGAAGTCGTCGCTGGCCCTCGCCGGGGTGGTCCCCCGGCTCCGGGCGGCCGGGGCGTTGGCGATTGTCCTGCGGCCGGACTCCGGTGGCAGCCCGCTGTCGGCCCTGGCCGCCGCGCTGCTGCCCCTGCTGGAGCCGGAGCTGTCCGAGATCCAGCGTCTGGAACGGCTCTCCGCGCTGACCGCCCTGCTGGGCGCTCCCGCGGGCCTGGCCGATATCGCGCCCCGAATCCTGGAACGGCACGGAGCCACCCAACTACTCCTTGTGGTGGACCAGTTCGAGGAGCTCCTGGCACGCGGACCGGCCGCCGTCGACGAGTTCGCCGCCGTGTTGTTCACCGATGCCCTGCCGAACACGGTCCGCGTCCTGACCACCCTGCGGGCCGACTTCCTGGAGGCGGCCCTCGCCCACCCGCGTCTCGGGCCGGTCATCAGCCGTCAGGTCTACGCACTCGGGCCGATGAGCCGTGAGCAGCTGCACGAGGTCGTCACCGCGCCGGTCGATGCCATCGCCGGCGTACGGTACGCGCCCAACCTGGCCGAACGCCTCCTGGAGGACACCGGATCCGAACCCGGCGCCCTGCCCCTGCTCGGGTTCGCACTCGACCTGCTCTGGCAGCGCCAGACGGGCGGGCTGCTGACGCATCAGGCGTACGAGGAACTCGGCGGAGTGAAGGGCGCACTCGGCGCCTACGCCAACGGTGTCCTGAAGCGAACGGTATCGCCGCAGGACGAGCCGGTCGCAAGGCGCCTGCTCACCCAACTGGTGCGGATCCCGATGGGCACCATGTCGGCCACCCGCCGCACGGCGCTGCGCACCGAGCTCAGCGACGGCGAGTGGCACATCGCCCAACTCCTCGCCACCACCCGGCTGCTGGTCACCGCCCGCAGCGCCGAGGGCCTCGAGACGGTGGAACTCGCGCACGAGGCACTGATCAACGCCTGGGACACGCTGCGGGCCTGGGTCGAGGAAGACCGCTCGTTCCTGGCCTGGCGGGAGGTGCTCCGGCACGACCGGGAGCGCTGGGAGGGCAGCGGGCGCGACCGCGAGCTGCTGCCGACCGGGATCGCGTTGGCAGGTGCCCAGCCGTGGCTGCGCGAGCGGAACGGGTACCTGAGCGAGGCCGAACGCGACTACCTGGAGCGCGGGCGCCTCCACCGCCGGTCCCGCAGACGGCGGCGCCGGTCGGCGGTCGCGACGCTGTGCGTGCTCGCGTTGCTGGCCGCGACGGGCGTCGTGCTCACCGCTCGGGAGCGGGACGCCACCGCCCGCGAACGGGATGCCACCGCCCGGCAGACCGCGGCCGTCAACTCCAAGGACCTGGCCGCCCGCGCACAGGCGCTCGCCGCCGTCGATCCCGGACTGGCGTCCCAGCTCGCGGTCGCCGCGTACCGCACGTCCCCGACTCAGGAGGCCGGCTCCCGGCTCTACGACCTGCTCGGCCCGCTGCTGAACAGCGTCGTCGGCGAGACCGGGAACTCCTACTCGATCGTCGCGGCATCCGCACACGGCCCCCTGGTCGCCGCCGCAGGCGTGGACCAGAACCGGATACTGCAGATCTGGGACCTCGCAGACCCGGCCGCTCCACGCCTGCGCTCGACCATCAAGGCCGGCGGGGCCGGCATCGCCCTCACTCCGGACGGGTCCCACCTGGCTGCCGCCTGCGGCACCGGGGGCCTGTGCCTATGGAGCCTCGCCGACCCCGGGAAGCCCTCGATCGCCGCCCACCTGCCCGAGCAGATGAGCCCGGAGGAACCTGACACGATCTTCAGCTCCATGGCCACCAGCGCGGACGGTACCCTGCTGGCGGCCGCAGCGGGGAACGGTGACACCTTCCTGTGGTCCATCGCCCAGCCCTCGGCTCCCAAGGCCCTCCCCCGGCTACGCAATCCGACCGCCCAGGGGCCGAAGGCACTTGCCGCCGTCGCCTTCGCACCGCGCGGAAGCACGCTCGCCACCACCGTCCTGGGCGGTAAGACACAGGTGTGGGGCCTCGCCGACCCGGCCAACCCCGTCAGCCTCTCCTCCCAGGAGACCGGGTACAAAGCCATCATCTTCAGCCCCGACGGCAACCTGCTCGCCGCAGCCAGCGGCAGGGACGCCGGACTGTGGCGGGTCGGGGACCCTTCACGACCCGAGCCGATCGGCGTCGGCACCGCAGGCTCCATGGAGGCGAACATCAGCGCGGTGGCCTTCGACAGGGACAGCAACACGCTCGCCTTCGCCGGGACGGACACCAGCGACCCCAAGGGCGATCTCTGCTTCGCCTCCCTGTCCCCGGACACCACGTCCCTGGGTTACGCGGATTTCAGATGTACCAAGACCGCCGCCGGCACCATGACCATGACCGCCACCCCTGCCGGTGGACTGCTGACCGCAGACACCGACGGAGTGGTGCGCCGGTGGCGCTCGGCCGCCCGGACGGTCGACAGTGCCCGGCTTCCCGGAGGCCTCGCCTCCTGGGCCTTCAGCTCCGACGAACGCCTCATGGCCGCGCCTCAGCAGGAACCGCTGTCGTCGCCGCGCCCGCACACGCACTCCGTTGGGCTCTGGGATCTCTCCACCTCCGACGGCCCGACCCTCATCGCGACACTGCCGGTCTCCGCGCGGGGCGCCTCGTTCATCCGCACGGACGGCCTGCTGACCATCGGTTGGGACGGCGACGTGCAGCTGTGGAACGTCAGGAATCCGCACAATCCGGTCAAAGCCGCATCCCTGGGCACTGCCGCCTTCCCCGCCGTCCCGTCGGGGCTCGGCGACGTGATCCTCAGCTTCGGCGTCACCTCGGCCGACACCCGCAACCTCGTCGCGGTCATCAGCGGCGGGGCGCTCCACCTGTGGCGCGTCAGCGACGCCCTCGACGCCGTGGAGGTCGGCTCGATCCCCGCACCGGATGCGGACCGCCACGACGCCGGTATCCTCGGCCATGGCCGCACGGCCTACCTGGCGACCGAGACCGGCTTCGACTGGTGGGACATCAGCGACCCGGCAAAGCCCAGGCACGCGGGCTCCTCGACCGTCAGATCCCCGGAAAGTGCTACCGACTCCGCCGGCGCCTCCAACAAGGGCTCTGTCTTCTCCGACATCACCTCGACCGGCGCGATCGTGGCCGTCACGAGCACACCAGACACCACATGCAAGTGTGCGGCTCTGGAACTGTTCAACTTCACCGCCGGAGGCGAACCTGCGTCAAAGGCCGAGATGCCCGGGGCCTTCGGCAGCGCTCTGGGGATGAGCAGGCTCAGCCGCTTGCTCGCCACAGAGGGGAACAGCGGCAACACGGTGTCCCTCTGGGACATCAGCGACCCACAACACCCCCGCCCCCGGACGACCATCCAGACCGTGCAGGATGTCAAAGGCATCGAATTCGCCCGGACCGGCACGCTCATGGCCATCTGGAACAGCACCGCCCTCGAACTGTGGGACGTCCGCAACCCCGACAGCCCCGTCCTCGTCGCCCCCATCGCCAACCCGAGCAGCACCTCGATCCGAGCCGTCGCGTTCGTGTCGACTGGACCGACTCTCCTCGTCGCCTCCAGCCGGACCGTCGCCCTGCTCGACACCGACCAGGCCCACCTCGCCGCCCGCCTCTGCTCCTACAGCATGGGCTCCCTCACTCCCTCGCAGTGGCAGAGGTACGCACCCGAGGTCACCTACCGAGACCCATGCCCGAGTCGATAGGCCAAGTCCTTCCGATCGTACGGGTCTGGCGGGCACTCCGGGGGCGGCGTCACCGCTCCCCCCGGCGGGACTGCCCGGAGACCGTGGGCGGCAGGCCGGTGGCGGCCATCCGCGGATGGAGCGTGAGCCGGATGCGCTGGGTGTCGGTGTGGCCGCGCTTTCCGTCGCCACCCAGCTCCACGACCCAGAAGCGCACCCGGGCACCGCCTTCCGCCGACCGCTCCAGTGCCAGCGAGACCTCGAGCTCGACCTCGCCGAGCTCGAACTGGATCGCCCTCCCGGCACCCTCGGCCACGGCTTGCTCCAACTGGGCGCGCAGATCGCGGATGACGTCCGACAGCTCGATCACTGCTCACTCCCAAGGGGTGACGCGGATGGTGAACGGGGCCTCACTATAGTCGTCGGTCGGTCGTGCATGACGGCCCGCCAGAAAGGACAACTCCGGGCCATGGAAAGCATGTTCGGTGTTCGATGGGCCGGCTACGGCATTCGCCCGCGGTCGGCGGAGGCGCACCGGTGACGGGGCTGCGCGCCGACCGGGCCGCGGAGGTGATCGTCTGCCGGACCGCCGGCGGGGAGGAACGCGGGTCCGGCTACCTGGTGCGCGACGGCATGGTGCTGACCGCCGAACACGTCGTGCGCCGGGCGGCCGACATCCAGGTCCGGTTCGAGGCGGACCGGGCCACCGAATGGACCACACGGGCGCACGTGCTCTGGTCCGACGCCCGCTGCGACGTCGCCCTGCTCACCCTGGAGCGCAGCAGTGCGGGGCCCGGACGGCGAGTCAGGCCGGCCCGGTTCGGGGCGGTGCGCGAGACGGACACGGACCTGCGCAGCAGCGCGCTGGGCTTCCCGCTGTTCAAGCTCCGCGATGATCCCGGGGGCGCGACGCGCTACCGGGACTCCTGCCATGCCCGCGGGAAGATCGCGCCGTTGGCCGACCGCCGGGAGCGGACGCTGGAACTGCGGGTCCAGGAGCCCGAGCGGGATCCGGACTCCCGGCGTTCGCCCTGGGAGGGCATGTCGGGGGCCGCGGTATGGGCGCATGGCCGGATCGTCGGGGTCGTCACCATGCACCGCCGCGAGGAAGGCTTCGGCACCCTGACCGTCAGCCGGGCGGACGGGTGGCTGAGGACGGCCGACGAGGCCGGCCGGCAGGCGCTGCGCCGCGCCGGCGTGGTGGCGGCGTTGCGGCCGGCGGTGCCCTGGTGGCGCAACGGCCGGCTGCTCCTCGGGACGGGAGCGGGGACGCTCGCCCTCGCCCTGGCAGCCGGACTCGGTTGGGCCCGGCTCACGGAACAGCCGCCGCTGCGCTTCCAGATCGTGGGCACGTGCAGTCACGCCGGCCAGAAACTGGGCAACGAGTCGGCCGGCTTCAGGCCCGGTGGCCGCTACACCAACGAGATCCTCGCACCCAACGGCCAGGCGTTTCCGCTCGGGGCGTCCGGCGAGGGCGGCACCGTGGCGAAGGACGGCTCCGTGCACTGGAGCTGGCCCTGTGCGAGCACCGACGCCACGGGCACCTACCGGGCCCGGATCACCGACGAAGCGACCCATCGGCGCACCGGCTGGGTACCCTTCGAGCTCGGGCCACTGACGCCGTACACCTGCGCGTTCCGGCAGGAGAACGGTCTCTGGTACGCCGGGATCAGCCGAACCACGACCGCCCTGCTGACGTCCGGGGCGGACGACGCGGACGACGTCGCCGAGGCCCAGTGCCTGCTCCAGCGCCTGGGCTTCCCCCTCGGGGCACGGGACATCGACGGCCGGTACGGCAGCTTCACCCAGGATGCCGTGAGATCGCTGCAGACGCAGGGCGGGATCACGCCGGACGGGACCATCGGGCCGTCCACCTGGCAGGTGCTGCGCACCCGCACCCCGGCCGGCGGCTGACGGGCGCCGCCCGGAGCACCGCCGTGGCGACCGGGAAACCGCCGATCCGGGGACGAGCGCGAGGGCCCGCGCCGCGCGGTTGCGCGGGTCCGGGCCCTCGCGGGCTGCCCCGGCCGCCCCTGTCCGGACCCCGAGGCACCGGGGGAGCCGGTTGTCAGCTCATGTCGGCGGCGGGCGCCGTGCCGTCGGTGGCCAGGCCGTGCGGAGTGCCACGGCCGCGGCCTGGCACTCGGCGAGCAGCTGCGCCCGGCACGGCCCCAGCGGGCCGGCCGTGGCGGCGGCCGTCACCGGCGCGGCGGTGCGCGTGCCGGCTGCCCACCGGTACGCCTCCAGCAGGATCTGCTCGACCGTGTAGGTGGGGCACTGGTCGGTGTGCCAGATCTCGGTGATGCTCAGGTCGCGTTCGACCGCGGTGATGCGGATGTTGTCGGGGTCCGGTCCGGCGTGGCAGTCCTGTGCAGTCGAGGTGTCGGCGGATGTTAGGGCGATCGGCATGGGCTTCGGTCACAGGGCACCAGTTCCTTCCTGCCCGGCAGGCCGGGTGTGGGGCCCGGGCCGGGATCGCCCATCCAACGCCCACCGACCAGCAAGGTCAACACCTTTCACCAGGGAACGGACCGTCAGAATCGGCTGCGCCGCACGACGGGCCGAGCGGGCCGGGCCGGCTCGGTGCCGCGCAGGGCGAGGGCCGCGGTGCGGGTGCGCTCCAGCCAGCTCACGACCTGGCGCAGCGTGGCGGGGTCGAGGGTGCGGGTGAGGTCGCGGACGGCCTGGCGGTCGTCGTCGGTCAGGTTGTAGAGGCCGGCGCGGTCGAGTGCGGTGTAGAGGGGCTGGGCGACGGTGCCGGCGAGGCGGCGGTGGGCGGCGTCGGTGGTCTGGCGGGCGCGAACGGCGGCCTCGCGGGCGCACGCGGCGACGTCCCGACTGTGACACTGACGACGCAGCGCGTTCTGAAGAACGGTGTCGTGGTCGGGGTCGTAGCGCTCGGCCCCGGTGGCGGCGGTGTGGTCGTGGATGCGCTGCCACTCGGCACGGATGGCGGCCGCGGTGACGAAGGCGCTCTCGTGGCCGGCGTCGGCGTGCCGGTCGGCGCAGCGTTCCTCGAACTCGGCCTGTTGCAAGACCTGCTGGATGTTCTCCAGGGTCATTCCGGCGGCCCGGCGGCGGATCCGGCTGGGGAGGTCGCCGAGCAGCCCGTGCTCCTGGCCGTCGAGCTCGTCCTCGTCGTGGGGGCGCTGTCACGTTGATGAGGGCGTGTCCGGCTGAGGGTGTGTCGGGGTGCGGTGGGGCGCCTGGGTCAGGCCGCGGTGGGCAGGCCGGTGGTCTCGGTGACGTGGTCCCAGATGGTGAAGCGGAGGGTCATCTCGAGTCGGTGTCCGGCGGCGGTCAGAAGGTGGCGTCGGGGTCGGAAGTGGGGTGAGATGCCGCTGAACGCGGACAGGAACCGTTGCGCGGATCCGGGTGAGCGGAAGCCCTTCATGGCGCGTTCGCGTTGGCGGGTGGGCTGGTGGGAGTTCTCGGCCCGGTTGTTCAAACCCTTGTGGGAGCGGTGCTCCA
>NZ_JBITZP010000085.1:0-8949 GCF_044546945.1 Kitasatospora sp. NPDC053057 | reverse complement strand
CGCCCTCGTCATGCTCTGCCTCGGCGGCAACCGACCCACCCTGCCACGCCGCCAACCCGCATGATCACACCCACAGGTACATCAGAAGAGCCTCATTGAGGCTGTCCGCGCCCCGGTAGCCGACCGGTACGCCCTCGGCGATGATCACGTCGGCGACCATGTGGCGGGTGCGCAGCGGCAGGATCTCCCGGTAGGCGGGCGAGTCGTACCAGGCGCGGGCCCGCTCGTAGTCGGGGAACTCGATCAGGATCAGGCCGAGCGGGCCCCAACTGCCCTCCGGGTTCTCGAACTTGCCGCCGTGGACGACGAAGCGGCCGCCGAAGTCGTCGAGGGTGGCGTCGATGCGCTCCAGGTACTCGACGATGTCGGGGCACATCTGGGCGGAGTGGACCTGGGCGAGGGCGAAGGCGGTCATGTACTGCTCCCGTGGTGTCGTGGGGGGCGGTCTTGTTGACGTCCTTGTTGACGTCTTCGACGGTACGGGGCGGCGGGGGCCGGGCGAATCAGTCACGCATCAGTAGAGGCGACGTACATGGGGACCTGATGGTTCGTGTAGCATCCGCCCAGCTCAAGCGCTTGATCAAGGTGAAGTGGGGTGGGGCGGCGTGCCGGAGAGTGCCGGGGACGGGCCGCAGGACGGCAGAACGATGACGCGGCGTCGGCGGGCCCTCGCGATCGCGGCGGGGGCGTGTGCCCTCGGTGCGGCGGGGCTCGGCGGGGTTCTGCTGCTCACCGGATCACCTGGCACCGCCCTGGCGGCGCCGGATGCCGCGGCCACGTCGAGCCCTTCCGCTGCGGCGTCGCCCTCGCCGTCGGCGGAGGCGTCGACGGAGGCGTCGACGGCTCCCCCGGTACCGCTCCCGGCCGAGACGCCCACGGTCGTGCCGGCGGACGACGGGACCGAGGCCGCGCCCGAGCCCTCCGTCACCAAGCAGGCCCCGGCCCGCCCCCGCGCCACGACGACCCCGGCGGCTGCGGCTCCAACTCCGGGTGCGGCTGCGGCTCCGGCGGCGAAGCAGCCCTCGGGCAAGCAGGCGCCGGCCCCTGCCGCGAAGCCGGTACCCGACGGGACCATCCCGCCCCGGCCTCCCCTGCCGACGTTCGGGCCGGTGCGGACCGACGCCCCCTGCCCGCCCGGACAGGCCATCACCTACGCCGGCTGCCGCCCGCTCGGCCCGGTCGTCACACTCGGCCCGACCACCCCGCGCGGCTGAGCCGGCCGGGCGGTCAGTCCCACCAGAAGTGCCACCGGTGGGAGCCGACCAGTTGCTCGGCGTAGGCGGTGAGGCTGCCGGCGCCCTGGTGGATCTGGTCGGGGCAGAGGGCGGCGTGTTCGGCGGTCGGCGGCAGGGCCTCGGCGAGGGTGGCGGGTGGCACGGGGATGCTCAACTGTAGGGTGTCGAAGCCCACTTCGACCACCTGGGCGCCGAAGCGGCGCTCCCAGTCGGCGAGGACGGCGGCGATCTTGGCGATGTCGTTCTCGTGGTTGAGCGGGCCGCTCCACCCGCACGCCACCAGGGCCTCGGCTCCGCTGCGAGCCGGGACCAGTCCCAGCCGCACGTCCTCAACGGACTGCAGCACCTCGGCCAGCCCCCGGGCCTCGGCGTCGGCCGCGCTGTCGGGGAGGGTGACGGCCGGCGCGAGCCCGGGCCAGGCGGGGCCGTAGGGGGCGAGGGCCTCGTACTCCTCCTCCGCCTCCTCTGGGTCGAACTCCCCGTCCGGCTCCCACCACTCCCGCAGCAGGGCGGCCGGGTCGTGGCCGGCGGGGTCGGAGGCGCGCTCCGTGCTGAGCTCCCCGGACAGCCACGGCCGGAAGTCCGTATCGTTGCGCAGCGGGCGCAGCAGCAGCGGCCACAAGCCGCTCTGCGGATGGGCCCGGTGCAGCTGCTCCCACAGCCCGGCGGGCGCGGGCCCGTCGCTGATCCACAGCAGCGGCTCCGTCCCCTCCCCCTCCTCCCCGACGACGGGACGGCCGGGCGGCAGCGGGACGGGCGGGGCGACATCGAAAGGCCAGGTCATGCGGCCACCGTAGGAGCGGGCACTGACAACGGAGTCCGCGCCGCCCCTCGGCCGATGGCGCCGAAGCCGAAGCCGGCTCCGGCTCCGGCTCCGGTCAGGATCCGGCGGGCAGCAGCGCGGCGACCTCGCCCAGGACCCGGGCCGCCTGCGCCGGGTCGACCAGCCACTTCAGGTGGCTGCCGGCGAGTGTGCGCACGTCGTAGGGGTTGTCCGGCGTCAGGGCGTCGCCCTCGCGGATCATCCGGTCCTGCATGGCGGGCGGAATGCTGGTGTCCTCGGCCAGCCGGACGTACGTCCTGGGGATCTGCCCCCAGCTGTCGGGCCTCGCCCGGTCGTCGGGGGTGCCGGCGTCGAGGGTCTCGTCGGGCTGGAAGGTGTTGAGGAAGGCCAGGAACTCGTCGTCCGTCCCGTCGGCGAGGAAGGCCGCCTTGAAGGCCGCGAGGACGCCGGGGTCGGCGGTGCGGAAGTTGACGCGCAGCACGCCGAGTTCGGCGGGGTTGCCGACCATCGCCGAGGCCAGGCCGGCGGCGTCGACGGTGGCCATCTCGGGCTCGGCGTAGTAGGAGCTGACGTCGAGGTCGACGGGGCACCAGGCGGAGACGTAGACGATGCGGTCGATCAGGTCGGGCCGCTGGTTGGCCGCGACGGTGGCCGTCATGCCACCGCGGCTGTGCGAGACGAGGATGACGGGGCCGTTGCGCTTGGCCCGCTCCAGGATCCCGATGAGGTGTGCGACGTTGTCGGCGAGCGTGACGCCCTTGATGGCGCCGGGCGCGGTGGCGAGCCCTTCGGGGTCCTGCGGCGCCTGGTAGGCCCGCGGGTAGGTCGCGGCGAACCCGTGTCCCGGGAGGTCGACGGCGACGGAACGGTGGCCAAGGAGGCCGAGTTCGGCCTGGAGCGGCGCGAAGGAGAAGGAGTTCGCGAAAGCTCCGTGGACCAGCACGAACGTCGGTTGCATCGGTGTCTACAACTCCCTTTTCCGGGGCCTGAACAGCGTCGGCGGCGTGCGAACGCCCGCCCGCTGCCTGGTGGTTCACCCTACCCAGCGAAGATCATTCGCACTACCCGGGCCGGCCGTTCGACCCCTGCGCTCCGCCGCCCGCCCCGCCGCCGACGGCCGCGGACGGCCGCCGACGGCCCCTCAGGCCCAGGGCAGGGACGAGCGGGTGCGCCAGTAGGCGTCGGCGGGTTCGGCCATCGTGGCCAGGAGGGCGAGGTCGTCGGGGGTGAGCACGGCCTCGGCGGCGGTGAGGTTGGAGGCGAGCTGGTCGAGGGTGGCGGCGCCGGACAGGACGATGTCGGCCCAGGGCTGGGCGGCGGCCGCGGCCAGGGCGAGGGCGTCGGGGGTGGTGGCGGTACGGGTGGCCAGGGTGCGCAGGGGGGCGGTGTCGGGGCCGGTGGCGTTGCGGCCGGCCAGGCGGCCGTTGGCCATGCCCTCCTTGACCACGACCAGCCAGCCGGCCCGGTGGGCCTCGGCGAGGGCGGGGGCGGCGGAGGTCTCCAGCAGGTTCCAGGTGGCCTGGACGGCGGCGAACAGCGGGCGGCCGTCCACGGTGACGGCCAGGGCCCGGCGGATGGTGTCGGCCTGGGCGGGGCCGCTGGTGGACAGGCCCACCCGCACGCCCTCGGCGGCGAGGCCGGCCAGGCGCTCGTGCAGGGCGGGGTCGGTGAGGGCGGGGCTGTCGGCGGTGACCGAGTGGACGAGGTAGACGTCCAGGTGGGGGCCGAGCAGGGCGCGGGTCTCGCGGATCTGGCGCTCGTACACCGCCGTCGAGTGTTCCTTGACCTCGTGTGCGGTGACCCCACTGGTGCGCCAGTCGGCCGTGTAGGTGTAGCCCCACTTGCTGCCGACCGTCACCTCGGCCGCGGCCTCGGGGTGTTCGGCGAGCCACTGGGCGAGGAACTCCTCGGCGCGGCCGTAGGAGCGGGCGGTGTCGAAGTAGCGCACGCCGGCGGCGTACGCGGCGTCGAGCAGGGCGTGGGTGCGCTCGCGCAGGGCCTCGACGGTGCGCTCGGCGGGCAGGTCGTCGGCGCGGCCGAGGGTGATGTAGCCGGGACGGCCGACCGCCGCGGTGCCCAGGCCCAGGCGCGCGGCGTGCGGGCGGGCGGCTTCGGCGGGAGCCGGGGTGGGGGCGGCGGGGTCGGTCGGCACGGCGGGGTCTCCTCGGGCGGGCGCGGGGGTGCTCGCCTGGGACTTTAGCCGTCGCCTGGCTCCGGACCGGTGCCCGGCTGGTCCAGGCGCAGCACGAAGTTGACGTAGTCCAGCGGCTTGCCCGGCCAGTGGCGGTCGTTGCTGGTGAGCAATTGGCTGCGCACGCCGTCGCGTTCGGTGAGCGGCCCGGGGGTGGTGCGCAGGTTGGGCTGCCAGCTGCGGCCCCACAGGTGGTGTTCCAGGGCGAGTGTCCAGCTCTCCTCGTCCACCTCCAGCGCGGCGCCGGCCCGGCCGGGGAGCACCCGGGTGCCACAGGGGCCGCGTACGAGTGCCCGTTGGTCGAAGTCGGCGTTGCGGCCGATCACGGTGATCCGCCACGCGCCGTGGAACCTGAGCACGTCCGTCTCCCGTCCTCGCGGCGCGCCGCTCCTCGGGTGCGCCCTCGAAAGGGGCCAACGGATGCGGGGCGTACGGAGGATCAGGCGGACGGTGGCCGTTCGGTTTCGGGGCGTACCGGCGCGGTGCGGCCGCCCGGGCCGTACGGGCGGCCCGGGCGGAGAGCGGGTGCGGCCGGAGGACGCGGGCGGCGGTGCGGAACGTACGGAATGCACGGCACCGCGCGGTGGGCCAAGGGCCGTCGACACGCAGTAATCTGATGGCGCATCAGATCGCTTTGCCGGCGCCTGGGGGGTGCCCGTCCAGGATGTCAGCCGCCGTTACGCGGGTCAACTGGAGTTGATCGTGAGCATCTTCGGATCCACGCCAGCTGATGCCGTTCGGCTATCGTGACCTGTCCGGCCCTGCCCGTCCGTCGAGGTCGCGGCGCGGAGGGCCCGGGCGTGAGGAAGGTGGGGAATGACGGAGTCGACGGGGGACGGCGTTCAGGTGGGAGCGGAGGGCGCTCCACCGGAGCTGAACGGGCACCCGGACGGGCACGACGGGCACGAGGACGGATCCGGGAACGGACCCGGGAACGGATCCGGGAACGGTCAGGCGAGCGCGGAGGCGAGCGGGCTGGCGGCCCGGATCGAGGCGCTGTTCCACACCGTCCGCCGCCCCGACCGCGAGCAGTACACCAACGAGGAAGTGGCCCGGGCCTGCCGCGAGGCGACCGGGGAGTCCTTCTCCACCACCTACCTGTGGCAGCTGCGCACCGGGCGCCGGGACAACCCGACCAAGCGTCACCTGGAGGCGCTGGCCCAGTTCTTCCAGGTCCCGCCCGCGTACTTCTTCGACGAACAGCAGGGCGCCGAGATCGCCAAGGAGCTGGCGCTGCTCGGCGCGCTGCGCGACGCGGGCGTGCGCAGCCTGGCGCTGCGGGCGGTGGGCCTGTCGCCGGAGGGCCTGGACACCGTCAGCGAGCTGGTCGACGTGATCGCCCGCCGGGACGCGGTGCGCAAGCGCCCCTCGTCCTGAGTCCTGGGACCCGAGACCTGCGTCGGGGTGGAGCTGGAGGGGAGCTCGGCTTGTGGGGTGACTTATGGGGTGGCCGGGGCTACCGGTCCACGCTGCGGCGCTGTCGCCGGATGGCCGAACAGCTGGAACTGCCGAGCCCGTTCGACCCGGTGGTGCTGCTGGAGCGGCTGGCGGTGCGGCGCGGGCGGCCGATCGAGCTGCTGCCGGTGCCGGCCCGTCCGCACGCCCCCTGCGGGCTGCTGGTCTCCACCCTGGAGGCGGACTACATCCTGTACGCGGCGGACACCGGCGCGCTGCACCAGCGGCACATCCTGGTGCACGAGATCGCGCACCTGCTGCTCGACCACGCCGGCTCCGCGCCGCTGGCCCCGGCCGCCGCGCTGCTGCCCAACCTCTCCCCCGCGCTGGTGCAGCGGGTGCTGGGGCGCACCAGCTACGACGAGCCGCAGGAGCGGGAGGCGGAGCTGCTGGCCTCGCTGATCCTGAACCGGGCAAACCGGGCGGACGCCGCCGACCGGCCGGGGCCGGCGCCGGCGCGCGGTTCGCTGGACGCGCTGGGCCTCCTGCTGGGCAGCGGCCCCGGGCCCGCTGACGGCGAAGCGAACGGCGGCGTGCCGAAGGACCGTGAGCGGAAGGAGGGACGGCCGTGAGCGACCTGGCCCTCTACCCCGTCGGGTTGTTCTTCGTTCTGAGCGCCGCCCACTTCGGCCGCAGCCGGATCGACTCGCGCGCCGCCGCCCGCTACACCTGCTATGGCACGGCCCTGCTGGGCGCCGCCCTGCTGGTGCTCGCCCCGCCGACCGTACGGGCGGTGCAGGGCACGGGAGTTCCGGTGCTCGCGGTGCTGGTGATCGTGCTCGGCGACGGGCTGCGCGACGGCGCGGCCGCGGCGATCCGGCTGCTCGCACCGGCACTGCGGGAGGCCGACGCCGGGTGCGCCGCGCACGCCGACCCGGCCACGCACCGGCACGGGGTGCGGGGTGGACTGGCCCTGCTGGGCACGGTGCTGGGGCTGCGGCTGGCGCTGATCACCGCCGCCGCGCCGGGCCTGGCGGGCGAGGACCTGACCGTCGGGCCCGAACTGTCCGCGCGCCTGGCGCTGGCCGGATACACCGCCGTGGGCATGCTCCACACCACCGTGTGCCTCATCGCGCTACTGCGCGAACTGGTCCGGCGCACCCGGGCGGCCGGCCCCGGGCGGCTGGGCATCGGGCTGCGGCTGCTGACCGGCGGGCTGGTGGCCGGGCTGCTGTGGAACGCCTGGAGCATGGACGACGTGCTGCGCGCGGCCGCCACCGGCAGCCAGGACGGCCCCGAGGACACGCTGTGCGCCGTCCTGGGCGGGCTGTGCGCGGCCCTGATCGCGGCGGGCCTGGGCAGCACGCTGTGGCCCACCGCGGCCGGGGCGGTACGGGGCTGGCTGCGCGCCCACCGCCACTACCGGGCGCTCACCCCGCTCTGGCGCGACCTGCACACCGTGCTGCCGGAGATCGCCCTCGACCCGGCCCGGCGCCTGCCGCTGCCCCCGCGCGACCCGCAGTTCGCGCTCTACCGGCGGATCATCGAGATCCACGACGCCCGCCTGATCCTGCGCCAGCACCGCGACCCGCGCACCGCCCGGTGGCTCGACCACGCCACCCGCCGCTTCCCGCCGCCCCGCGCCCACGCCGCCGCCACCGCCACCGCCGAGGCGGCGGCGCTGGCCGCCGCCCTGGAACTGGCCGCGGCCGGCACCGTACCGGAGCCCGCGGTGACCGAGGCGACCGCCGTACCCGGCGCGCACGGGACGACCACCATGGACACCATGGACGGGGAGGCCGAGCACCTCGCCCAC
The DNA here is from genome assembly GCF_044546945.1 of Kitasatospora sp. NPDC053057. NCBI lineage: Bacteria > Bacillati > Actinomycetota > Actinomycetes > Kitasatosporales > Streptomycetaceae > Kitasatospora > Kitasatospora sp. NPDC053057. The sequence continues at coordinate 1,528 of NZ_JBITZP010000085.1, read as the reverse complement.
CTGGCCCGCGTCTACGCCACCTGCCCGGCCGTCGCCGAGGTCCGCGCCCGCGCCCGCGCCCGCGCCGAACGGGCCCGCACCGAACGGGCCGAGGGAGCGCTGCGGTGAGCCGCCGCCCGTGGCCGGCCCTGCTGGTCCTCCTCCTGCTGGCGGCCGCCGGCGCGGGCGCGCTGTGGTACCTGTTCGCAGTGGTGCCCGGCCGCATCGTGTCCCGCTGGGAATGACCAGCACTGGAACCCGCTCAAACCGCCGCCCACGTCGGACAGTTGCCGGATCCGACCCGGATGACCGGCCCCGTCGCCTTCATCACCGGGGCGTGCCCGTCAGTCCCACCAGAAGGACCAGCAGCCCTCGTCGACCAGCTCCTCGGCATAGCCGCCCAGGCCCTCGTCGGACTGGAAGAGGTTGTCCGGGCAGAACGCCGCGTGCTCGGCCGCCACCAGCAGCGCCTCCTCCAGGCCCGTCGGCGGCGCCGCGACGCTCAGGTACAGCGAGTCGGCCCCCACCTGGACGACCCGGGCGCCGAACCGCTCCTGCCAGCTGCGCAGCACGGCGGCGATCGCGCCGCTGTCGCCGTGGCCGTTCGTGCCGTTCCAGCCGCAGGCGGCCAGCGCCTCGGCGCCACCGTCCGCGCGGACCAGCCCGATCCGCAACCCGGGCCGGCTGCGCAGCAGTTGGCGGGCCAAGCGGTCGGCGCAGTCCTGCGGATCCCGCGCGGCGGCCGCGGCCGCGGCGGGGGCCAGGCCCGGCCAGGCGGCGCCGAACGGTTCCAGCGTCTCCAGCAGCTCCGCCCGCTCCTGCGGATCGCCCGTCGGGCACCACAGCACCGCGCGCTCCCACCACCCGCGCAGCAGAACTTCCGGGTCGTACCCCTCCAATGCGGGCTTCCCCGGCTGCCCCGGCGCCAGGCCCAGGTCCGCGCCGTCGAGGTCCGGCCCCTCGCCCCTCGGCTCCAGCAGCAGCGGCCACAGCCCCGAGACCGCGTGCTCCCGGTGCAGCCGCTGCCACATCCCCTCCGGCGCCGCAGCCTCGCTCACCCACAGGGCGGGTACGACCTGACGGCCCGGCAGCAGCGGCACCGTACGGCCTTCGGCACTCCGGTCGGGGAAGCGCCCGCGCAGGCCGCTGAGCAGTTCAGAATCGATCACGCCCCCCACGGTAGGGGTACGCACCGACAGCGCCGGGGCCCGGCCGTGTCGGGGCTGCGCGCAGGGCATGTTGTGGAAGGAAGCGGTGAAGCCCGTCATCTCCCGCTCGCTGACCGTTGACCAACCCCGTGCGCCCCGACTTTCTCGGCGCCTGCGGTCATGGTTGGCCTCCGGCCAGGCAATTTCCGTTGTATGAGAGGGGCGCCCGTCCCTCATACTGTGCGCGGTGGAGGGGACAACGGACATCGAAGAGCTACAGGACCTGGTGGCCCGCCTGATCGGCAGGATGGCGTCCCGTGGAGTGGTGTAGCAAGGATCTTGGAGTAACCCCTGGTCATGGGGCAGCCATCGCGCAACTCTCTGAGTAGAACGGCGAGTTC
>NZ_JBITZP010000084.1:0-9577 GCF_044546945.1 Kitasatospora sp. NPDC053057 | reverse complement strand
ATCGCCCTGGTCATGCTCACCCTGGCGGGCCCTCGCCCCACCCTCCCTGGACGCCAACCCGCGACAGCCTGACCCACACATCAAGCAGGAGAGCCTCTATTTCGCGGCAGTCGCGCTCGAAGCCGATCACGTCCGGGTGGAGGGGGGCGCTCTGCTCTGCGATGTGGTCCCTTGGTCCGCCGGGGAAGCGGAAGCGGACGGCCCGAGGAGCCGCGGGGTCGCGGTCATCGGTCAGAGTGATGTCCAAGTCACGGTTCAGGAATGCCAGTTCCCTGAAGCGCTCGGCCAGCACGTCGAACGAGAACTCCAGCGTCTCAAAGATCTCGGCATCGGGCCGGAAGGTGATCACGGTCCCGCTGCCGTCGGCCGGGCCAGTGCGAACGGGCGTCGCGACAGCTACGCCTCGCTCGTACTCCAGCACCCAGCGGGCACCGTCGCGCCGTACCTCGGCCGTCAGACGGCTCGACAGTGCGTTGACGACGGCCAGCCCCACGCCGAAGTAGCCGCCGGACAGCGAGCGCCGGTTGGCAGGCTGTGCCCCGCAGCAGAGCACGGCCAACCGGGTCTCCAGCGGAGGGCCGTCGCTGTGGCCGGCGTGCTCGACCGGGAGACCCATGCCGTCATCGGCGACGCGGATGCCGCCGTCGGCGGTGAGGGTGATCTCGACACGGCTGGCGGTGCCGCCGAGGATCTCGTCCAGCGCCCGCTCGGCGGCCTCGAACACCAAGTGGTGGAGGCCGCGTTCACCGACCGATCCGATGTACATCCCGGGCCGCTTCCGAACGGCCTCCAGGCCCTCCAGAACCACGATCGTGCTGGCGTCGTACGCCTTGGATTCCTCGCTCATGATGCCCCCTCCGAGGGTGTCCGACAGAGCTCCCCCAGCCTAGGAGATTTCCAAGAAATGCCCCGTGGTAGAGGGCAGCAAGGCGGGGAAGGCGACGGTGCATCTCGTCAGCGTCGTCGAAGTCGAAGTCCTCGCCCATGTCGGACTCCAGCGCCGTATCCAGGTCCTGCCCGGCCCGATGGCGCTTCCACGCCTCGTGGAAGGCATCGGCGTCACCCGTGAGGCGTTCGAACGCGCGGCTGGCCGCGTAGTTCACGCCCTCGTCGAAGATCACGTAGTCGTCGCCCCGGGTGGCGGCTTCGATCACTGCGGGGTTGTCCGCCAGATCGTCCGGCTGAGCGGCTGCCAGCTCGTACCAGTCCCGCCCGAGGGCGATCAGGCCGGCCCGGAAGTCCATGAAGCTGTCGTCCGAGCAGCCTCCCCCGATGAGATAGGCGGCAGCCCATACGTCCCAGCGGTACACGACGCCGTGTACCTCGTCGAAACGCTCCTGATAGGCCAGGATCTCCTCCTGCGAAAGTCCTGCCAGCTGGTCCACCAGGGCCTCAGCGAACGCCTCGCCGTGCGGACCGCTGCTTGCGTTCCGCGCTGCCCTGATCACATTCCAGAACCCGTCGATGTCCATAACCAGCCACCCTTGCAGCAGAGTCCGACATTTGAGGCCTACGGGATCCGGCCGCTCGGCGCGACAGCTCCATGACAGTGTCGGCTTCCAGGTCTTCTACGGCCACAGCGGCACTCACAGCGCCCACCGGCACCACCAACGGCGCGTTGGCTTCCGAACGTCGCGCCCGTACCCTCGGCATGTGATCACCTCCCCTGCCCGTCCACGGTCGGCCGCTGGGGCAACGTCGAGCCCCGCGGGGCGCTGACATGCCGCCTTTCATCCACTGCATCACCCCTCACAACTCCACCGACCGCACCCAGGACGGCCGGCGGGCTGAGGGGCTCTCCGACGCCCCGAACCGCATCGTGGCCGCCCTCGTGGCCGCGGTTGACGCGTTCGCCCGCGACAGCGGCGTAGAGCACCTGACGATCGATAACCCGATGCTCGACGGGTTCTTCCGCTACTCATGGCAACCCGGAGCAGCGGGCTTCGGGCTCACCGGGCTCTTCCCGCCCGATCACAAGGGCTATCACGACGGCGCACGCGTCCCCCGAGCCGTCGGCCTTGGCCTGGTGCGTGCCATGCTCCGTCGCGACGGCATCTGGTGCCGGCTACAGGACGGAGACCGGTTCTTCGTCCACGTCGGCGAGGACCAGCAGCTGTACGTCGGCAGCACGGCCCGCTGCGACGGTGCGATCGCCCTCTGCCGCGAACTTGGCCTACTCGCCGAGCAGATCGGTTCCTCACCCTACGACCGGGCGTCCGACCGGACGGAGGTGCTGCCTCCGGCCGACGACGCGTTCTGGACCGGACTCGCGGCCCTGGTCGCCGAGCGCGGCGGCGTACTCCTGGAGGAGACCTACGTCCGGAACGGATCGCGCTGGCACCGTCTGACGCCCGCCAACCTCGACGTCGTACGCACCGGGCTGACCCCGCGCGCCAGACTGGCCGTCTGGCCGGACCTCACCAACGACATCGACCCGATCCTCGACGCCATGGGCCAGTTCGGCAGGCTCGAACATCTCATCGTGCAGCAGCCGGACGGCCGGATCTACACCCGGATCGCGGACCCGTGGATGGCCTCCCGCACAGATGCCTACGGCTACTCCCACAGGTCCGACAGCCTTGCGCTGATCCCACTCCTACCAGCCGAGCGCAACCCACTGATGACCGCGGCCCTGCCCGACCGGGACGGCATCCTGCGTGCCCGGTGGCGGACCAACCCCACCCGGGCAGACCGGAGACGCGACTTCCTCCGCACTGTACGAAAGGGCGAGATCCGCACCGGAAAAGTGGCCGCGACGCCCCGATTCGGTGTCTTCGTCGACCTGGACGACGACCTGGGGCGAGCCATGGGCTTCATCAACATCCCCGAGCTGTCCTGGACGCACATCGACGCCATCACCGATGCCGTGCACGTCGGACAGGAGATCCGCTTCGAAGTCCTGGCCGTGGACCTGGAGCGCGAACAGGTCGCGCTGTCGCTCAAGGCCACCCAAGAAGACCCATGGCGGCGCTACTTCGACACTCACCACGTCGGTGACATCGTCCCCGGCACGATCACCAGACTGGTGCCGTTCGGCGCGTTCGTCCGCATCAAGCCTGGCATCGAGGGCCTTGTCCACCTCACGGAGCTCAGTACGTACGATGTCGGCGCGCCCGATGAGGTCGTCCGCGAGGACGACGACGTCCTCGTCCTGCTCGTCGAGGTCGACTTCGCACGCCGCCGTATCTGCCTCTCCATGCGGCAAGCCATCGAGACGTAGAGCCACGATCCGGCCGCGACTGGCTTGGGCCCGACGCCGTACCGGCACGGTCAGTGGCTGCGGCGCCGGCGACAGGCACGGCAAGGACGGTGCTCCCATCTGACGCGCGGTCACCACACCGTGGCACTCAGCATCGTCTCCCCTGGGGTCGGCGGGCTGGTCCTCCAGGTTCCGCAGACGCCGGCCCGCGACACACTGAGCTGTCCGGCAGACGTCGATACCGGCCATGAAGCCCACGTCGCCCGAGCCGAGGGGAGCGCCGCGCGAAACAGGGCCGGCTGCTAACGTCCCGCCCATGACGTGCACCGATCGTGCCCTTCTCCTTCTTCGCGGGCGCGCCGACCTGGCTCGGCTTGCGGCGTTCCCTTTCGACTTCGATCTGGACCGGGCCGAGCCCGGCGAAGCGGTGCGTCTGGCGTCCGGTGCGGCGCTCGAAGCGGTGGCGGGCGACGACACGGGTGGGACGTATTTCGTGTGCGCGGACGGGAGCGTGTTGTACGCCAGCTCCGAAGGGGAAGCCGGGCTGATCGCCGGCAGCGTGGACGAGGCGCTGGAAGTGCTGATCGGTCTGCCGGGCTGGCGGGACTACACCGGCCTCGACCCGCACGCCGACGACAGCATGCTGGCGGCTGCGGTCGCCCGGACCGAGGAAGCCACGCCGCTCTGGCACACCGTCCTGGCCCCCGGGCGGGCGGATCTCGCCGTGCTGCGCGCGAACGGCAGTTGCTGGTCCGAGGTCGCTGCCGACCCGGCGCGGCGGGCCACGGTGCTGCGCGCGGCCCAGTACGACCGGCAGCAGGCGGATCTGCCGCTCCTGCGCGTCCTGCTCCAACACGAGGCGAGGCACGGCGCCACGGAGGAACTGCGCCTGGCCGCCGTCCTCGTGGGTTGCCATGGCCGACCCGACGATCACGAGCTGCTGAAGGCGCTGCGCGAAGCGAACCCCGACATCCACCACCTGCTCGGCGGCTTCCCGGCCACACCACAGGAGCTGTCCCGCTGGGCCGCCGACTTCGACGTGTCCAACTACGGCCAGGACCCGGCGGACGAGCACGAACTCACCTGGGTTGAACTGGCTCGACGCCAAGGCCGCACCGAGCTGGCCCGGTGCACGCTGCTCCGCCTGCTCGACGACTGCGGACCGCACGACGCTGTCCTGCTGGGAGGCATCGCTGGTGAACTCACCCGGCTCGGTGACTTCACCCAAGCGGCCCGGGCCCGACACCTGTACGCATCCCTCCAGGACGACCCACTGCGCCGGGGTTCGGCCCTGGCCGATCTCGCTTCGCTGCAACGACGCGCAGGCGACATCGAAGCGGCCTGGCGCTCACTGCAACTGGCCGTCAGCGTCCTCAACGGCCCTCCCCCACAGCCGGCCACCGACCAACTGGCGCTCGGCCTCGACCTCCCGGAACCCGAGCCCACCGCTCTCAGGTGGCACGAACTTGGACTCGGCCTACGAATCACCGAGGAGCACTTCCACCTGGCACGCGCGGCAGCGGAAGCCGGTCTGTCTTGCACGGCACGCGCGTCTCGCACAGCTGGAACCGCCCTGATACCGAAACTGCCCTGAGCACGTACAGGATGCCGCTGAGTGCTCCCGCGGACGGCCGACGGGGCGAGGTGGAGGACGACAAGGTCGACAGCCTCCAGGCAAGGGACGACGCCGGCGGGAAGACCCACGTCCGGCGCTGTTCAGTTCACCGGAGCGGCCACGCCGGGGCGTCCTCTGGAGGAAGGCATTCGCCGCACGCCCGCGGAGGTATCGGATGACCGGCCGCCCGGACACTGCTCGGTCTCCACAGGCGTGGGCCACACCAAGGGCTTGGCCGCCAGAGCGAATTGTCCCGACTTATGCCAACTCCCTCGCCGCCCTGGTCAGCGTCCCGGCGCGGCCGTGCTGATCGGAGCCGTCCCGATCGCCCTGCTGTACCGGCGCCGCCGGGCGCGCACGTCGGCCGACGGCTGGTCACCGGACGGGCGCGGGCTCCTCCGGCGCGCGGCTGCCGGTGGGCGATTCGTCGGCACCGGCGGTGATGCCCCGGCGCTTGGAGATCCACACGGCGAGGACGACGACGGCCAGGGCCAGCAGGGCGATGGTCAGCCGGAGGCCCAGGTTGGCATGCGAGCCGAAGCTGAGTTTGACGATCGCGGGTGCCACCAGGAGGGAGACCAGGTTCATCACCTTCAGAAGCGGGTTGATGGCCGGTCCCGCGGTGTCCTTGAAGGGATCGCCCACGGTGTCGCCGATGACGGTGGCTGCGTGTGCGGGGCTGCCCTTGCCACCGTGGTGACCGTCCTCGACCAGTTTCTTGGCGTTGTCCCAGGCGCCGCCCGAGGTGGCCAGGAAGACGGCCATCAGGGTGCCCGCGCCGATCGCTCCGACCAGGTAGGAGCCCAGCGGGCCGACGCCGAGCAGGAAGCCGAGGGCGATCGGGGTCAGCACGGCGAGCAGGCCCGGGGTGACCAGTTCGCGCAGCGCGTCGCGGGTGCAGATGTCCACCACCCGCCCGTACTCGGGCCGCTCGGTGCCGTCCATGATCCCGGGCCGGGTCCGGAACTGGCGCCGGACCTCGAAGACCACCGCGCCGGCGGAGCGCGAGACAGCGTTGATCGCCAGACCGGAGAAGAGGAAGACGACGGCGGCGCCGACCAGCAGGCCGACCAGGTTGTTGGGCTGGTCGATGGCCAGGCTCAGGCTCGAGCCATGGGCGGCCGGGCCGATCTGCGCCTCGGCGGTCGCGATGGTGTCGGTGTAGGAGCCGAACAGCGCGGTAGCGGCGAGCACCGCGGTGGCGATGGCGATGCCCTTGGTGATCGCCTTGGTGGTGTTGCCGACGGCGTCCAGCTCGGTGAGCACCTGGGCGCCGGCGCCGGTGATGTCTCCGGACATCTCCGCGATGCCCTGGGCATTGTCGGAGACCGGGCCGAAGGTGTCCATCGCGACGATCACACCGACGGTGGTCAGTAGTCCGGTCCCGGCCAGCGCGACCGCGAACAAGGACAGGATCAGCGAGCCGCCGCCGAGCAGGAAGGCGCCGTAGACGGCGGCTCCGATGGCCACGGCGGAGTACACGGCCGATTCCAGGCCGAGCGCGACACCGGAGAGCACCACGGTGGCCGGCCCGGTCAGCGAGGTCTTGCCCAGGTCCCGTACCGGGCGACGGGTGGTCTCGGTGAAGTAGCCGGTCAGCTGCTGGATGACGGCGGCCAGCATGATCCCGATGGCCACCGCGACCAGGGCGAACACCCGCGGACTGCCCGCGTGCCGGGTGATCTCGGCAGGCGCCCCGTGCATTCCGGAGAAGCGGGCCGGGAGGAACGCGAAGACTGCGCCGGCCACCAGAGCGAGGGACCCCGCGGCGGAGACGAAGAAGCCGCGGCTGATGGCGGTCATCCCGCTGCGGTCCGTGGGCCGCGGGGAGACTGTCACGATGCCCAGGACCGCCGTGAGCACCCCGATGGCGGGCACCACCAGAGGGAAGGTCAATCCGTTGTCACCGAAGGCGGCTCTGCCCAGAATCAGCGCGGCGACCAGGGTCACGGCGTAGGACTCGAACAGGTCGGCCGCCATCCCCGCGCAGTCGCCCACGTTGTCACCCACGTTGTCGGCGATCGTCGCCGCGTTGCGGGGATCGTCCTCGGGGATCCCCTGCTCGACCTTGCCCACCAGGTCCGCGCCCACGTCCGCGGCCTTCGTGAAGATCCCACCGCCCACCCGCATGAACATCGCCAGCAACGCCGCACCGAAGCCGAAACCCTCCAGTACCTTCGGCGCATCCGCCTGGTAGATCAGCACCACCGTCGCCGCCCCCATGAGGCCGAGCCCCACGGTGAACATCCCCACTACCCCGCCGGTACGGAAGGCGATCCGCATCGCCCGGTGCGACACCCTTCGGACGATCGATGCCGCCGTTGGTCCCTCCCAGGACTCGACGGCCGGGACCGGAGTCGTCCCCGCCCGGGCCGCCGCCGCCACCCGAACATTGCTGCGCACCGCGAGCTGCATCCCGACGTACCCCGTCGTCGCCGAGAAGGCCGCCCCGACCAGGAAGAACACCGAACGCCCGATCCGTTGGCCCCAGTTGTCCGCCGGCAGTAGCAAGAGCACGAAGGGCACCACCCCTGCGAAGACGCCCAGGGTGCGGAACTGGCGCCTCAGGTAGGCGTTCGCACCCTCCTGAACCGCCCCGGCGATCCGCCGCATCGTTTCGGTGCCCTCGTCCGCAGCCAGAACCTGGCGCACAAGCGCCCAGGCCACCATCAGGGCTCCTGCCCCGATCACCGCGACGATCACCAGCAGCGTCCGGCCCGACCCGGTCAACTCGGGCGCGGCCGCAACGGATGCACCCGCATGAAAGATCCCAGCCATTCCGTCCTCCTTGACGTCGTGCCTGGGCGCCAGGCGCGCGAATTCGCCACCCGGGAGCTTCAGACCGAGGCTAACCCCGGGGGCTGGAGGTCTCCACGGGGGTTAGGGCAATCGCGTACCCGGCATGCGGCGACGAGTGATCCCACCGAAAATGGTGCTGCCGACACCGTCGGACGCCGCGGATCGCGAAGGAGACCGACATGGACTTCGAGGTGATCGTCGAGATCCCGCAGGGGTCACGCAACAAGTACGAGATGGACAAGGCCACCGGACGGATCCGCCTGGACCGGATGCTGTTCACGGCCACCCGCTATCCGGCGGACTACGGATTCATCGAGGACACCCTCGGCGGAGACGGCGACCCCCTCGATGCCCTCGTCCTCGTCGACGAGCCCACCTTTCCGGGATGCGGCATCACCTGCCGCGCCATCGGCATGTTCGTCATGACCGATGAGAAGGGGCCGGACGAGAAGATCCTCTGTGTGCCCGCCCACGACCCCCGCTTCACCCGTCTGCAGGACATCGACGACGTGCCCCAGCACGACCTGCAGGAGATCACCCACTTCTTCGAGGTCTACAAGGATCTCGAACCCGGAAAGTCCGTCGAAGGCTCCCACTGGGCGAACAAGGCCGACGCCTACGCCGAGATCGAGACCTCGCGCTCCAGAGCCGCCGCCCAATAGGCCCGCCGTGCTGTCGAGGAGGCCCTTGCCGAGCAGGACCGCTTTGCGATCTCGCCTACCCTCAAAGGACTCGGCGATGCACTGGATGGAGACGAGTGCCACGCGGAGCTGGGGTCTGCGGTCTGCGGTCTGCGGTCTGCGGTCTGCGGTCTGCGGTCTGCGGTCTGCCGCATGATGACCGCTCGTGCTGCTGCGTCTGGCCTACCACCTGACGGTGACAAACGCCTTCGCCGTGCTTCGGTTGCGGCCGATGAGCGATTGGGAGAAGGATGTGGAAATCCTGGCGCTACAACACCAACTGACCGTGCTGGAGCGCCAACTCGCGTAGGCTCGGCCGCGATTCGCTCCGGAGGGCCGCACGTTCCTGACCGGGCTGCTACATCGCCTTCCCAAGGAGTCCTTGCGGGCGGTTGCGGCTGCTGACCAGCCCGGAGGCGGTGCTGCGCCGACACCGCGGCTGGCGAATGCCGGCGTGGCCGAGCTCATCGGGGACACGCGGCATTTCAGCTCGCGCCGAACACCTACGCCGGCTACGAGGCGTGCGTGGAGCGGGACCTGATCCCCGCGTTCGGCCACTACCGGCTGCCCGACCTGCGCCCGAAGCACATCGAGCGCTGGATCGCCACCCAGCGCAAGGCCAAGCGCGGCAAGGTCACCGTCTACCGAATCGTCTCCACCCTGCGCAATGCCCTCAACGCCGCCGTCCGCTCCTGGGGGCTGCGCTACAACCCCGCCAAGCACTCCGTCCCCGCCCGGCCCCGCACCACCCAGCGCACCTGCTGGACCCCCGAGCAGGCCGCCACCTTCCTGCGCCACGGCACCGAGCACTACGCCGACCAGCCCACCGACCTGTTCGAGGTCATGCTCGGCACCGGCATGCGCCGCGGCGAGGTCCTCGCCCTCCACTGGTCCGACGTCCACCTCATGGACCGCAAGCTCTACGTCCACTGGACCCTCGCCGCCATCGACAACGGCAAAATCAACCTCCGCGAACCCAAGACCGAAGCCAGCCGCGCCTGGATCAGCCTCTCCCCCAGAGTCACGGCCGCCCTCCGCCGCCAGGCCGCGATCCAGATGAACGCCCACCCCAACGGCCAGCTGGAGGGTCTGGTCTTCGCCCGCCCGGGCGGTACACCGCTGCGCCCCCAGTGGGTCCTCGACCAGCTCCGCAAACGCACCGCCGAACTCGAACTCCCCCGCATCGGTCTGGTGAGTCGGCCCGGGGCGCGGTGCCGGGATTGCTCCCGGTCCGTTTCCCCGGACCGCTCTCCGAACCCGGCGTGCGATTCTCACCGCACCGGG
>NZ_JBITZP010000083.1:0-9927 GCF_044546945.1 Kitasatospora sp. NPDC053057 | reverse complement strand
TGGGGCGGATCTCGCGGGGCGGGATGCTGCCGCTGTCCACGCGGGAGGGCCTCGCGCTCTTCGACGCGGGCCTCACCCACGACCACCCCGTGCTGTACCCGATGCGCCTGGACCGCGCCTCGCTGCGCACCGCGGGCGAACTGCCGCCCGTCCTGCGCGGACTGGTGACGGCCCCGGTCAGGAGGAACACGGCCGCGACGGCCGACACCGGCACGACCGACGGCAACCGCCTCGCCCGGAGCCTCGCCAACCTCCCCGAGGCCCAGCAGGAGCGGGTGCTGCTCGACCTGGTGGCCACCGAGGTGGCTACCGTGCTGGGCCTGGCGGCGAACGAACCGCTCGACCCCACCCAGGTGTTCAAGGACCTCGGCTTCGACTCCCTCACCGCCGTCGAGCTGCGCAACCGGCTCGGCGCCGCCACCGGACTGCGCCTGCCCGCGACCCTCGCCTTCGACCAGCCCAGCCCCTCGGCCCTCGCCGGCTACCTCCGGACCCGACTGCTCGAAGGCCGGACCGCACTCCCGACGGCGGGCGCGACCACGGCCGCGCCGATCGACGAGCCGATCGCCATCGTCGGCATGAGCTGCCGCTTCCCCGGCGGGGTCCGCACCCCCGAGGACCTCTGGGACCTCGTGGCGAACGGCGGCGACGCGATCAGCGCCTTCCCCGACGACCGCGGCTGGGACCTGGACGCACTGTTCGACCCGGACCCCGAGCGCCAGGGAACCTCGTACGTCCGTGAGGGCGGATTCCTCGACGGCGCAGCCGACTTCGACCCGGTCTTCTTCGGGATCTCGCCCCGCGAGGCCCTCGCCATGGACCCGCAGCAGCGGCTCCTCCTGGAGGCCGCGTGGGAGACCTTCGAGCGGGCCGGGATCGCACCGGCCTCGGTCCGAGGCAGCCAGACCGGCGTCTTCACGGGCGTGATGTACCACGACTACGTCAACCTGGTGCAGGACCAGGAGGGCCTGGAGGGCTACGCCGGCAACGGCAGCGCGGGCAGCATCGCCTCGGGCCGGATCGCCTACAGCCTCGGCCTCGAAGGACCGGCCGTGACGATCGACACCGCCTGCTCCTCGTCGCTGGTCGCGATGCACCTGGCGAGCCAGGCGCTGCGCGAGGGCGAGTGCTCGCTGGCGCTCGCCGGCGGCGTCACCGTGATGTCCAGCCCGAACACCTTCATCGAGTTCTCCCGTCAACGCGGTCTCGCCGCCGACGGCCGCTGCAAGCCGTTCGCCGCCGGCGCCGACGGCACGTCCTGGTCCGAGGGCATCGGACTGGTGCTGCTGGAGCGGCTCTCGGACGCGCAGCGCAACGGCCACCAGGTGCTGGCCGTGATCCGTGGCTCGGCGGTGAACCAGGACGGCGCCTCGAACGGGATGACCGCGCCCAACGGCCCCTCCCAGCAGCGGGTCATCACCATGGCGCTCCAGAAGTCGCGACTGACGGCCGACCAGGTCGACGCGGTGGAGGCGCACGGCACGGGCACCACCTTGGGGGACCCGATCGAGGCGCAGGCGCTGCTCGCCACATACGGGCAGGGGCGGTCCGCGGAGCGGCCGCTGTGGCTGGGCTCGGTGAAGTCGAACCTGGGGCACACCCAGGCGGCCGCCGGTGTGGCGGGTGTGATCAAGATGGTGCAGGCGATGCGGCACGGTGTGCTGCCCCGGACCCTGCACGTGGACGCGCCGTCGCCGCACGTGGACTGGTCGGCGGGCGAGGTCTCGCTGCTGGCCGAGGACCGGGAGTGGCCGGAGACGGGCCGTCCGCGTCGTGCGGGTGTGTCCTCGTTCGGCATCAGCGGCACCAATGCGCACGTCATCCTCGAACAGGCCCCGCAGAGTGCGGAGTCGGCCGCTCCGGCGAGCTCGGCGGCGGTTCCGCCGGTCTCCGTGCTCTCCGCGCGCAACGAGGCCGCGCTCCGGGAGCAGGCCGCGCGACTGGCCGTCCGCGTCTCCGCGGACGGCTCCCTGACCGTGGCCGAGGTGGCCCGCTCGCTCGCGACCACCCGGTCCCCGCTCGCCCGCCGTGCGGCGGTGGTGGCGGCGGACCGGGAGGGGCTGCTGCGGGGGCTTGAAGCCCTGGCCGAGGGGCGCCAGGCCAAGGAACTGGTGGATTCCGCCGCTTCCGGCGGCAAGATGGTGTTCCTGTTCACCGGTCAGGGTTCCCAGCGGCTGGGGATGGGCCGGGAGCTGTACGGTGCGTTCCCGGCGTATGCCGGCGCGTTCGACGCGGTCTGTGCGGAGCTGGACAAGCACTTGGACGGTTCGGTCCGGGATGTGGTGTTCGGCGCGGATGCCGAGCTGCTGAACCGGACGGTGTGGGCACAGGCCGGGTTGTTCGCGCTGGAGGTGGCGCTGTTCCGCCTCCTGGAGTCGTGGGGCGTGAGCCCGGACTTCCTGCTGGGCCACTCGATCGGCGAGGTGGCGGCCGCGCATGTGGCGGGCGTGTTCTCGCTGGAGGACTCCGCCGCGCTGGTGGCGGCGCGCGGACGGCTGATGCAGGCACTGCCCTCGGGCGGCGCGATGCTGGCCGTCGGGGTGCCGGTCGAAGAGGCGGGGGAACTGCTCGCCGGGTTCGCCGGCCGGGTCGATGTGGCCGCGGTGAACGGACCGCGATCCGTGGTCTTCTCCGGTGAGGAGGAGGCCGTCGAGGAGCTGGCCGGGCTGGTGCGCTCGGCGGGGCTGCGGGCGAAGCGCCTGTCGGTCAGCCACGCCTTCCACTCGCCGCTGATGGAGCCGATGCTGGCCGAGTTCGGCGCGGTCGTTCGGGGCCTGGCGGCGGCTGAGCCGAGAATCCCGGTCGTCTCCAACGTCACCGGCACACTCGCCACCACCGCGGAACTGACCGACCCCGACTACTGGGTCCGGCACGTCCGCCAGGCCGTGCTGTTCCACGACGGCGTTCGCACCGCAGCGGAACTGGGCGCGACCCGCTTCGTGGAGCTCGGCCCCGACGGCGTCCTGACCGCCCTCGCGCAGGACTGCCTGACCGACACCGACGCCCACGCCTTCGCCTCCCTCCTGCGCCGCGACCGCCGCGAGGACCAGGCCGTCGCCGCCGCCCTGGGAGCGCTGCACTGCTGGGGCACCGTCCCCGACTGGCAGGCCGTGTACGGGGGTTCGGGCGCGCACCACGTCGACCTGCCCACGTACCCCTTCCAGCGTCAGCGCTACTGGCCCGACGCCGTCCCGACCGAGGTGCGCCGGACGCCGTCGCACCAGCCGGCCGCCCCGGAGGAGAGCGCCCCCGCGTCCTCCCCGACGCACGGGTTCGACTCGGCCGAGGACCCGGGCCGCGCCCTGCTCGACTTGGTCCGGGAGACCGTCGTCGCCGTGCTCGGGCACGACGCGCAGGAGACCGAGGACGCCGAACGCGCCTTCCGTGACCTCGGCTTCGACTCCATGACGGCCGTCGAGTTCCGCAACCGGCTGAACCGGGCGACTGGACTGAGCCTGCCCACGACCCTGGTCTTCGACCACCCCACCCCCGCGGCACTGGTCCGGCACCTGCGGGCCGAACTGCTCGGGGGAGACGACCGGACGCAGGTCGCGCACCGCACGGTCGGCAGCGACGAACCGATCGCGATCATCGGCATGAGCTGCCGCTTCCCGGGCGGGGCGAACTCCCCGGAGGAGCTGTGGCGGCTGGTCGAGGGCGAGGTCGACGCCATCACGCCGTTCCCGGCCGACCGGGGATGGAACCTCGACGCCCTCCACGACCCCGACGCCGACCGGATCGGCACGACCTACACCCGGGGCGGTGGATTCCTGCACGACGCGGCCGAGTTCGACGCGGGCTTCTTCGGGATCTCGCCGCGCGAGGCGCTGGCCATGGACCCGCAGCAGCGGCTCCTGCTCGAAACGAGCTGGGAGGCCTTCGAGCGGGCCGGTGTGACGCCCGAGTCGGTTCGTGGCAGCGGTACCGGCGTGTTCGTCGGCACCAACGGTCAGGACTACACGGCGCTCGTCTCGGCGTCCGCGGAGAACCTGGAGGGGTACCTCGGCACGGGTGGTGCCGGGAGCGTCGCCTCCGGCCGGATCGCGTACACGCTGGGCCTCGAAGGGCCGGCGCTGACGGTGGACACCGCCTGCTCCTCGTCGCTGGTCGCGCTGCACCTGGCCGCCGAGGCGCTGCGGCGCGGGGAGTGCTCGCTCGCGCTGGCCGGCGGGGTGACCGTCATGTCCACCCCGGTGTCGTTCATCGAGTTCAGCCGCCAGCGCGGCCTTTCGCCGGACGGCCGCTGCAAGCCGTTCGCCGCCGCGGCCGACGGCACGGGCTGGTCGGAGGGCGCGGGCATGCTGCTCGTGGAGCGGCTCTCGGACGCCCGGCGCAACGGGCACCGGGTGCTGGCGGTGATCCGTGGCTCGGCCGTCAACCAGGACGGCGCGTCGAACGGTCTGACGGCGCCCAACGGCCCGTCCCAGCAGCGGGTGATCCGCCAGGCCCTCGCCAACGCGGGTCTGACCGGCGCCGACGTCGACGCCGTGGAGGCACATGGCACGGGCACGGCCCTCGGCGACCCGATCGAGGCGCAGGCGCTGCTCGCCACCTACGGCCGGGAGCGCCCCGAGGGCCGACCGCTGTGGCTCGGTTCGATCAAGTCCAACATCGGCCACACTCAGGCCGCGGCCGGCGTGGCGGGCGTGATCAAGACGGTCATGGCGATGCGCAACGGCGTGCTGCCGCGGTCGCTGAATCTGGACGAGCCGACTCCGCACGTCGACTGGACCTCCGGCGCCGTGGCGCTGCTGACGGAGCGCCAGGAGTGGCCGGAGGCGGGCCGGCCGCGTCGGGCCGCCGTGTCCTCGTTCGGCATGAGCGGCACCAATGCGCACCTCGTGCTCGAACAGGCCCCGACGGAGGCCGAGACGGCCCCGGCCCCGCTGCCGTCCACCACCCCGGTGGTGTGGCCGCTGTCGGCGAAGACGGCGGAGGCGCTGCGCGCCCAGGCCGAGAGGCTGGGCGAGTACCTCGCCGCCCGTCCGGACGCGGACCTCGTCGCGATCGGGCGCGAGCTCGCGGTGGCCCGTACGGCCTTCGCTCGCCGCGCCGTGCTGACGGCTGCCGACCGCGCGGAGCTCCTCGGCGCACTGGCGGGCCTGGCGGGCGATGCGGGGGAGGTCCAGCTCGCCCGGGAGAGCGCGAAGACGGCGTTTCTGTTCACCGGTCAGGGTTCCCAGAAGCTGGGGATGGGCCGGGAGTTGTACGGGGCGTTCCCGGTGTTCGCGGGTGCGTTCGACGCGGTGTGTGCGGAGCTGGACCAGCACCTGGATGGTTCGGTCCAGGATGTGGTGTTCGGTGCGGATGCCGAGGTGTTGAACCGGACGGTGTGGGCGCAGGCCGGGCTGTTCGCGCTGGAGGTGGCGCTGTTCCGGCTGGCCGAGGCCTGGGGCGTCACGCCGGACTTCCTGCTGGGTCATTCGATCGGTGAGGTCGTGGCGGCGCATGTGGCGGGGGTGTTCTCGTTGGAGGACGCGGCCGCTCTGGTGGCGGCGCGTGGTCGGTTGATGCAGGCGCTGCCTGCGGGTGGCGCGATGCTGGCGGTGGCGGTCGATCCGCAGACTGCCGTGGAGCTTCTCGTCGGCTGTGAGGGCCTGGTCGACGTGGCCGCGGTCAACGGTCCGCAGTCGGTGGTGCTTTCGGGAAATGCGGAGGCGATCGAGAAGATCGAGCAGGAGGCACTGGCAGCCGGCCACCGCGTCAAGCGTCTGTCCGTGAGCCACGCCTTCCACTCGCCGTTGATGGAGCCGATGCTGGCCGAGTTCGGCACGGTCGTTCGGGGCCTGGCGGCGGCTGAGCCCCGGATCCCGGTCATCTCCAATGTGACCGGCGCACTCGCCACCGCCGAGGAGCTGACCGACCCCGACTACTGGGTGCGGCATGTCCGCCAGGCGGTGCTGTTCCACGACGGCGTCCGCACCGCAGCGGAACTGGGTGCGACCCGCTTCGTCGAGCTCGGCCCGGACGGCGTGCTCTCCGCGATGGTGCAGGGCATCCTCGCTGGCCCGGAGAACGGAGCGGCGCCCGAGACCGTGACGATTCCGCTGCTGCGCAAGGGCCGGCCCGAGCCGCGGAGCCTGTTCGACGCGCTCGGACGGGCGCACGCCGCCGGTGTCCCGGTCGACCTGTCGGCGCTCCTCGGAACGACCGCCGCCTCCGCCCCCGACCTGCCGACCTACGCCTTCCAGCGTGAGCGGTACTGGCCGACCCCGGCCGAGCGGGCCGAGCTGCCCGCGTGGCTGGGCGGCGCGGCGGGCGCGTCCAAGCTGGACGAGCTGCTGTACCGCGTCACTTGGGCGCCGTTGGCTGATCGGGCTCCGGCTGTGTTGGCGGGGCGGTGGTTGGTGGTGTCGGCGGGCGGGTGTGCCGATGTGGCGGCCGCGTTGGCTGGGGCGGGTGCCGAGGTTGTGGAGTGTGCGGCGGGGGAGGTCTCGCAGCAGGCGCTGGTGGGCGAGCGGCTGAGTGGTGTGGTGTCGTGCCTGGGGTCTTCGGGTGCGGTGCTGTCGCTGGTGAAGGTGCTGGGTGAGCTGGGTGTGTCGGCGCCGTTGTGGTGTGTGACGCGGGGTGCGGTGTCGGTGGGCGGGGCTGATGCTGCGCCGGATGCTTCGCTGGCTCAGGTGTGGGGTCTGGGGCGGGTGGTGGCCCTGGAGCGCTCCCAGAACTGGGGTGGTCTGGTGGACGTCCCCGTCCTCCTGGACGCGGAGGCCGGCTCGTGGCTGGTGCGGGTCCTGTCGGGTGCGGTCGGTGAGGACCAGGTGGCGGTCCGCGAGGGTGGCGCCTACGGCCGCCGACTGGTGCGAGACGCCTCCGGCACCGGTGCCGCACCGTCCGGTGAGGAGTGGCGGGCCCCTGGCTCGGTGCTGATCACCGGTGGCACCGGAGCGCTGGGCGCGCACGTCGCGCGCTGGCTCGCCGGCCGCGGGGCCGAGCGGCTGGTACTCACCGGCAGACGGGGCATCGAGGCCCCCGGTGCTCGCGAACTGGCCGCCGAGCTGGAGCAGTTGGGAACCGCAGTGACGGTGGCGGCGTGTGATGTCGCCGATCGGGAGTCCCTGGCGGCCCTGCTCGCCGAGCACCCGGTCGGCGCGGTGTTCCACGCGGCGGGCGTCCTGGACGACGGCGTGGTGGAGTCGCTGACCGAGGAGCGGCTGGCCCGGGTGCTGCGCCCGAAGGCCGACGCGGCCGATCACCTCGACGAGCTGACCAGGGGCTCGGACCTCTCGGCGTTCGTGCTCTTCTCCTCCGTCGCCGGTTCGGTCGGCGGCGCGGGGCAGGGCAACTACGCGGCGGCCAACGCCCACCTGGACGCCCTGGCCGAGCGCCGCCGCGCCCAGGGACTCCCGGCCACCTCCATCGCCTGGGGCCCCTGGGCTGCCGGAGGCATGGCGACCGACCCGGCCGTCGAGGCCCGGATGCGGCTCGCCGGAATGTCGCCCCTGCGCCCCGAGACCGCGTTCTCGGCGCTCGAACGGCTCCTGGCCGACGGGAGGCCCACGGCGACGGTCATCGACGTCGACTGGGAACGGTTCGCGCCCGGCTTCACCTCGGCGCGTCCGAGCCCGCTGCTCGACGCGATCCCCGAGGCCGTGCGCACCGCCCCGCAGGACGGCCCGGCCGGCTCCGGCTTCGCCGAGCGGTTGGCCGCCCTGCCGGCGACCGAGCGGACGGATGCCGTACTGGAGCTGGTGCGCACCCACGTGGCCGGCGTGCTCGGTCACGGTACGGCCGGGCGCATCGACGCCGAACAGGCCTTCAAGGACCTGGGGTTCGACTCACTGACGGCGGTCGAACTGCGCAACCGGCTCGGTGCGGCCACCGGCCTCGCCCTGCCCGCCACCCTGGTCTTCGACCACCCGGCGCCGTCCGCGCTCGCGGACCACCTGCTGACCGAGCTCACCGGCGGCCCGGGTGACACCGATCCGGAGGAGGCGAGGATCCGGCAGGCGCTCGCCACCCTGCCGGTCTCCCGGATCCGGGAGGCCGGACTGATGGACGTACTGCTGAGGCTCGCCGGCCTCGAAGAGACGTCCTCGGCGTCGGCCGAGGACGCACCGGCCGCGATCGACGAGATGGACGCCGACGCGCTGATTCAGCTGGCCCTGGGCAACAACGGATCCTGAGCGATTCGCGGGAAAGTGTGGAACTGAGAAATGGTTGCATCGAACGACAAGCTGCTGGAAGCGCTGCGGACCTCGCTCAAGGAGACCGAGCGGCTGCGGGAACAGAACCGCCGTCTCGCCGACGCCTCCCGCGAGCCCATCGCGATCGTCGCGATGAGCTGCCGCTTCCCCGGCGGCGCGGACACCCCGCAGAAGCTGTGGGAGATGCTCGTCGCGGGCCGTGACGCCGTGTCCCCCTTCCCGACCGACCGCGGCTGGGACCTGGAGGCCCTGTTCGACGAGGACCCGGACCGCGCCGGATCCTCCTACGTCCGGGAGGGCGCGTTCCTCCACGAGGCGGGCGAGTTCGACGCGGGCTTCTTCGGGATCTCGCCGCGCGAGGCGCTGGCCATGGACCCGCAGCAGCGGCTGCTGCTGGAAACCGCCTGGGAGGCCTTCGAGCGGGCCGGTGTCGACCCGTCGGCCGTGCGCGGCAGCCGTACCGGCGTCTTCGTCGGCTCCAACGGCGGCGACTACGGCACCGTCCTGGTCGCCGGGCCCGAGGAGGTCGACGGTTACCTCGCCACCGGCAACGCGGGCAGCGTGCTGTCCGGCCGGATCTCGTACGCCCTCGGCCTGGAGGGCCCGGCCGTCACGGTCGACACCGCCTGCTCCTCCTCCCTCGTCGCGCTCCACCTGGCTGCCCAGGCACTGCGCAAGGAGGAGTGTTCGCTCGCCCTGGCCGGCGGGGTCACCGTGATGGCCAGCCCGACCACCTTCACCGAGTTCTCCCGGCAGCGCGGGCTGGCCTCGGACGGCCGCTGCAAGCCGTTCGCCGCCTCGGCGGACGGCACCGGCTGGGGCGAGGGCGTCGGCCTGCTGCTCCTGGAGCGGTTCTCCGACGCGCGGCGCAACGGGCACCGGGTGCTGGCGGTGATCCGTGGCTCGGCCGTCAACCAGGACGGCGCGTCCAACGGTCTGACCGCCCCCAACGGCCCCGCCCAGCAGCGGGTGATCGGCCAGGCGCTGTCCGACGCCCGGCTCGCGCCCGAGCAGGTCGACGCCGTCGAGGCGCACGGCACCGGGACCATGCTGGGAGACCCGATCGAGGCGCAGGCGCTGCTCGCCACCTACGGCCGGGAGCGCCCCGAGGACCGCCCGCTGTGGCTCGGTTCGATCAAGTCGAACATCGGGCACACCCAGGCCGCGGCCGGCGTGGCGGGCGTCATCAAGATGGTGCTGGCGATGCGCAACCGGCTGCTGCCCAAGACCCTGCACGTGGACGAGCCCACACCGCAGGTCGACTGGTCCGCGGGCGCGGTGTCGCTGCTGACCGAGGCCCGGCCCTGGGACGGGACGGGCGAACCCCGCCGCGCGGCCGTGTCCTCGTTCGGCATGAGCGGCACCAACGCGCACGTGATCCTGGAGGAGGCCGAGGAGGCCGAGCCGGTGGCCCAGGCCCCGGCCATGGACGACGCGGTGCTGCCCTGGATCCTCTCCGCGAAGTCCGCCGAGGCGCTGCGCGCCCAGGCCCGCGAACTGGCCGCCTTCCTCGGGTCCGTCCCCGGTCCGCCGCTCGCCGACGTCGCTTTCTCGCTCGCCACCGCGCGCGCCCGCTTCGAACACCGCGCCGTGGTCGTCGCCGCCGGACGGGACGGTGTCCGCGAGGCACTGTCGGCCCTCGCCGCGGGCGAGCCGGCCAGCCGGCTCGTCGAAGGCCAGGCGCCCCACGCTGCCAAGCCGGTGTTCGTGTTCCCGGGGCAGGGGGCTCAGTGGGTCGGGATGGCGGTGGAGTTGGCGCGGGTGTCGCCGGTGTTCGCGGCGC
>NZ_JBITZP010000082.1:0-10547 GCF_044546945.1 Kitasatospora sp. NPDC053057 | reverse complement strand
GCCGGACCTCTTCAACCGCCTCAACAGAGACAGTCACGTCGCTCATCAGGTGCTACTTCCATGATCGGGAGTTACACCGAAGACCGTACAGACCCTCGGTGAACAGGGCTGCGACCTGCGATTTTTCGGCCCGGGCCAGCTCCGCGATCGCCAGGACCAAGCCCGCGCGTGCGGCCGGGTTGTGCTCGGCGAGCAGGCGGGAGCGGAGCGCGGTGGAGTACTAGGGCGTCGTACTGTCCGGTGGTGGTACGGCCGTTGGCATCGGTGCTGGTGAGCGCGGAGCCGCGGGCCGGGTCCACCGTCGTGGTGGTGGTCCAGTCGGCTCCCATGGGGCCAGTGCCTTGTACCTGGGTCGGCAGGGCCCCGGTGGCCGGAGTGAGAGCGACTCTGGTCAGCGCAGGCGTGACCGACGGCCCGCTGAGCTGCGAACCGGCAGCGTTGTAGGTGGAGGCGTCGAAGGTCGCGCTGCCGGTGTGGGTGTAGACGGCGTTGCCGGCCTGGTCGCAGTGGTCGAGGACCTGGTTGCTCGTTGGGTCGCCGGTCGGGCCGGCTTGTCCGAAGGGCTTGCCGTCGTAGAGCGTGTGACCGCTGGAGAGGGTGTCGGCCGAGGTGGCCTTGCCAGGTGTCGACGGTGCGGTAGGCGGAGTTGACCAGGACCTGCGTGCTGATCGTGGTCAGGCGCTTGGTGGTGACGGCGGCGTGGGGGCTGGCGCTGGCCTCGATGAGGCCGCGGACGAGGGTGGAGGTCTCGTGGGGGAGGGCTTCGATGTTGGCGGCTTCGAGGACGACCTGGACGGGGTCGTGGCCGGCGCCGGCCGCGGCGGTCTCCCCACCGGCATTGCCGAAGCGCGCGATGGGACATCGCCGGGGCTGCCGCCTACCCGGCGGCCTCGGGGGCGCTCCAGCTGACGGGGAGGGTGATGGGTGACTTGCTCGGTGACTCGTCCTCCCAGATGGGCTGATGGCCTTCGGCCAGGCGCAGGTCGGGGAGCCGGTCGAACAGCGCCTCCAGGCATACGGTCATCTGGGCGCGTGCCAGGTGGGAGCCGATGCAGTTGTGCGCTCCACGGCCGAAGGTGAGGTGGGGGTTGTCCGCGCGGCACAGGTCGAGCCGGTCCCCGTCGGCGAACACACTCCCGTCGCGGTTGGCGGAGGCGAGTACGGGCAGCACGGCGTCGCCGGCGCGGATCGTCCGGCCGTGCAGCTCGATGTCCTCGACGGCCTGGAGGACGACGACGCCGTTCATCACCGGTACGAAGCGCAGCAGTTCCTCCACCGCGCCGGGCATGAGGTCGCGGTTGTCGCGCAGGCGTGCGTACTCGCCGGGCACGGTCAGCAGGGTCAGCACGGCGTCGGCCAGGAACATGGTGCTCGTGCGGTATCCGGCGACCAGCATGGAGAGCCCGAAGCTCACCGCGCTCTCATGGTCCAGCGTGCCGTGCTCGCACTCGCGGACCAGTTCGGTGAGCACGTCGTCATCGGGCTCGCACCGCTTCCCCTCGAGCAGCGAGGTGATGTACGCGCGCAATTGGGAGGTGGCCTCGCGGCCCTCCTTCAGGGTGAGTAGGGCCCCTAGCGCGGCGTCCGCCTTGGGCAGGAAGTACTGGCTGTCGTCGTAGGGGATGCCCACCAGGTCGCACATCACCATGACGGGGAAGGGCTCGAGGAACCGGACGACCAGGTCGCCGGGCTGGCCTCCGTCGAGGAACGCATCGAGCAGCCGGTCGGCCGACTGCCGGATGCGCGGCAGTCGGCTCCGGATGGACCGGACACTGAACGGCTCGCTCAATGTCCTGCGCAGGGCGGCGTGCCGGGGGCCTTCCAGTTCCATCATCGTGATCAGGCCCGGCTCGTCACCGGGGGCCCGGCCGGGGCAGGGCGGCCAGTCGTTGATGCTCGGCCGGATCAGCCGGGAGTCGGCGACCAGTTCCTTGACGTCGTCGTACCGGGTGGCGTACCAGGCGGTGGCGCCGATCGGCAGCCGGACCTTGACCAGCGGGCACTCCCGGCGCAGCCGGCCGTACTCCTCGGGTGGTCCCATCGTGCCCGGCGGCGGGAGGGGCAGGTCGATGACCGGCGCGTCGACGACAGGTTCCGGCGTGGTGTTCACGGGTGGACCTCCCCTTCTCTCGTGTGCGACCGGGTGTGAGGGCTCGGTCGTCTGGGCTTGACCGGGTGCGAGGGCCTGCGGGCCAGTTCACCAGCTGACCGGGAGCGTCAGTGGTGACTTGGTGACGGACTGGTCGTCCCAGAGGGGTTCGTGCCCGTCGGCCGGACGCAGCCGGGGGAAGCGGTCGAACAACGCCTCCAGGCCGACGGTCAGTTCGGCGCGTGCCAGGTGGGCGCCGACGCAGTTGTGGGCTCCCCGGCCGAAGGTGAGGTGCGGGTTGTCCGCGCGGTACGGGTCGAGCCGGGCGGCGTCGGCGAACACACTCCCGTCACGGTTGGCGGAGGCCAGTACGGGGATGACGGCTTCGCCCTCGCGGATGCCCTGCCCTCCTGCCTCGATGTCCTCGGTGGCCAGCAGCAGCACGGTGCCGTTCATCACCGGCATGTAGCGCAGTATCTCCTCCACCGCCCCGGGCATGAGGTCGCGGCGGTCGCGCAGGCGGGTCCACAGCTGGGGCCTCTCCAGCAGGGTGTGCACCGAGTCGGCCAGGAAGAAGCCGCTGATGCCGAAGCCGACGGTGAGCATGGACAGCCCGAAGGCCATCACCTCGTCATGGGTCAGCACTCCGCCGTCGCACTGGCCGACCAGCCGGGTCAGGACGTCGTCACCGGGTCGGCTCCGCTTCCGTGCGATCAGCTCGGCCATGTACTCGCGCAGCAGGTCGGTGACCCTGTTTCCGTCCTCGGAGGTCACCATGCCGTCGAGGGCCGCGTCCAGCACCGGAAGGAACCAGTCCTGGTCCTGGAAGGGGATGCCCACCAGGTCGCACAGTACGAGCAGCGGGAACGGTTCGGTGAATCCGGCGACCAGGTCGCCGGCGCGGCCGACTTCCTCGAACTCCTCCAGCAGGTGCTCGGCGAGTTCGCGGATGCGCGGCAGTCGGTCCCGGACGGCTCGGAAGCTGAACGCCGAAGCTATGGCCCTGCGCAGCGCCACGTGCCGGGGGCCGTCCAGTTCTGCCATGGTGATCAGGCGCGGCCCGTCGTCCGTGGCCTGCCCGGGGCGGGGCGGCCAGTCGTTGATGGTCGGCCTGATCAGCCGGGGGTCCGCGAGCAGCTCCCGGACGTCCTCGTACCGGGTGGCGTACCAGGCGGTCGCGTCCATCGGCAGCCTGACCCTGGCCATGGGGCGGCTTTCGCGTAGCCGTGCGCACTCCTCCGGCGGGCCCATGGTGCCCGGCGGTGGGAGCGGGAACTCCAGTACGTCCAGCTCGGGGCCAGGCGCCGGCGCGCCGGTTGGCTGTGAGGTCATGCTCGTTCCCCTTGCGAGGGTGCTGCTTTCGAGGGTGCTGCGGTCACGGGCGCTCGATGTAGCCGGTGGCGTAGAAGTACTCCAGGTAGCGGTCCAGCAGCTCCGCGTCGACCGGAGGGCAGTACAGGCCCGCGGCGGCCAGGTCGCGCTCGACGTTGGCCCGCCCGACAGTCGGGAAGGTGCCCTCGAAGTACATCTCCTTGACGGACATGTCCGCCTGCTTGCAGCGGTCCACGCACAGGGAGACGAACGGGGCCGTGGGGCTCGTGGGGTGCTGCGCGACATGGCGGACGAGTTCGCCCACCCACTCCTCGTAGGGGAGCCGGCTGATCCGGTGGCCGCCCGCGTCCATCCGGTCGAGCATGTCGTGCAGGCTCGCCGCGCGGGGATTGGTCAGGTGGTAGGTCCGGCGGGTGGTTCGGTGCGCCGTGGCGATGTGCACCACCGCGTCGGCGAGGTAGTCCACCGGGACGAAGTCCAGCGGCAGCGGGATGTCGGGGGCCAGCCCGGTCTCGCTGATCGTCTTGAACAGCGAGCAGATCGCGGTGTCGGTGTTGCAGGCGCCGGTGTGCCGGTCGCCGGTGATCTCGTACGGCCGGTAGACCGCCACCGGCAGGCCTTGATCCGCGGCGTTGCGCAGCACCTGTTCGGCGACCCACTTGCTCTCGGCGTAGCCCATGGTGAGCCGGTCGGCGTGGTCGAGCGGCAGGTCCTCGTCGACGTGCCGTACGCCGGCGGTTCCGAAGCCGGCCAGCACCGCGATGGTGGAGAGGAAGTGCAGCGGTACCCCGCGCCCGGCAGCCAGCCGGACGATCTCCCTGGTGCCTTCCACGTTGGTGCGGCGCAGCGCCTCGTACGGGTAGAGGAAGTTGACCTGCGCGGCCGAGTGGATCACCAGGTCGAGGGTGTCGGCGAGCTCGTCGGCGCGGCCTGGTTCCAGACCGAGGCCAGGCTCGGCGAGGTCGGCGGGGAAGCACACGATGCGGTCGGCGGCTTCGGCGGTGGCGAGGTCGAAGCGGGTCAGGGTCCGCGCCATCTTCTGCCGGGCGTGGGCACGGTCCCGGCTCCGTACCGGGCAGTGCACCCGGGCGTCGGTGCGGCGCAGCAGCGCGGCCAGCAGGAACGCGCCGACGAAGCCGGAGGCGCCGGTGAGCAGCACCTCCCCGGGGTGCCGCCAGTCGGGGTCCGGTCCGCGTTGCGCCGGCAGGGTGAAGCCCAGCTGTGCTTCGGCGCGGAAGTCCACCGGCCCCGTGTCGGCGCTCGCCTTGCCGGGCCGGTCCCTGATGGTGGCGACGGCGGCGGTGAAGTCCTCCAGCGCGGGGGATCGCAGCAGGCTGTGGACCAGGGTGCGGCCGTGCCGGGCGTCGAGGTCGAAGGCGGTCAGCGTACGGGTGACGGCCTCGGCTGCGAGCAGGGAGTCGCCGCCGATGGCGAAGAAGCTGTCGCCCGGTGCCGGGTGCACGCCCAGTACCACCTGCCAGACCTGCGCCACTGTGTCCTGCAGGCCGGACCCGGGGCCGTCCGCCGCTGCCGGGGCGGCGGCGGTTTCGGTCGCCGCCAGCCTGCGCAGCCGGTGGCGGTCGACCTTGCCTCCGGCGGTGACCGGGAACTGTGCGAGTTCCACCAGCCGCGCGGGTACCGCGGCGGCGGGCAGCCAGGTGGCGAGGGAATCGCGGATGTGGCCCAGGGGCAGAGCCCGGCCGGGATGAGCTGGTGTCATGTACCCGATCAATGTGTCGCCGTCCCGTTCGACGACGGCCTCGCCCACCGCGCTGTCCGCCCGCAGCCGGGTCTCTATCTCCTCCGGTTCGATGCGGTGCCCACGCAGTTTGATCTGCCTGTCGACCCGGGCCCGGTACTCCAGTGCGCCGTCCGCGCGCAGGAGCACCCGGTCACCGGTGCGGTAGAGGCGTGTGCCGGGCTCGACGGGGTTGTCGACGAAGCGTTCTGCGGTCAGCTCGGGGTCGCCGAGATATCCGAGTGCGAGCCCGTCTCCGCCGACGAGGAGTTCGCCTTCCTCGCCGGTGCCGGCGGGGGTGCCGTTCGCACGCAGTACCTGGCAGGTGGAGTTCTCCAGCGGGCGGCCGATCGGCACGGCCGTCACCTCGGGCGGCAGATCGTCTACCAGGTGTGCGGTGGAGACGACGCTGTTCTCGGTCGGGCCGTAGAAGTTGACCACTGCGGTGTCCGGGCAGGCCGCCATTACCGCGCGGGCCAGCTCCGGGTCCATCGCCTCACCGCCGGCCGAGGCGAACCGCAGGGACCGCAGTGCCGACGGCCTGGTACGGGCGACGTGGTGGAACACCCCGGTGGTCAGATAGGCGATGCCGACGTGTTCGGAGCGCAGCAGTGACTCCAGGGCGGCCGGTGACAGCAGTTCCTCCTGGTCGGCGATCACGATGCAGGCGCCGGCGAGCAGCGCGGGCCAGATCTCGATCGTGGAGGCATCCGAGGAGAGGCCGTAGGCGTGCAGCACTCGCTCACCGGGCCGAGGCCGCTGGCCGACCAGGTCGGAGACCGCCAGCCGCACGACTCCGCGGTGCGGGATCGCCACCGGCTTGGGGCGGCCGGTCGAGCCGGAGGTGAACATCACGTAGGCGCAGTCGGTGGGCCGTACCCGGGTCCGCGGTACCGCGGCCGGTGCGGCCGGTGCGGCCGGTGCGGCCGATGCAGGGCAGCCCAGGTCGACACGGGTGCGCACGCGCCGGATGCGGCGGGCGCTGCCGGGCAGTATGACGACGGTATGCACCCCCGCGTCCTCGGCCATCGCCTGCAGTCGCGCTGGCGGTGAGGTGTCGTCGAGTGGGACGTACGCCGCGCCGGTCTTGAGAATGCCCAGGAAGGCGACCAGCGCTTCCGGGCACCGTGCCCCGCACACTCCGACCATGTCGCCGTGCCGCACCCCGGAGTCGTGCAGCCGGGTGGCCAGTGCGTCGGAGCGGATCCTGAGCTCGCCGTAGCTGATGCCGCGGCCGCGCTGTGTGCAGGCGGTGGCCTGCGGGCGGTGTGCCGCCCAGGCGTCGAACAGCTCGTGGAGACAGCGGTCGCGTGGACAGCCCACCTTCTCGGCGTGCTCGTCCGCCGCCTGGTGCGTCATGGCCCGGGTGTTCATGGGAATGTCCCGCTCTCTGCCGCATGTCCGGGTAGCACGAGCAGCTAATGCTCGAACTCCGTGGCGAAGGCGGCGAAGTCGGCGGTCCGCCATCTTTCGGGCCTCATACGGATGAGGATGTTGTCGGTCAGTTGCCTGCGGTTGGCCGCCAGGTACGCCGTCGCCGTGTCCGGGTCCAGGTACCGGTGGGCCAGCTCCTCGTGTTCGGCCGGCGGGATCGGGTCCTCGACGGCCACCACGGGCCCCTCCACGCTGACGTACCGGTACGGTGCCGTCTCGTTCTGCGTGCACAGGCTGAACCGGCCCGCGCCGCGGATGAGCCGGGCCTTCAGCGTTTCCCGCCCGGTCTGGACCGTCACCAGCCCGCCGGGCCGGTAGGAGTACCAGATCGGGAGCAGTAACGGCCCACCGCCGTCGCGTGGATCGTCCACCCCCAGGATCCCCACGTGCACTCCGGCGAGGAATTCCTCCCGGTCTTCGACCGACATCCTGAGATCCACTGGTACCGCCTCGATTCGGCAGAGGGTCCGACAGAAAGCGCGTCCGGTGTCGACGGTGTTGATCGTGGTGCGGAGGGCGAGCCGACGGGGTGACCTCCAATCGGCCGGCGCGCGACCGCCGCAGGTCCGTGCGGCTCCGCAGCCGCCCTCGGCCGGTGCACGCGGCCCTTCGGGAACCCGGCGGCTCGGCCGCTCCGGTCCCTACTCCCAGGCTTCCACCACACCCGGGTGACTCGCATCCGGGCGGGCTGCCGGACGGGCCACCGCGAACACGGGGCCCGCCAGCGCGTGGGCTACCGGGCCGCTCCCCCGCCGGAAAGCAGAATGAGAGGTCCTGTCAGCCCGACCGTCAGGTGGTTCACCAGGAGAAGGAGGAGGCGCATGAGGGCGGCCATCCGAGCCGAGGGCCTGGTGAAGACCTTCGGTGACGTACGGGCCCTGGACGGGGTTGACCTGGACGTGCCGGAGGGGACGGTACTGGGCCTGCTCGGCCCCAACGGCTCGGGCAAGACCACCACAGTAAGGGTGCTCACCACTCTGCTGCGGCCCGAGGTCGGCAGCGCCTACGTGGCGGGCGTGGACGTGCTCAGGCACCCCGCCCGAGTCCGCAGTCTGATGGGTCTGTGCGGCCAGTACGCGGCGGTCGACGAGTACCTCACCGGCCGGGAGAACCTCCAGATGGTCGGCCGGCTCTACCAGATGCGGACCAGGGCCGCCAAGGCGCGCGCCCGGGAGCTGCTGGAGTGGTTCAACCTCGCCGAGGCGGCCGATCGGCTGGCAAGGACCTACTCCGGCGGTATGCGCCGCCGGCTCGACCTGGCGGCCGCGCTGGTGGTGCGGCCCCCGGTGATGTTCCTCGACGAACCCACCACCGGTCTGGACCCGCGCAACCGGCTGGCGCTGTGGGAGGTCATCGAGACGCTGGTGGCGGAGGGCACCACCCTGCTGCTCACCACCCAGCACCTGGAGGAGGCTGACCGCCTCGCGCACGATATCGCCGTGGTCGACCGTGGCCGGGTGATCGCACGCGGCTCCGCCGACGACCTCAAGGCCAGGATCGGCGGCGAACGGGTGGAAGTGGTGGTCCACCAGCGCGAGCTGATCGGTGCGGCCGTCGCGGCGCTCACCCCGTACGGCAAGGGCCGGCCCAGCGTGGACCAGCACACCCGGCGGATCGCCATACCGGTGGACGGGGGCGCCCGGGTACTCGCCGACGTCATCCGCGAGCTGGACGGGCGGGGCATCCTCATCGACGACATCGGCCTGCGCAGGCCCACCCTCGACGACGTCTTCCTGTTCCTCACCGGCCACACGGCCGGGGAGACCGACCCCGACAAGGAGGTCCGACCGTGGTCGAGACCGTGATGAGGGGACGGGCGATCCCGCAGCCACGCGGCGGAGTCGTCCAGATGGCACGCGATTCCTGGGTGGTCGCCCAGCGGAACCTGCGCCGGATGACCCGGATCCCCGAGATCGTGATCCTCGGGCTGCTGCAGCCGGTGATGTTCGTGCTGCTCTTCTCATACGTGCTGGGCGGCGCGATCAACGTACCGGGCGGCGGCTACCACGAGTTCCTGATGGCCGGGATCTTCGCCCAGACGGTCACCTTCGCGGTGGAGGGGGCCTCCGCCGGCATCGCGGAGGACATGACCAAGGGCCTGATGGACCGCTTCCGCTCGCTGCCCATGACACGCTCGGCGGTGCTCGCCGGGCGGACTCTGGCCGACCTGGTGCAAAGCGCCTTCACCCTGCTGGTGCTGGCGATCGTGGCGATGCTGGTGGGCTGGGGGGCACACCGCGGGGTGCTCAGGGCACTGGGTGCCTTCCTGCTGCTGCTCGCGCTGGGCTACGCCTTCTCCTGGATCGGGGCGCTGATCGGCCTGTCGGTGCGCAGCCCGGAGGCCGCCAGTTCGGCCGGCCTGATCTGGCTCTTCCCGCTCACGTTTCTCTCCAACGCCTTCGTACCGGTGGACACCATGCCGAAGTGGCTACAGACGATCGCCTACTGGAACCCGTTCAGCGCCACCGTCCAGGCCTGCCGGAACCTGTTCGGCAACCCCGGGGCCGACGGCGCGCACGTCTGGCCGATGCAGCATCCGATCGTGGCGTCCACGCTCTGGTCACTGCTGATCGCGGGGCTGTTCTCCTGGCTGGCGGTGCGCAAGTACCGCAACGCGACCAGCTGACCCGGCTGTCGCCCCCCAGGCAGGCGTTCGATTTCGGCGCGTGCTCGGGTCTCGGGCCGCCCGGCTTCGGAGTGTCCGGGACGGCCGACGTCCACGATCCGGTAGAGCGGCCAGCCGGCAGCCTGCGCCGCAGCGTAGCCGAACTCATCGATGTCCGCGGCGGTGTCGATCGCGTCGGCGTCGAGCAGGTCGGGGGGGTAGGCCGAGCGCGGTGAGGGGGATGGGGCGGCGGTGCTCGGGATGGGTGAGGGCGGCGATCAGGCCCAGGACCGCGGTTCTGTCCGAGCCGGGGGCGGCGGTGACCACGTGGCAGGCCGCCTTGTCGCCGGCGGGGTTGTTCAGCCACCTGGCCAGGTCCCGTAGCGCGGCGTGGCGGCCGCAGAACCACCATCCCGGTATGGGGGCATCGCTGGGGTAGCCCATGGCGCGCACCAGCAACCGCGAAGTGAACTCGGTTTCGCGCTGTCGGTCCTGCTCCTCGAAGGCGGCGGCCTGCTACAGAGCCAGGTCGACTTCGGTCAGGCTGGCATCATGGCGGGGGTTGGGGAAGAACGGCGGCGCCTTGCCGTCCAGGCTCACCATGGCCAGGTTTACGCCCTGGTATGTGGGCCGGGCGGGTCTTCCTTGATGTGCTGCCCGATCGCGTCCGGCGACAGGGTGGCCGGGCCATGTCCGGCCACCAATGGATAGTCGGCCTCCACCGCGGCGATCAGGAACCGGCGCGGCTCCTCCCGACCTTCCGCACTGGTCATGGGAGGCCCTCGGCGATCGCGCGGCCGCACAATCCGTCCGCCAGGTACGCGGTGGCGTCGTGCGCGGTCGCGCCGTTGTGCACCACCCCCGAGCGCAGGCGCTCGCCGAACCCGGGGCGCAGGTCCTTGACCAGCGCCACCATGTCCCCGGCGTCGGCCAGATTCGTCCAGGCCAGCTCGTCTCCGCCCGGCCACAGCCTGCGCATCGCCTTGCCGGAGCCGGTCGGGGACGGCCGGAGCCGGTCGAACACCAGATTGCGGATGCCGAGGGGCGAGCCGAGTGTGACCAGCGCCCGGACCGGGTGCCCGGGCAGCGCGCACAGCGCCTCGTAGGCCACCACCGTGCCGAGCGAATGCGTCACCACTACGCGGGTGTCCGCGCCGATCGCCGCCGCCACCTGGCCGCGCACCCGCTCACGCACGTCATCGTCGAGCAAGTAGCCGCTCACCTGCTTCAGGTCCGCCACCATGGCCCGCACTGCTAGTGGCTTGTCACGCAGCCTTGGCCGGGTAATCGGTCCAGGTTCGGATGGGTGAGTCGGGGGCGAAGTTGGTCTTCGGTTCGGCGCGTGCGTT
>NZ_JBITZP010000081.1:0-12871 GCF_044546945.1 Kitasatospora sp. NPDC053057 | reverse complement strand
GCCGCGAAACGCGCATAGTTGGCAAGACCGCCATGCGGAACCGCCACACCCTTCGGACGACCCGTCGAACCCGACGTGTAGATCACGTACGCCAGACCGTCGGCCGACACCTCGACGACGGGCGCCGTCTCCGGCTGAGCGGACAACTGCATCACCATCAGCGCACTGTCCACCGCCACCAACCGGGCACGCCCGGCCGGCAGTTCGTCCAGCACCTCCTCATCGGTCAGCGTCAGCACCGCACCACTGTCCGCCAGCATGAACGAGATCCGCTCCACCGGATACGACGGGTCGACCGGCAGATAGCCCGCGCCCGCCTTCCACACCGCGAGGATCGCCACCACCGCGTCCACACCCCGAGGCAGGCACACGCCCACCACCGACTCCGCGCCCACGCCCTGCGCCACCAGGTAGTGCGCCAGCCGGTTCGCCCGCACATCCAACTCCGCAAACGACACCCGCTCACCATCGGCCACCACCGCCACCGCATCCGGCGTACGAGCCACCCGCTCCGCGAACAGCCCCGGCACGAGCACCGAGCCAAAGTCCACCGCCGAGGAGTTCCACTCGGTCAGCACCTGCGAACGCTCCCGCGCGGAGAGCACGTCGACCGCGCTCAGCCGCACGCCCGGGTCGCCCGCCACCAGTTCGAGCACCCGCACCAGGCGCTCCGCGATCCGCCCGACGCTGTCCGCCTCGAACAGGTCGGCCGCACCGATCACCGCGCCGCGCAGCCCGTCGGGTGCGCCCTGAGCGTCGAAGGCCTCGCCGAGCAGCACGTCCAGGTCGAAGCGCGCGGCCACCTCGGCGGCCGTCGACAGCGGGCTCGCCTGCACGCCCGCGAGCTCGACCACGGCGTGCGCGTTGTTCTGCATGGTGAACACGGTCTGGAACAGCGGGTGCCGCCCCATCGACCGGGCCGGCGCCAGCTCCTCCACCAGCCGCTCGAACGGCACGTCCTGGTGCGCGAACGCCGAGAGACTCGTCTCCCGCACCCGGCCCAGCACCTCACGGAACGTCGGATCACCCGACAGATCCGCCCGCACCACCAGCGTGTTCACGAAGAACCCGACCAGATCGTCCAGCGCCGCATCCGTACGGCCCGCGTTCGCCGCACCGATCGGCACATCCGTACCCGCACCCAGCCGCGACAACAGCACCGCCAACGCCGACTGCAGCACCATGAACATCGTCACGCCCTCGGCCCGCGCCACCCGCGCCAGCTCCGCGTGCAGCACCGCCGGAACCTCCACCGGCACCTCGTGACCCCGGTTGGAGGCCACCGCCGGACGGACACGGTCCACCGGCAGCGCCAACTCCTCCGGAACACCCGCCAACGCACCACGCCAGTAATCGATCTGGCGCGACATCAGGCTTTCCGAATCGTCGGCGTCGCCCATCAGCTCACGCTGCCACAGCGCGTAGTCCGCGTACTGCACCGGCAGCGGCGCCCACTGCGGCGCCCCGCCGGCGCAGCGCGCCACGTAGGCGCGCGAGACGTCCGCTGCCAGCGGCGCCCACGACCAGCCGTCGCCGGCGATGTGGTGCACCACGACCACCAGGACGTGCTCGTCCGGCGCGGTGGAGAAGACCCAGGCCCGGATCGGCACCTCGGCCGCCAGGTCGAACAGGTGCCCCGCGGCCCCGGCCACGGCGGCGTCCAGCCCCTCCGGCGCCACCTCGACCACCAACAGTTCCCAGTCCAGCTCCTCGACCGGGACGATCCGCTGCCAAGGCTCGCCGTCCTCGCCCACCGCGAACACCGTGCGCAGCAGTTCGTGGCGCGCCAGGGTGTCGCGCAGCGCGGCGTGGAGGGCCTGCCGGTCGAGGTCACCGGTCAGTCGCAGGGCGACAGGGATGTTGTAGGTGGCGCTGGGGCCTTCCAGCTGGCCGATGAACCACATCCGGCGCTGCGCGAAGGACAGCGGGACGCGCTCCGGCCGCTCACCCGCGGTCAGCTCCAGCCGAGCCGTGTCCGCGTCCACCAGCCGGGCCGCGAGGCCCGCCGCGGTGGGCGTCTCGAACAGCGTCCGCAGCGGCACCTCGACGCCCAGCACGGCGCGGATCCGGCTGATCAGCCGGGTCGCGAGCAGGGAGTGGCCGCCGAGCGCGAAGAAGTCCTCGTCGACCCCGACCGCGGCCTCGGCCAGTCCGAGGACCTGGGCGAAGACCCCGCGGAGCAGTTCCTCCTGGACGGTCGCCGGACCGCGGCCGTCGGCGGCCGCCGTCTGCCCGGGGGCCGGCAGGGCCTTGCGGTCCAGCTTGCCGTTGGCGGTCAGCGGCAGGGCGTCGAGCGCCACGACCGCCGACGGCACCATGTACGGGGGCATGCTCTGCCCCGCGTGGGCGCGCAGCCGCGCGCCGTCCACGGTCGCGCCGGACCGGGCGACGACGTACGCGACCAGGCGCACGTCGCCCGGCACGTCCTCGCGGGCCACCACCGCGGCCTGCGCCACCGTGTCGTGGCCGGCGAGCACCGCCTCGACCTCGCCCGGTTCGATCCGGAAACCACGGACCTTCACCTGGTCGTCGGCCCGGCCCAGGCATTCCAGCTGCCCGTCGCCGGTCCAGCGCGCGAGGTCGCCGGTGCGGTACATCCGCGCTCCCGGCTCGAACGGGCTCGCGGTGAACCGCTCCGCCGTCAGGTCGGGGCGGCCCAAGTAGCCGAGGGCGACCTGGGCGCCGGACAGGTACAGCTCGCCCGCCACACCGGGCGCGACCGGCCGGAGCCGCTCGTCCAGGACGTGCGCCCGCACGTCGGCGAACGGCCGGCCGACCAGCACGGGCCCCTCGCCCGCGACCGGGGCGGAGGTGGCCCAGACGGTCACCTCGGTGGGCCCGTACACATTCACGACCGGCGCGCCGGTGGCGGCCATCCGGGCCGCCAGCTCGCCCGGCAGCGCCTCGCCGCCGACCAGCATCCGCACCGCGGCCGGCCAGGCGCCGGCCTCCAGCACGCCCCGCCAGAGCGAGGGAACGCCCTGCACGACCGTCGCGCCCGAGGACCTGACCAGCTCCAGCAGCGCGGCCGGGTCGCGGACCACGTCACGCGGGGCCACCACCACCGCCCCGCCCGACACCAGGGGCAGGAACAGCTCCAGCGCCGCGATGTCGAAGGACACCGTGGTCACCGCCACCAGCCGGTCGCCGCCGGTCAGCGGCACCCGCTCCGCCGCGCCCCGCAGGTGCGCGGCCAGCGCGACGTGCGGGACCACGACGCCCTTGGGGCGGCCGGTCGAACCGGAGGTGTGGATGACGTACGCGGCGTCCTGTGCCCGCACCGCCGCGACCGGCGACGCGCCGTCCGGCTCCGCGCCGGACGGGTCGGCGACCGACAGGTCCGCGACCAGCAGCCGTGCCACGCCCTCCGGCAGCGCGGGGGCGCACCCCTCCGAGGTGAGCACGCACACCGGCGCGGCGTCCGCCAGCACGTACGTCAGCCGCTCCGCCGGGTACTCCGGGTCGAGCGGCAGGTATGCCGCCCCGGCCTTCAGCACGGCCAGCAGGGCCACCACCAGGTCGGCACCGCGCTCCAGGCAGACCCCGACGACGGCTCCCGCGCCCACGCCCGCGCCGACCAGGTGGCGCGCCACCCGGTTCGTCCGCGCGTCCAGCTCGGCGTAGCTGAGCACCTCGTCGCCGAAGACGACCGCGGTGGCCTCCGGGGTCCGCGCCGCCTGCGCCGCGAACAGCTCGGGCAGGAACGCGGCCGGCTCGGCCGGCCGGTCGCCGGACCACTCGCCGAGCACCCGTGCGCGCTCGGCGGCGTCCAGCACCTCGACGCCGCTCACCGGCGCCGACGGGTCGGCGACCAGCTGGGACAGCACCCGCACCAGGCGCCCTGCCAGCGGCCCGACCGACGCCTCCTCGAACAGGTCGGCGGCCACGGTCAGCGAGCCGCGCAGACCGGCCGGGCGGCCCGCCGTGTCGAAGGTCTCCCAGCAGTCGACCTCGAGGTCGAACTTGGCCCCGTGGACCCCGGCGCCGGCCACGTCGACCCGCAGGCCAGCCAGTTCCAGCACCGCCGCGGCGTTGTTCTGGAGGTTCAGCACGACCTGGAAGAGCGGGTGGCGCGCCATCGAGCGGGCGGGTGCGAGCTCCTCGACGAGCTTCTCGAAGGGCACGTCCTGGTGTTCGAAGGCCGCCAGGGCGGTCTCCTGCGTCCGGGCCAGCAGCTCCCGGAAGCTGGGGTCGCCCGCCAGGTCGGTGCGGATGACCAGGGTGTTGACGAAGAAGCCGATCAGGTCGTCCAGGGCCGAGTCGGCGCGCCCGGCGACCGCCGAGCCGATCGGGACGTCGGTGCCGGCGCCGAGCCGGGAGAGCAGGACGGCCAGGGCGGCGCGCAGCACCGTGAACGGGGTGACGCCCTCGGCCAGCGCCAGCTCGGCGAGCCCGGCGTGCACGTCGGCGGGCACCTCCAGGGGCACCCGGTGGCCGCGGTAGGAGCCGACGGCGGGACGCGGGCGATCGGCCGGCAGCGCCAGCTCCTCCGGGACGTCCGCCAGCGCGGCGCGCCAGTAAGCGACCTGACGTACCATCCGGCTCTGCGGGTCGTCCTCGTCGCCGAGCAGCTCACGCTGCCAGAGCGCGTAGTCGGCGTACTGGACGGGCAGCGGCTCCCACGCCGGGGCCCGGCCCGCGAGGCGCGCCTCGTACGCGGCCGAGAGGTCCCGGGCGAGGACGCGCAGCGACCAGCCGTCGCCGGCGATGTGGTGGACGGTCAGGACGAGGGTGTGCTCCTCTGGGCCGGTCGAGTACAGCGCCGCCCGGACCGGGACCTCCCGCGACAGGTCGAAGGCGTACTGGGCCGCGGCCGCGACGGCCTCGTCCAGCTCCTCCGGGGCGACCTCGGCCAGGGTGAGGTCCCAGTCCAGCTCGTCGGACCCGAGGATGTGCTGGTGGGGCTCGCCGTCGGCGACCGCGTAGAGGGTGCGCAGCACCTCGTGGCGGCCGATGACGTCCCGCAGCGCCGCGTTCAGCGCCACGCCGTCCACCCGGCCCGTGAGCCGGAGCACGACCGGCAGGTTGTACCGGGCGCTCGGGCCGTCCAGCTGGCTGATGAACCAGAGCCGGCGCTGGGCGAAGGACAGGGGAACCATCAGGACTCCTCGTGGTTGCGCATCGGCCGCAGAGCCGGCCTGGTGGTTGACTTCTCGGTTCCCACGCGCCGGGCCAGCCCGGCCACGGTTCGGGCCTCGAACACCGCCCGCAGCGGCAGTTCGGTGCCCAGGACTTCCCGCACCCGGGTCACCAGGCGGGTGGCCAGCAGGGAGTGGCCGCCCAGGGCGAAGAAGTCGTCGTCCATGCCCACGGCCTCCAGGCCGAGCACCTCGCGGAACAGGGCGCCGACGGCCTCCTCGCGGCTGTCGGCCGGGCCGCGGCCGCCGCCGGCCGCGTACGCGGGGGCGGGCAGGGCGGCACGGTCGAGCTTCCCGTTGGCGGTCAGCGGCAGGGCATCGAGGACCACGACGGCCGCCGGGACCAGGTACTCGGGCAGTCGGTCGGCCATGAACTCCCGTATCTCGACGGGCAGTTCGTCACCCGCATCGTCGACGGGGACGACGTAGGCGACCAGTCGTCGGCCGCCGGAGGCGTCCTCGCCGACGATCACCGCGGACTGCGCCAGCCGCGGGTGGCCGGCCAGCACCTCGGCCACCTCACCGGGCTCGATCCGCAGGCCGCGGATCTTCACCTGGTCGTCGGCCCGGCCAACGAACACCAACCGCCCGTCCGCCGTCCACCGCACCCGGTCGCCGGTGCGGTACATCCGCGCGCCCGGCTCGACGGGGCAGGCCACGAAGCGTTCGGCCGTCAGGGCCGGCTGCCGGTCGTAGCCTCGGGCCACACCGGCGCCGGTGGTGTAGAGCTCGCCCTCGACCCCGACCGGCACCGGGCGCAGCGCGGCGTCCAGCACGTACACCCGGGTGTCGGCGATCGGGCTGCCGATCGGCACCGAGACGGCGCCCTCGACCAGGTCGGCCGCGAGAATCTCGTGGACGGTGGTGAAGGTGGTGTTCTCGGTCGGACCGTAGCCGTTGAACAGCCGGATCTCGGGCAGGGCGGTCAGCAGCCGGCGGCAGTGCGCGGGCGAGAGGACGTCACCGCCGGCCAGCAGGCGGCGCAGCCCGGCCAGGGCCGACGGGTCCTGGTCGACCACCTCGTGGAACAGACCCGCCGTCAGCCAGGCCGTGTCGACGGCGTGGGCGGTCAGGAAGGCCTTGAGCTCGGCCATCGACAGCGCGCCCGGTGCCGCGACCGCGAGGGTCGCGCCGTTGAGCAGCGGTCCCCAGATCTCCAGGGTCGCGGCGTCGAAGGAGGCCGAGGAGAGCTGGCCGACGACGTTCCCGGGGCCGAGCGGCAGGAAGCCGGAACGGCGCACCAGCCGGTCGACGGCCCGGTGCGGAACGACCGTGCCCTTGGGCCGCCCGGTGGAGCCGGAGGTGTAGATGACGTAGGCCGCGTTGTCCGCGCCCGACGCCGCGCGCAGCTCGGCCGCCACCAGCGGGCCCTCGGCCAGGCCCGCCAGCTCGCGGACCGTCGCGGCGTCGTCCAGCTCCACCCGGTCCAGGCCCGGGGCCACGAGGGCCCCCCGGCCGTCGGTGAGCACCACGGCGGGCGCGGAGTCCGCCAGCATGTGGGCGATGCGCTCCGCCGGGTAGGAGAGGTCGAGCGGCAGGTAGGCGCCACCGGCCTTGACCACGGCCAGCAGGGCGACCACCAGATCGACCCCGCGCTCCAGGGCCACCGCGACCACCGACTCCGGGGCCACGCCACGGCCGATCAGCAGCCGCGCCAGCCGGTTGGCCCGCGCGTCCAGCTCGGCGTACGTCAGGCGCACGCCGTCGGCGACCAGCGCCGGCGCGTCGGGGTGCGCGGCGGCCTGCGCCGCGAACAGCTCGGGTAGGGTGGCCGCCGCCAGACCGCGGCGGGTGTCGTTCCACTCGCCGAGCATCCGGTGCAGCTCGTCCTCGTCCAGCACCGCCACCGCGTCCAGCGGCAGCTCGGGGCCGCCGTCCAGCGCGGTCTCCAGCGCCGACACGAGGTTGGCCATCGCGGTGCGGACCATCTCGCCCACCGCGGCGCCGTCGGCCGGACCCACCGCGTCCACGGACAGCGCGATGTCGACGCCGTTGTCGTCGACCATCAATGCCAGCGGGAAGTTGGTCCGCTCGTTCGCGAACACCAACCCGATGCCGTCGAGTTCGCCGTCCCAGCGCTCGTCCAGGTTCTGGCCGGCGTTGCGGCGGTAGTTGATGAACGAGGTGAACAGCGGGCTGCCCGGGGCCACGCCGGCGGCGTGCTGCGCGACCACCAGCGGGGCGTGCTCGTGCTCCAGCAGCTCGGCGAGCTGGCTGCGCATCGCGGCGACGGCCGTCACCACGCCGAGGCGCGGCTCGCGCACCCGCACCGGCAGCGTGTTGATGAACGGGCCGGGGATCCGGTCGGCACCGGCGGCGGCGTTCATCCGGCCGGACAGGACGGTGCCGAAGACCACGGTCGGCTGGTTCGACACGGCCGCCAGCACCCGGCCCCAGACCACGTGCAGCAGCGTCGCCGGGCTGGTGCCGAGGCGGCGGGCCACCTCGCGCAGCCGGGCGTCCACCGCCGGGGCGGGCTCGACCGGGTTGCGCACCAGGCCGGTGCCGTCGCCGCGGACGTCGACCAGGCCGAAGGGGGCGGTCGGCTCCGTCACGTCGCCCAGCAGCTCGGCGAAGTACCGCTCGTGCTCCTCCCGCGCCACGCCGCCGCGGGCCTGGGCGACGAAGTCGCGGAACGGCAGCGGGGCGGGCAGTTCCGCGCTGCGGCCGGTCAGGAAGGCCTGGACCTCGGTCAGCAGCACCACCAGCGCCGTGTGGTCGCGCACCATGTGGTGCGCCCGGACCAGCGCCAGCCACCGGCCGCCGGGGGCCGCCGCGACGTGCAGGGTGATCAGCGGCGGGTCGGCCAGGTCCATCGAGTGGCCGCCGAGGGCGACCAGTTCGGCCACCGCATCGGTGCCCCGGGGGTCCAGCGCGACCTCGGTGACGGACAGCGGCGCATGCCGCAGCACCACCTGCACCGGCTCGCGCAGGCCCTCCCAGACGTAGGCGGTGCGGTAGATGTCGTGCCGGTCCACCACCTGGTCCACGGCCCGGGCGAAGGCGTCCACGCGTGCCCGGGAGTCGAACTCCAGCACCGCCGGCATCACGTAGGCGTCATCGCCGCCGTCCGCGAGCACGTGGTGGAAGAGCAGACCCTCCTGCAGCGGGGCGAGCGGGTAGACGTCCGCGATGTTGGCCGCGCCGCCGGGGACGGCCGCGACCACCGCGGCGACCTCCGCCGCCGTCAGCTCCACCATGGAGAGCATCTCCGGGGTGATCTCCCGCGCGTCCGCCGGGATTCGGTTGGCCGGCGCGGTGATCCGCTCGGCGCCGACCGAGGCCGCCACGCCGGCCGACGAGGGGTTGTCGAACAGGGTGCGGACGGACACCGAGACGCCCTGCGCCCGGAGGATCTCCACCAGCCGGACGGCCACCAGGGAGTGCCCGCCCAGCTCGAAGAAGTCGTCCTCGACGCCGACCTTCTCCAGGCCCAGCACCTCGGCGAAGGCCGCGCAGACGATCTCCTCGCGGGCATCCGCGGGGCCCCGGCCGGAGCCGGCCCGGCTCGCGAAGTCCGGCGCCGGGAGCGCCCTGCGGTCCAGCTTGCCGTTGGCGGCCAGCGGCAGCGCGTCCAGCACCACCACGGCCGACGGCACCAGGTGCTCGGCCAGCTTCTCGAGGGCGAACTGCCGCAGCTGCGCGGCCAGGTTCTCGGCGTCCGCGCCGGCGCCGGGCACCACGTACGCGACCAGGCGCGTCTCACCGGGGGCGTCCCGGCGGGCCACCACGGCCGCCTGGGCGACCTGCCGGTGCGCGGCCAGCGCCGCCTGCACCTCACCCGGCTCGATCCGGTAGCCGCGGATCTTCACCTGCTCGTCGGCCCGGCCGAGGAAGACCACCTGGCCGTCCGCGGTCCACTTCGCGAGGTCACCGGTGCGGTACATGCGCGCGCCGCCCGGCTCGAAGGGGTTGGCGACGAACCGCTCCGCGGTCAGGTCGGGGCGCCGGACGTAGCCGCGGGCCAGCTGGGCGCCGGCCACGTACAGCTCGCCCGCGACGCCCACCGGCACCGGCTGCAGGCGGGAGTCCACCAGGTAGAACCGGGTGTTGCCGACCGGCCGGCCGACCGGGACCACTCCGTCGGCGACCAGATCGGCGGTCAGCCGGGTGGTGGCGACACCGATGGTGGTCTCGGTCGGACCGTAGTGGTTGAACACCTCGCACCCGTCGGCCGCGGCCACCAGCTCCCGCACCCAGGCCGAGGCGGCGGCCTCGCCGCCGAGCACCAGCGACCGCGCCGGGAGCACCTGCTCCAGGCCGGCCACCGCGCTCAGCGCCGCGAGGTGCGAGGGGACGACCTTCAGGTGGTCGATACCGTGCTCGGCCAGGTAGCCGGAGACCGCGGCGGGGTCGGTGACCGCTCCCTCCTCCAGGATGTGCAGCTCACCGCCGGTCACCAGGCTCGCGAACAGCACCGTGTTGCCCAGGTCGGTGACCTGCGCCTGCAGCAGGGCGTACCGGGCACCCGGCCCGCGGTACCCGATCCGCAGCGGAACCGTGGCCACGTAGTTGGCCAGCGCCCCGTGGGTGACCGCCACGCCCTTCGGGCGGCCGGTCGAGCCGGACGTGTAGATCACGTAGGCCAGGCCGGCCGGGTCCGCCACCGTCGCCGGCGCGGTCTCGGGCGCCGCGGCCAGCTGCATCCCCGTCAGCGTGTCGTCCAGCGCGACCGACCGGATCCGGCCGGCCGGCAGGTCGTCGAGCACCTCCTCGGTGGTGAGCACCAGGGCCACCCGGCTGTCGGTGAGCATGAACGCCACCCGGTCGGCCGGCTGCTCGGGGTCGATCGGCAGGTAGCCCGCACCGGCCTTCCACACCGCCAGCATCGCGGTGATCATCTCGACGCCGCGGGGCAGCGCCAGGCCCACCGCGGACTCGGCCCCGATGCCCTGGCCAACCAGGTACTGCGCGAGCCGGTTCGCCCGGGCGTCCAGCTCGGCGTACGAGACCCGCTCGCCGTCGGCGACGATCGCCACCGCGTCGGGGGTCCGCGCCGCCTGGGCCGCGAACATGCCGACCACCGTGTCGGCCGGTGTCTCG
The DNA here is from genome assembly GCF_044546945.1 of Kitasatospora sp. NPDC053057. Classification (NCBI taxonomy): domain Bacteria; kingdom Bacillati; phylum Actinomycetota; class Actinomycetes; order Kitasatosporales; family Streptomycetaceae; genus Kitasatospora; species Kitasatospora sp. NPDC053057. The sequence continues at coordinate 2,690 of NZ_JBITZP010000081.1, read as the reverse complement.
GTCGCCGTGTCGTTCCACTCGCTGAGCAACCGCGAGCGCTCGGCTTCCGCCAGCACCCGGACCTCGCTCAGCGGCAGCTCCGGGCCGCCGTCCAGCGCCGTCGCCAGCGCCGACACCAGGTTCTCGGTGGCGGTTCGCACCAGCGCGCCCACCTCGGCCGAGTCGATCGGGGCCACCGCGTCGACGGCGACCTCGATCCCGTCACCGTTGTCGTCGACCAGGATGACCAGCGGGTAGTTGGTGCGCTCCCGCGACAGCAGCAGACGGGTCCCCTCCATCACCTCGCCGGCGCGCTCCTCGGGGCTCTGCCCCTCGTTGCGGCGGTAGTTGATGAAGGAGGTGAACAGCGGGGTGTCGCCGACGATGCCACTGGCCCGCTGCGCCGCGACCAGCGGCGCGTGCTCGTGCTCCAGCAACTCGGCGAGCTGGTCGCGCATCGCGGTGACGGCGGCGAGCACGCCGTGGCGGTCGGTCAGGGCGCGGACCGGCAGGGTGTTCATGAACGGTCCGGGCACCCGGTCGGCCCCGGCCCCGGAGTTCATCCGGCCGTACAGCACCGTGCCGAACACCACGTCGGCGCGGCCGCTGACCGCGGCCAGCACCCGGGCCCAGGCCACGTGCATCAGCGTCGCCGGGCTGGTGCCCAGGCGGCGCGCGGTCTCTCGCAGGCGGGCGTCGAGCCCGTCCCCGAAGGCGGTCACCCCGTGCACCGAGTCCGCGCCGTCGCCGCGCACGTTCAGCAGCCCGTACGCCGCGGTCGGCTCGTCCACGTCCGCGAGCAGGCCCGCGAAGTACCGCTCATGCTCAACCCGCGGGACACCGCCGCGGGCCTGCGCGACGAAGTTGCGGAACGGCAGCGGTGTGGGCAGCTCGGCCTTGCGGCCGGCCACGATCGTCCGGACCTCGCTGAGCACGACCTCCAGCGCCGCGTGGTCGCGCACCGTGTGGTGCATCCGGGCCAGCGCCATCCAGCCTCCGCCCGGCAGCGCCGCGTAGTCCACCCGCAGCAGCGGGGCGCGGCCCAGGTCCATCGTGGAGCCGACGATCACCTGCAGCTCGGCCGCCGGATCGGTGGTGTCCGGGGCCAGGGACACCTCGCTGACGGGCAGTTCGGCCTTGCGCCACACCACCTGCACCGGCTCGCGCAGGCCCTCCCAGACGAAGGACGTACGGAAGATGTCGTGCCGGTCCACGACCAGTTGGAGCGCCTGGACGAACGCGTCCAGCCGAGCCCGGGTGTCGAACTCCAGGGCCGCCCGCAGCACGTAGGCGTCCTCGCCGCCGTCGGCGAGGAGGTGGTGGAAGAGCAGGCCCTCCTGGAGCGGGGCCAGCGGGTAGATGTCGGCGATGTTCGCCGCGCCGCCCTGGACGGTCGCGGCGATCCGGGCGATCTCGTCGGCCGACAGGTCGACCAGCGGCAGCATCTCCGGGCTGATCGCGGTCGCGTCGGCGGGGATCAGGTTGGCCGGCACGTCCACCTGGACGGCACCGGTCGACGCCGCCAGACCGGCCGGGGTCGGGGACTGGAACAGCGTCCGCACCGACACCGCGACACCGCGCAGGCGCAGTTGCTCGACGAGGCGGATGCCCAGCAGGGAGTGGCCGCCCAGGGCGAAGAAGTTGTCATCGACGCCGACGCCTTCGAGGCCGAGGACCTCGGCGAAGGCGGCGCAGACGATCTCCTCGCGGGCGTTGGCCGGGCCACGACCCGCACCGGCGGTGTACGCCGGGGCGGGAAGGGCCCTGCGGTCCAGCTTGCCGTTCACACTCAGCGGCAGCGCGTCCAGGACGACGACCGCCGAGGGGACCATGTACTCCGGGAGCTGCTGGGCGGCGAATTGCCGGAGGGAGGCGCCGAGTTCGGACGTCGCGGTGTCCTCGACGACGACGTAGGCGACCAGACGGGTGTCGCCCGGCGCGTCCTCGCGGACCACCACGGCCGCCTGGGCGACCTGCGGGTGCGCGGCCACCACGGCCTGCACCTCCGCCGGCTCGATCCGGAAACCACGGATCTTCACCTGATCGTCCGCACGGCCCAGATACTCCACCTGACCGGCCGCGTTCCAGCGGACGATGTCACCGGTGCGGTACATCCGCACACCCGCCTCGAACGGGTTCGCGGTGAAACGCTCCGCCGTCAGACCGGAACGCCCCGCATAACCACGAGCCAACTGCACACCCGACAGGTACAGCTCACCCGCCACACCGACCGGCACCAGCTGCAAACGCGCATCCAGGACGTACAGACGGGTGTTGGCGATCGGCGCACCGATCGGCACCACACCCGCCATCTGCCCCGGCACGCACTGCCACGCCGTGACGTCCACCGAGGCCTCCGTCGGCCCGTACAGGTTGTGCAACTCCACGCCGTCGAAGACCTCGAAGAAGCGCTGCTGCAGGTTCAGCGGCAGCGCCTCACCCGAACACACCACCCGCCGCAGGCTCGCACCCGCACCCGCCACCACGGCCGGCTCCGCCAGGAACGCCTCCAGCATCGACGGCACGAAATGCGCCGTCGTCACCCCCTGCCCCGCGATCAACCCGGCCAGGTACTCCGGCTCCCGATGACCACCCGGACGCGCCACCACCAGCGCCGCGCCCTCCAGCAGCGGCCAGAAGAACTCCCACACCGACACGTCGAACCCGAACGGAGTCTTCTGCAACACCCGATCAGCGGACGTCAGTTCATA
>NZ_JBITZP010000080.1:0-12982 GCF_044546945.1 Kitasatospora sp. NPDC053057 | reverse complement strand
ATCGTCATGAGTCCACACAACCCTTGATGATCACGCGGTGGCCGTTGCCGTTCTCACCCGGCTCCCGGGAAAGATCACGAAGTCGCACTGGAGTAATAGGCGGTCATCACCTTCGCCATACTGCCGGTCGGGATCGGCTTCTGATCACCGTACGTACCCAGGCTGCCAACGCCCTCGAGCTCCACGGCCGCCTCGCCCTCTCCCGGCCAGGCGGGCGTCAGCGGGGCGCCGGCGATCGTGTATGACGGCGCACCCGTCATCACCAGCGCCGGTCCCGGCAGCGGACGCAGCACCTGCACCGCGCAGAAGACGACCGCCAGCAGCGCGACCAGCTCGGTGGCGATCCCCACCCGGCGCAGGCCGTCGCGCCGTACGGCCCGCAACCGCTGGGGCGCCCCGGTCAGCTCGGCGAGCCCCTTCAGCGGCTCGTCCGCCGGCGCCGACGGCAAGGCCTGCTCCAAGGTCTTCTCCGCCACCCCGGGCCGCCCGGTGCCGCCTTCCGTCGCGCTGTTCCCGGGATCCTCAAGACGCTCGACCGGGATGTCACGGCCGGACCCGGTGCCGGCTGCTTCCCGGTCTGGGCTTGTGCCGCTCACCGGTCCCGCCGGTGTACCCGCAGGCGAACCAGGGACCACCATGCCTGGTAGCGACTCGGTGGGGGTGGCGACCGACCCGAGGGCCTCGAGGGAGACGTCCGGCGCTTCTTCGCACTCCTCGACTCCCGCCAGGGCGCCGGCGTCAGCGCGTGTGCCGTCCGAGGCCTTTCCGCCGGGCGTCACGGGCACGGCCTGCTTATCCGGTTCCTTCGCGCGGTCATCGTGCGTGCCAAGGAGCTTGGTGGGCCTGGTCGCAGTGGTTGCCAGGGGCTCGGCCGCCTGGTCGGCGCTACTGTCGCGCGCGCCTGAGTCCACGGCGTCGGGCACGGTCGAGTCCCCGGCCGTGCCCGACGACTGCTCCGCTCGTACGGGCGTTGCGGGCTCCGCTTCGGTTACCGAGGTGACGGCATCGGCGGACCGTTCGACGCCGGGCCCAACGGTCTCCTCCGCCGTCCCATGAGTTGACACGGCCGACGCGGTCTCGGAGGCGTCCGTTCCGTCGGAATCGCCTGCGGCCGCGCGCTTGTCGTCAGGCGTGAGCCCCTGAGGGCCGCGCGCCGGCCGTGGGGTGCTGGACGGCTCAGTGTCCACATCCGTTACCGCCTGGCCGGTGTGTCGCAGCGTCTCTTCCGGCTCCTCGGGGCGCGTCCGGGTTGCCGCCTCGGCCGCCTGCGTCGGCCCATCCTGCTCCGCCCTACTGGTGGCGTTGGCCGTCACCTGGTACCCCCTGGCATCGGCGGGGCTGCTGCACGAGCACCCCGTCAGTGATCTCGGTGCTATTGACGATCTTGTCGATTCGGCTGGTTCCGCCGAGCGACCCTGATGGGCCGGGCCGCGAGGACGTGCCCGAGCCGTTCCACATGCGGCACACGCCAGCGCGCCCGCGCCATCCCCCGGGCCGGTTCTTCGGAAAGTTGCTCCGACGCATTCCGTGGCCCATCCGTTGGTATGGCTGCCGGCGTCGACAGCCATACCATGGCCCCGGAGGGCCGAACCTTCCTGCGCTTCGGCACGGGCGATCGAACGCGACGGTGTCTACCGTTGGCCTGCGCTCCCGGCTCGCTCCTCCAAGCTGCACAGGGCCCTGGCACCTACGGCTCCGCCAGCACCGGCGGCTTCGACGCCGCCGGGTGGTCCCAGCGCGTCGGTGCGCCCAAAGCCGCCAAGCTGCGCCAGGCCGTCCGCGAGCACGACCAGCAGAAAACCCACCAGGAGCTGATGGAATCCCTGGCCGTCATCGACTGCGGCGATGCGAACGCCTCGCTGCCCCGTGTTGGAGATGTCGGGGGCTTGATCGGCGGTCAGGAGGGCTCGGTACTGGAGCTGTGGGACCTCGTCACCGTGCTGCACGCCCTCGGCGCCCCGGTCCGGCTGGAGCTGGTCCGGCGCCTGGCCGCTGAGGGGGAGACGACGTGCGGGCCGGAGGGCCTCGGCGTCCCGCGCTCGACGCCCGCGTGGTCAGGCCGTGACGTGGTACCAGTACCCGCCGGTGTGCAGGGTGACGTAGTGGACGTTGGTGCCCGTCTCCTTGGCCTCGTACATCATGTCCGCGCCGGTGCCGGGGTCGGTGCCGGCGTAGAGCACGACGTGCGTGGTGGTGTGCGCGTCCGTCCCGAAGTACTCGACGTCGCCCGGCTGGCGCTGGGACTCCGCGATCGGTGTGAGGTGCTTGTCCCGGGTCTGCTCGCTGGTGTCACCGCCGTTGGCGAGGTCGATGCCGGCGCCGAACCGGTAGGCCGCCCGGACCAGGCCCGAACAGTCCAGGCCGGCGGTGGAGTTGGCCGGGCAGGGCTGGATCGAGCCGTGGTAGCCGTCGCAGGTACCGAGTGACGGGCCGGGGCCCTCGCCGCGAAGCGAGTGGCCGCCGCCCCACACGTACGGGACGCCCAGGTAGGACTTCGCCGCGTTCAGGACCTTGGCGGGGTCGACGGGGCCGCTGGGCAGCGGGGTGGGGGCGCTGGCGTAGAGGGCGGTCTTGGTGCCCGCGCCGACGACCCCGTCGATGGTCAGGCCGTGCGAGGCCTGGAAGTTGCGCACGGCCGTGTCGCTGGCCGCGCCGAACTTCCCGTCCACGGTGAGGCCCGCGCCGAACTTGTTCAGCATCGTCTGCAAGGTCGTGGCGCACGGCCCGGCGGCGCCGGTCCGCAGGTCGCCGCACTGGGTGCGCAGGTCGACGGTGCCGGAGGCGGAGGCCGCCGCCGAGTCGAGCGCCGACTTGGTGGCCGGGCCGACGATGCCGTCGGCGGTCAGGGCGTGCGAGGCCTGGAAGTTGCGCAAGACCGTGTTGGTGGCCGGCCCGAACTTCCCGTCCACGGTGAGGGCCGCGCCGGTCAGGTTGAGCTCCAGCTGGAGCTGGGTGACGCAGCCGTCGGCCTCGCCCTGCTGCAGGTTGGCCGGGCAGGCCGGGGAGGTGAGGGCTATCGGGGTCGGCGCGGCCGTGGGTGCGGCCGTGGGTGCGGCCGAGGCGGCGTACGCGCCGACGCCGGTAAGGACGGCCGCCAGGGCCAGGCCCAGCGACAAGCGGCGCCGGGTGGGGAGGACGGTTCGCACAGGAGGTTCTCCGAGTCCGTGAGGATTAGTCAAACGAGGGCTGTTGGCAGGACGTGATCCACTGCCTTGGTCCTGCTGGTCGGTCACCAGTGGGCATGGCCGGGGGCTGCCGTCAGGGGGTGCCGGTCGGGGCGGGGTGGCTCGCGCGGGCGAGGGCTTGCTGCCGCAGGCCGCGGAGCCGGTCCAGGAGGGGCTGGTTAGTCCCGAGTCTTCTCGATGTCGAGCTGGATCTGCTCCACGGTGGTGGCGAGGCCGGCCTGGTCCTGGCAGTGGGCAGGCAGGCGCCGAGGAGTGGCTGGACACCGCGCTGGCCCTCGGGCAGGACGTTCTGGCACTCGGCGGTGGCGTTGTCGGTGGTCGGTTCGGGACGGTGGGCTTCTCCTTGTCTCGCGTCCGGCTGGTGCCGGCCCGCTCGCTGGTCAGGGGTGGCGGCGGGAGCCGGATCCGGGGTGGGTGGACAGGGTGCGCCGCGCGAGCCAGGAACGGGCTTGGCCGCTGTCAGGAGCGCCAGATATCCCGGAGAGGCACCAGCGGACCACGACCACCGGGAGACGCCCGTGAGTAGCCAGAGCCCCGCCCAGCCCGACGACAACGACGACCAGGACGACGGGCAGCCGTTCCGGCCGGGCCGCACCACGTACGGCGCGGCGCCGACAACCCGGGCGGCTCGATCACCGCACCGCGCGCCGACGTCCTCGCCGCCCTCGGCGTCCTCAAGGTCGCCACCGCCGACCAGCTCCAGCGCCTGCTGCGCCCCGGTGCGGCGTCGAACAAAGCGATCCGGCAGGCGCTACAGTCGGCCGACGCCTGACACTGCGGCCCCGCAGAGAACACGAAGCCCTCTGTCAAGCACGTGCCGACCAGGCACCGACACCTGGAAGGAGCGCTACAAGACCCGTGCCGGCGTCGAGGGCACCATCTCCCAGGCCGTCCAGCGTTGCGGCCTGCGCAGATCTCGCTATCGCGGCCTGGCAAAGACGGCCCTGCAACACCAGCTCACCGGCGCCACCATCAACCTCGTGCGCATCGACGTCCACCTCACCAACACGCCCCGAGCCCCCACCCGAACCAGCCGCTTCACGGCACTTCGCCCCGCCGAACTGCTGCTCGCCGGGGCGAAGTGATCAGGACCCCAAACCAACCAACAGCGTCCTGGTTCTGGAGGCGGGGGGCCGTGATGTGTTCTCAGGGGGTTCGCTGGTTACGGGTGGGAGGCGATTCCGCCGCCCACGTAGGCACCGCATCGGCCGAGCACAATCGCGGTACCGGAACCGACCCCGGCGTCTGCGCAGTTGTCGGAGGAGATCTTGGGCTGGAGACCGACGTCGCCGTTGGAGAAGGAAACCCAGTTCCAGACGCTGTCGTTGGATCCGCAGCTGTACAGCTTGACGTGGTTGCCTCGCGTGTCCCCGCCTTCCCAGTTGTTCAGGCAGAGGTTGTAGTTGAGGCCGGAGTGGACCTTGAAGTGGTAGCTGTCGACGTACTCCAGCTGCCACTGCTGTGCGTCGGTGCCGTTGCATCCCCAATTCTGGACCTGCGCCCCGGAGTAAGCGTTGGCGTTCGGCACGTCGTAGCAGCTCGTGGCTCCGTTCAGGCCGGGTGCATCGAACTGGATGGAGCCCCAGCCGGTGTTGGCGCTGGCGGTGGTGGCGGTGGCGAGGCCGCCGGCGAGCAGGGCTGCGGTGGAGAGGGCTATGGCGGCTGTGCGCTTGATGTTCATGCGTGTCCCCCGTGTGGTCTCTTCTTGAACATGTCAGGGATCCTCGAAATCGTGGATCTTGTCGTGTAGCGAACGGGCGTGAAGTCGGAGCAGCTCCACCGGTGCCAGCACCGGTCCGGATGCGAGCAGTCACGTGACCTGGTCGGCCCGACGCCGTGGCGCCGAACGTGCTGTGGGTCGGTGACATGACCGAGATCGATACCGGCGAGGGCAAGCTCTATTTGGCCACGGTGATCGATCTGTTCTCCCGCCGTCTGCTCGGCTACGCGATGGGCGTGTGCCGGTCGGCAGGTTCGGACCGTACCCCGAGCGGCTGCGGGAGCTTCGAGAGGGTGATCTGGAGGTTCCGCTCCAGTGCCCAGTGGCGGGAGATGCCCGCCGAGTTCGGCTCCTGGCCGACCGTCTACGGCCGGCTCCGGGTTTGGCGGGACGCCGGTGTCTTCACCGCGCTACTCAAAGGCCTGATCGCCGAGGCCGTTGATCGGTCACGTGATCGATCGATTCATGAGGACCTCGATCGACTCAACGGCCGCCAGGCCGGCCCGGTGCGCCGGGCGGAGGACGGCTGCTCAGCGGGCGGGTGCTACCAGTTGGCCCAGGGGAGGTTCCAGCCGCCGAGGCCGTTGTCGGGGGCGACGGTCTTCTCCTTGGTGTTCACGACCGTGACGACGTCGCCGATCAGCGAGCTGTTGAAGAACGACCCTGCGGGGGAGGTGTCGCTGCCGCCCTCCACGTCCTTGAGCGAGACGCAGCCGTGGCTCGTGTTGGCCTTGCCGAACAGGTCGACCTTGTACCAGTAGTTGCCGTGGACGTAGGTGCCGCTCCTCGTCAGCCGCATCGCGTGCGGGGCGGCGGGGATGTCGTACTCGTCGCCCAGGCCGACGGTCTGGGAGTTCATGTGGGTGACTTTCTCCTTGGACATGATGACCATGGTCCCGCCCCAGGAGGGATGCTTGTCGTCGCCGAGGGTGGCGGGCACGGTGGTGGACTTGCTGTCCCGCACGATCGTCATCTGGTGCGTGGCGGCGTCCGCGGTGGTGACCTGGGACCGGCCGATGGTGAACGGTTCGTCCTTGTCGACGTCGCCCCACACACCGGGGGCGACTTCGACGTTCTTCAGCCGGTAGTGGATGGTGACCTTGGTGTTCGGCTTCCAGTAGTCCGCCGGGCGGAAGTCGATCCGGTTGTCGCCGAACCAGTGGCCCTTCACCTCCGTCCCGTTGTCCGTTTCGAAGGTGATGGCCTTGGCGACGGCGTCCTTGTTCACGATCCCGCTGCTGAAGTCCACCTTGACGATCATGCCCACACCGTAGGTCTGGCCGTCAGCGATGTTGTCGTTGGTGGACACCTGCTTGCCGGGCGAAGCGGTGGTGAAGGCGCTGGTGGCCGCGGCGACCAGACCCTCGGGGTCCTTGGCCTGGGCGTTGACCGTGTACGCCGCGCCGGGGGCGAGCGCGGCGGCGGGCTTCCAGCCGGTGCCGTCCGCCGTGATCGAGCCCTGGACGTGCTTGCCGTCCTTGTCGGTCACGTCGACGGCGGTGAGCTTGCCGTGGGACACCGACACCTGGAGCGCGGTCGGTGCGACTCCCCGGGCCCCGTCCTTCGGCTCCACGTCCAGCACGGCGGTCGACGTCCTCGGCGCGGCCGTGGCCGCCGTCCCGCCGGGGGCGCCGGGCGTGGCGGAGGTGGCGGGGGTGGCAGAGGTGACGGGGCCGGCGGCGTCAGCGCCCTGGTCCTGGCCGTCGCCGTCGCCGCAGGCCGCGGACATCAGCAGGACCCCGCCCACCGCCAGTGCCACCGCACCGCGGTGGAATCGGTCGTTGGTGCGTATCGCGGCCTGGGCCGCCCGAACAGTGCTCACAGTTGCTCCCTCTCGGTGTTTCGCCGTCAGCTTGTGCGCCGGTTCGTCCCGGCCGCAACGGTGGGCCGGCGATCAGGGACGCGGGGACGCCTCTACCCTGTTTGAGCTGGGAAGACGTAACCTTCCTGGGACGCGTCGGCAGGGGCTCGGGATGGCGCGGCCGGTGCCGCCGGCGACCTCGGAGGAACCGTGAGACGGTCTGCGGCGTGCTTGTCTCCCGGAGCTCACGTCGGATCGGCGTCCCGGCGATCCGGTTGCCGGCTATCCGGTTGCCGGCGACGGGCCGGATCACCGCGGCGGTAGCTCCGAGGGGGTTCGCGAGCGGGTGGAGGAATCAGTGTTGGAGGGGACCGGGGAGTTGAGGGAGGCGCAGGAGATCGCACGGCTGCTCCAGGAACTGAAGAGCCGTTCGGGTCTCAGTTACGGCGCGCTGGCGAAGCGGCTGCACGTGAGCACGTCGGCGTTGCACCGCTACTGCACCGGCGGCGTGATGCCGGTGGAATTCGATCCGCTGGAGCGCCTCGCGCGGTTGTGCCGGGCGACACCGGAGGAGCGCACCGAGCTCTACCGGCTGTGGGTCGTCGCCCACACGTCGCGGGGGAACCGGCAGGCGTCCGCACCCGCCCCCGCGCCGGAGGCCCCGCCGGCGGTTCCGGTGACGGCACCGGAAACGGAAGCGGCACCGGAAACGGCACCGGAAACGGTTCCGGTTCCCGAACCGGAACCGGAAGCGCGACCGGCTGCCGAAGGCGTCGTGGAGGTCGGGACGGCCGCCCCTGCGCGTACCCCCGCCGTGCCGCCGCACCGGCGAGTACGCCGGGGCGTGATCGCCGCCGTGACGGCCGCCGCGGTGCTCGCCGCCCTCGGGGCCGTCGCCACCGGGCTCAAGACTCACCCGGGCGGTGACCCCACGTCCGCTCCGGCCCCGGCGGCGGACACCGGGCCGTCCGCCGGATCCCCGGCCCCGCTCTCTCCCCCCGGCGCCGCGCCGGTCGCCGCCGACGTGACCCCGTCGGGGCCGACCGGCGCCGCGGACCAGGGTGCGAGTGCCCCGATCACCGTCACGGTCCGCCCGTCCCGCCGGGACGACCCCGAGTGCAACCAGTACGTGATCGACCGCCCGCCGTCGGAAGTCCCCCGTCCGCCCGCAGTGGTGGACGCCCCCGCCTGGGTGGCCAAGACCGGTGCGGTCGCCGGCCACTACCAGTCGATCGGGCTCACCGTGCAGGGCATCGGCAGCGACACCGTCGTGCTGACCGCGCTCAACGTCCGCATCGCCCGGATCGCGGCCCCGCTGGCCTGGAACGCCTACTCCATGGGCGAGGGCTGCGGCGGCGGAGTCGACGTCCACTCGTTCGACCTCGACCTGGACGCGGCCCGCCCCCGCCCGGTCGTGTTCGAGGGCAGCACCGGCCTGCCGCTCAAGGTGAGCGAGCGGGATCCGGAGGTCATCGAGGTCAACGCCGAGACCACCTCCCACGACGTCAGCTGGTACCTGGAACTGGAGTGGTCCAGCGGCAACCGGACGGGCACGCTGCCCATCGGCCTGGGCGACGGCGCGCCGTTCCGTACCAGCGCGGTCAAGGGCCGGCCGCTGTACAGGTACCCGACCGGCGGGAAGGCCTGGGAACCGAGCCCCTTCCAGAAGTGACGGCCACACGGGGCCCGCCCCGGGACCCCAGCAAGACGGTGTCGTCCTGAACCTGACCAGCGCGCGGACGGCTTGTCGCGTGCGCTGTTGCCGCACCCGGCGGCCGGGTCCGCCGGCCGCCGCCGAACCGGATCGCGGCGAGGCCAGCTGACTGGCGACTTCAGTGGCTGTTGCTCTATGACGTTGTCGGCCCGCTGGGGGCTGCTGTGGGAGGCGTCGCTGACACCGACCCGGAGGCCGGGGAGGCAGTTGCCGCTGACCAGTTCGCAGGTGGGCAGAGGGGTAGAGGAACCGGTGCAGCATGAAGCGCAGTGGGCGCTCGGTGTGGTCGCCGTGTCAGTGCCCTAGTGAGGGTCGGCAAACGGTGAAGAGCGCGTTGCGAGACGGCGGATCGGTAGGATTCGCGAGGCGTTCGCTCGCGGAGCGGACGGAAGCCGAAGGGCACGAAGAAGGCGGGCTCATGGACAAGTTCGAAGCCGACGGTGTCTTCTGGGAAGCTGGGAACCAGGAGCGGGCGGTCCCCGGACGCATCAGGTTCGATCCGGCCGACGGGGTCTCCTTGGAGCTGTTCGGTGGACTGACGCCGGTCGAGGAAACCTTCACGGCCGCCACGCCCCGCGTAATGCTCATCCACGGCTTCGCTGGTAGAAAAAAGCTGACCCTGCTGGGCTGCCAGTCTGAGGGTCTGAGCGCCAGCATGCCCGGAATCGCGATGGAGACGTTCCGCGCTAGTTTCCTCTTCTCCGGTGAGCACTTCGAAACCCCAGAGAGCATCACGTTCGACGAATTCTCAGTCTGCTTCGACCAGCTCGCCCCGTGGGTCAGGCGCGGAGAGTTCCAGATAAACATCGAAACTTTCGAGCCGAATAACTTCGCCAACGTATCGAAGGTCGGCGCTGCCCTCACCATTGCACCCAAGGAATCCGTAACCATTGGCTCGATGGAGCTGGAACTAGGGTCCACGTTCTCATCCAGCGGCGACAGGCTCACGAGAGCCAGCATCGAGCAGCAGCCCTACCTGAAGCTGAAGTACGCAGAGCCGAGAACCCTGGATGAGATCCTGGTGGACCTCAAGGGAATCCAGGACTTCATCACGCTTGCGGTCGACGCCCCTGCCGTCCCGATCGAGATCAACCTCTGGCGGGAGGACCTCGTGCGCGAGGTCGCAGAAGCACAAAGCGTCCGGGTCCGTGTGGACCTGAGCATGGCACAGCTCGCGGAGCGCGTCCGCCTACCCGGGCACAAGCCCGAGCACGAGATCCTGCTTCCATTTGATCGAATCGGTGGCCTCGAAAGCATCGGCCGCTGGATCGAGGTCTCGCGCACGCACCGCATGGTTCTGGGTGCACTGCTGACGGTTCACTATGCGACGCAAATCTATGAAGAGAACCGTTATTACAACGTGATCTCAGCTGCCGAGACGCTGCATAGAATTGGATTCCCGAACTACGTTCGCCCGTCGGAGGCATATGCGGAGTACCGCGACGCGATCGTGCGGGCCGTCGAGGGTGGTCTGGGATCCGACACAGCTGAATGGCTCGGCAGCCAGATTATGTACAGCAACGAGCCTCGGCTACGTGACCGCCTACTAGCGCTGGCGGCGAATGTCGGCGACGTCTTCCCCCTACTTGTCGGCAACGTGAACCACTGGGGATCAGTCGCCGTCAACGTGCGCAACCGGCTCACTCATCACGACGAGGATCAGAAGCTCGACCTGCGACCGGGGGACCTCTACTTTATCTCCCAGTCGATCTACGTCCTCGTCATGCTTTCCCTCCTCCGCGCGTGCGGCGTAGAAGCGAACGCATTTTCCAACATCATCGACGTGCCGAACATCGGATTTCTGCGGGATAACCTGCGGGAGATCATCCCACGTGTCAAGAAGTCGTTTTACAGGCACAGGGCGACCGCAAAGCCCTGAAGGGTGTCTTTACTGCCGTACAGCGGCTGACCAGCGGCTTTCCGGGCGGCCGCGTCCCGGGCATGATCACTGACTGTGGGTCTGCGACTGCTGTACTTGATCTTCTGTCGGCTGCTGGGCTGGCTCGTCCTACTGGGCCGTTCCGCTGCCGCGAACAGGGCCGAGATCCTCGCCTTGCGCCATGAGGTCGCCGTGCTGCGCCGACAGGTCGGGCGGCCGCGGATGTCGTGGGCCGACCGCGCCGTACTTTTTGCTCTCGCACGCCATATGCCGTTTGCCCTGCGCCGGCACCGGCTGGTCACCCCGGGCACGCTGCTGGGCTGGCACCGACGCCTGGTGCGCTGGAAGTGGCGTCAGCCACCAGGCAGGTCCGGCCGGCCACCGCTACCCGAACAGATCGTCGCGCTCATCCGGCGCCTCGCCACAGAGAATCCGACCTGGGGCTACGTCAGGATCCAGGGCGAGCTGCGACGGCTCGGCCACCGCGTCGCCGCCGCCACCATCCGCCGCATCCTGCGCCGCTTCGGTCTGCCGCCCGCACCACAGCGCGCCTCCCGGCAGACCTGGCGCACCTTCATCCGCACACAGGCCCACACGCTTCTCGCCTGCGACTTCCTGCACGTGGACACCGTCTTCCTCAAGCGCCTCTACGTCTTCTTCGTCATGGAGATCGAGACCCGGCGCGTCCACGTCCTCGGCGTCACCGCCCACCCCACAGGAGCGTGGGCGGCCCAGCTCGCGCGGAACCTGCTGATGGACCTGGGAGACAGGGCCGGGTGCTTCCGGTTCCTCATCCGCGACCGGGACGCGAAGTTCACCGCCGCGTTCGACGGTGTCTTCGCCAGACCGGTGCCCTGTGACCGATCCCCACGCCGAGCAGCCGAACACCCGCCGCCTCGACTGCGAGGACTGCCAGGCGGGCCCGGACAGCGGCGACATCCGCACTCTCGCGATCGGCACCGCCGGCACCACCGAGACCTGGCACATCCGCGAGTGCCCCGCCTACACGATCCAACAAATCCTGGGGGAGGCCGGCGCCCAGAAGGTCAAGGAACAGCAGGCCCGGGCAGAGGAGGCGTTCTTGGCCGCGTAACGCCGGTGGACGGCCCGCTTGAGGAGACGTCGTCAGAGGCCATTTGAAGTGGGCCAAGCAGTACGCGCAGGACGCGAAGATGGCAGCGGAGAGCGTCACGGACCCCGGTCACCGGACGATCACTCTGGCTGGGCGGGCTACCGAGCCGGAGCTGTCCGGAGCCGGCCGACGGCCGCGTCCGCGGATTCACTACCAGGGCTGCTTCGACCAGTCTCCCCGAAAGCGATAGGCACGGCCGTCACCGGCCTGCTTCGTCCCGCCGGGCACGACGTCCTCGTGGTACGGGTACTGTTCCGTCACCGCCGCCAGCAGGAACTCCAGGAAGCCGCCCTCGAACAGGTCCCACTCCCGCATCGAGTGGAACTTGGCGGCGACGGGCCACCGGTCCGGGTCCGGGCCCCGCGTCAGCCAGAAGAAGTGGTCGGAGTTGGAGTTGTTGCCCCACTTCAAAAGCCCGCCCTCGGCCGGGAACAGCGGATGGGGGCACTCGTCGTAGTCCCCGTCCCGATAGCACTCGGCCAGCCAGGCACAGTATCCGTAGGGCTCCGTCGTGCAGTACAGGAATCCCTCGAAGCCGAGCGGCTGCCCGGTGTCAGGACTGGGCGCCGCCGACGGTGCGTAGATGTGCAGCTCGTCTCGGATGCTGACCATCCCGTACCGGTCGACGAACGCCCGGTAGTCCGCGGGCAGTTGGAAACCGAGCGCCTTCGGCCCCTGCTCCCACGGGACCGGGACCACTCCGCCCGCGGGCGGCGGCCCGATCACCTCACCGAGCCGGTCCAGCATCTCCTCGATGTCCACGTCCACTCCCGCCAGCCGCCCGTTCCCGCCGGAGGGTATCGGCTTCCAGTGACAGCGAAGGGGGGCCGGCCCCGCGAGCTCCTGGCACCCGAGCTGTGGAGGGCTTCCATGCGGCAGGCACCGTTCGCAGTGACGCGGCGGACCATCCCGGCGGGCATCGGGCGCGTCTGGCTGTCGTGTGTCCTGTCGGATGGGGTGCTGCGCGGCTTGTGACGTGGGTGGGTGCCCGTGATCCCCCGGTGTGTGGTGAGGACGCGACAGTCGAGGGTGGGACAGGGCCCGAGGCTGCCTCGGGGGAGGCATGGGTGACCTGTGACAGCGAAGCCGGGACGGTTGTCATAGAAGTCGGGACAACGGCTGCTTGTGTCAGAAGCGATTTCCAAACCGAGGGATACGGCTGCTGCTCGAACTTCCGCTCGCATCAGCCTCGTTCAGGTGATCGCTCCGCGGTCGGCGCATAGGAGAAGGGCCTCCTGCACAGTTCGGTGATGTCGAGTCAACGAACCATCAGGAGGCCCCTGGTGTCCCACTCTGGCGTGTCCGCAGCGTCCGCGTCCAGCTCCGGCATGTCGTGCGATTGCCTCGCACACCGGCTCGGGAATGCCGCCGACCAGCCGGACCGGACCCGCCGCTACGGCTCCGACCTCACCGACGCGGAGTGGGCGATCGTGCGGCCGCTGCTGCCGGTCCCGGCCTGGCTGAACGGACAAGGGGGCCGCCCGGAGGGCTACTGCCACCGCCAACTGCTCGATGCGGTGCGCTACCTGGTCGCCGAGGGCGTGCGCTGGG